>CAZRIE010000202.1:0-4413 GCA_964600075.1 uncultured Flavobacteriaceae bacterium
GGCAGGTGTTTATTCATTGCTTGTTTATGGTTTATTTAAAGGTATTCATACATTTTCTGGGTTAATGTCATTAACAATTGAGAAGAATCTTTTTATGCTGTCCAAGCAAAGTGTCATAACCTGCACGAAAGAATCCGTTAAGGCGGGCGCAGGACATTAAAGTACATTTTGTAGTATTGGTTTAGCCAGTGGTTGAAGAAATAATCAAGAAAGATGGCGCGCAGAAATTATAACATGCATGGTTTATATTTTTCCAACCAAATCCTATCGCAGCTTATTCTAATTGATTTTAGGATCAATCATAATAACTCGTTTAAAATATGCTTTAAGCTCTTAAAATTTAAAAAAAGGTCATACATTTTTTAAATAGAAGATTGTGAGTTCTTTTCAAACGAACGTTTTATAGAACGGGAAAAATAATTACTATCTTCATTCTTAAAAATTAAAAGTTCAAGTAACGTATAATTTCGAATGGATTTTGAAAAAGTAAGAACCGAATTCTGGGAAAAGGGCTATGTGATTTTTGACAAGTTTTTCCCGGACAAGTTGATGGACGAATATCAGCAAATTATTCTCGATCATTTTAGGACGACTAGGGATTGGGAACACACAACAGATTTTATCACTAAATCTGAAAATGAAGTTATTCCTTGGTTCCCCTATATGGAGGACAAACCGTATTTCGACGGCATTGATAAGGACGAAACATTTAATGAAATTACGAACGTAATTTTAAACAATAATTGGGAGAATTTATATTGTATGATGATGTTTTCTGAGGCGGGTAGTAAAGGTCAGGCCTGGCACCAAGATTGTCCTCCAGAAAACCCAAAACGGTTTAATCTTAATAGATTAGTATATTCACATGACATTACTAATGATACAGGTGGAGAAATTGTTATTATACCCGAAGCGCATAAAGCCGGAGTTTTGCCTGTAGGCGTACCACATGAAGATATTGAAGGTCAAATTGTTTTTAGGCCTAAGAAAGGAACGGTAATATTTTTACATGGCCATTGCTTTCATAGGGTTATGCCCGTTAAGGCGGACAGGGTTTCATCGAACTTTAGGGCAGTGCCCAAGGGCGCCCCAAAAGATATTACGGATATATGCGTGTACAGAAACATGAGGTATAAATTCTCTACTGCCGAAATAGTGGAGGAACGGATCTGATTAGGAAAACGTCATGAACAAGGAGCTAATAAATAATAACGCCATTAAAAAGATAGGTTCATTTAATAGATAATTTTAGTAGCGTCCTTTTAATATAATATCAAACACAGCTATTTGTAATTGAAATATTGCGTATTAATCGTAACAGATTGCCCCAGGTATAATTTTTTGATCACCCAATTCCACAGCCACCAAAAACATCAAACATCGTATTTACATCCATCCAATGAAATCAAACCTTCTTATACTCCTAACGGCACTTCTATTTTGGTCGTGTCATACGAAATCGAAAACCCAAGCAAAAAAAAACGATACCCTTAAAAACAGTGAGGTTGTAGAAGAAACAGTTCCTTTCCCTGAAGAATTGGTGCACTTCCAGACTTTTTCCGAAAACCCAGTATTCGAAGGTACCTGCGAACCGACTTGGGACCAAAAAATAAGGGAAAGGGGGTATATCTTAAAGGAAGGGGGCACCTACCATATGTGGTATACCGGTCTGCGCCCTGACGGGGAATTACTTTCCTTGGGCTATGCGACTTCCCCGGACGGTATTTCATGGAAACGTTATGCCGACAACCCAATATTTGATGAAAGCTGGACAGAAGACATGATGGTCATGAACGTAAACGGCACCTATCACATGTTTGCTGAAGGAAAAGGCGATATTGCCCATAGGCTTAGCTCGAAAGACCGCATACACTGGGTAGACCATGGGAGATTGGATATCCGTACTTCCGACGGTTCCCCTTTGAACGAAGGCCCTTATGGTACCCCAACCGTTTGGAGGGAAAACAATTTGTGGTATTTGTTCTATGAGCGCAATGATCTGGGGATATGGTTGGCTACTTCAAACGACCTTGAGATATGGACGAATGTACAAGATGACCCGGTAATCGCTATGGGGCCTGAAACCTATGACCAATACGGTCTGGCCGTGAACCAAATACTAAAATATAAGGGATGGTATTATGCCAACTACCATGGTACCGCGTTTGAAGATTGGCATGAGTGGTCGACCAATGTTGCGGCCTCCAAAGACCTGATTCATTGGACCAAGTATAGTCAAAATCCGATTATGGGAGAGAACAGATCAAGCGGTATCTTGGTGCCGGATGGGGGTAAATTCCGATTGTATACCATGCACGAAAAGGTGGAAGTCCATTTTCCTAAAATCGAATCATCTAATTAGTTGGAAGGTACAATTCTTAGATTGCAGTGCGCGCAGATATGTATTGTTTTTAAAGGAGCTCATGAACCTTTAGCATCGGTGTATTCTTCGATGTCATTACCTTTTAAGAATAATCTTTTTAGAGGCTATAATTCTCAGCAACTGGAGCATCTTTAAAAATTTTGAGCGAGACACAGCTTTGGCCAAAGAAAATGAAGTGCCAAATACACCATCGCAGCCCCAGATAGCTATCGGGAAGCTCAAAAACAAGAAGATTATACTAACCTTCTTGTTGTAATGCCCTATAACTTGACATGATTCAAAATTGCTTTGATAGTCCTTTTTTAATTGCATCTCATCACAAATTAATTTGACGCTAAAGATACGTTGTCAAACTTGGCTATAAAAAAAGCCATTGCGGTAGTGCAATGGCCTTAGTCTTCTTTTTCAAAATGGGTTTCCTATTTTGGCATCACTACCGTATCTAGTGCATGTATTACACCATTTGAGGCCCCTACGTCAGCAATAACGACCGTAGAAACGCCTCCTTTAGCATCTGTCAATGTTACCTTACCATCCTTTAGGCTCAAATCAATACTTCCGCCATTCACCGTAGGTACCGTAAATTTACCTTTATTGGCATTGATAGCTTCTATAACCGCTGCTGCCTCAAATTTTCCCTCTACGACATGGTAAGTTAAAATTTCAATTAAGTCATCCTTATTTTCGGGCATCAAAAGACTTTCTAAAGTACCTTTAGGTAATTTTGCGAAAGCGTCATTAGTTGGTGCAAATACCGTGAATGGACCATCAGCACTTAGTGCCTCAACAAGATCGGCGACCGTAACAGCAGTAACTAATGTTGAAAAGGCTTCATTCCCAGCTGCAACCGCCACTATATTCGGTGCTGCTTTTTCACTGACGGCTATTTTAGTCGTTTCCTCTGTTGTTTCTTCACTGACGGCTATTTCAGTTGTTTCCTCTGTTGCCTCTTCTGTCATTTCTTTTTTCTTTTCACCACAAGAAATAAGAAGTAATACAGCAAAAGTTAAAATGCCAATGGTTTTAAAAGTTTTCATAATTTTTAGTTTATTTAGTTGTGGCGAATATACTAAAATTAAAACTGTTTTAAGGTTTTGTCAAAACATTAAACAAATAATATTATTTGCCCACAGCAAATACGCTAAGTTTTGAGAAGTTTTTGCCACTTCCATACTACTGAATTCGTTTACTATTTTGTTGATAAATTGCATCTTTAAACCTATAACAGATAGTAACTTTAGAATTTAATACGAATCCGTATATTTCTTTCCGAACATATATGCAATAAACTTAGTTGTTGTTTTGAAAGTGAATCATGCCTGGCTTGTACTTAATACGCTGCGTTTTGAAAAGAACCATTTTTCAGTATATTAGTGCAGGATCAACTATTAATCCATTCCGTCTTCAATTAAAAAAACCGAATACTATGAGAAATACCATCTGGACTTGCGTAATGGCCTTGCTCTTTTGTAACCTGTCTCCCTTGTTATCGCAAGACAAACATCATTTCCAGACCGATTTCTCCATTGAAAATTTTAGCGAGCGAAGAACGAAACTTTTAGATGCCATTGGCACTAATGCAATAGCTCTTATTCAAGGGACTAGTGGACAGACCGGATTCAGTGTTTTCCGCCAATCGAATACCTTCTATTACCTCGCAGGATTGGAAACCGATCATGCCTATTTACTATTAAACGGAAAAAACAAACAGGCGACAGTGTACCTGCCGCATAGGGATGCAGGCCGAGAACAGGGCCAAGGAAAAATATTGTCTGCAGAAGACGAAGAATTGGTCAAAAATCTTACCGGGGTTGACAAGGTTAAAGGATATGAATTTCTATCAGCCGATCTGCTTCGGACCGGTTTGATTAAATCAGCTCCACCACTATTATATACTCCATTGAGCCCTGCTGAAACTGGCAACGACAGTCGCGACGAGCTTTTATATGGTCAGGCACGTACCGCTGCTGACCCATGGGATGGGCGTGCTACGAAAGAGGCCTTGTTCGTGCAGAAAATCAATACACAAT
>CAZRIE010000203.1:0-4319 GCA_964600075.1 uncultured Flavobacteriaceae bacterium
TGTACAGGCGGAGAGACTCGAACTCTCACACCTTGCGGCACTAGATCCTAAGTTTTTTCCGAATTGTATCTAAAAATACTAAAACACTTCTATATCAAGTATTTACATAATATTACAAATCAAATAAAACCACTTAAAACCATATAAAACCACCATTTGTTTGACCATTGTTTGACCAAAAATTTGTATCTTTAAATATGGCAACCATTGAAGCTTACTTGCGTAAAAGAAAGAACAAGGCTGGCCTATGCCCTATCAACATTCGTATTACCAAAGATAGAAAATCTTCATACATACAAACTGGACAACGAATTGATCCAAGATTTTGGGATTCCGTAAAAAGAAAAGTCAAGAAAAATCATCCAAATTCCACGCGCTTAAATAATTTGATTTCTTTTAAGTTGGCCGAGATAAACAAATCACTTCTTGATATTGAAGCGGAGACCAAACCACTAACTCGTGTTACAGAAATAAAAAAAGCCATTTCTGGAAAGCATAAAAGCCACTCCTTTTACACATTTGCCGAAGCATACTTTGAAGAATTAGAAAAAAACAAGAAGTATTCTCGTATCGACTGTGAAAGACCCTTATTGAATAGAATAAAAAGATATCCAAGGGCAAAAACGTTGACCTTCGAGGCAATTACTCCTCTTTTTTTGCGAGGATTTATCTCCTATTTAAGAAGCACTAAAGATTCCGTTGGAGAAAGAAGTATTGTAAACACGTTGATTTTCATACGTACGTTGCACAATAGGGCTTCACAACAGAACATTATCTCCAAGGATAAATATCCTTTTGGAAATCACGACGGAAAGATTAAAATAAGAATCCCAAAATCTATTAAAATCGGTCTTACTTGGGAGGAAATCAAAATTATCGAAGACCTAGACCTTTCTGATAATCTAAAGCAACACCATACACGAAACGTATTTCTTTTTAGTTTCTATCTAGCGGGAATGAGGGTTTCCGATGTAGTTCGAATGAAGTGGGCAAACGTCCAAGGAGAAAGAATCTACTATACCATGAACAAGAATCAAAAAAACCTATCCCTTAAAATTCATGATAAGCTTCAAAAAATATTGGATGAGTACTTAAAGACAAAAAGTTCCAATACCGATTATATCTTTCCGGAATTAAAAGAAACCGTCAATAATCCTAAAGCTATTTTAAGGGATAGCAAAACAGCAAACAAAAGATTGAATAGATATTTAGGGCAAATTGCTGAAAGAGCAGGAATCACAAAGAAAATCACAATGCACGTATCCCGTCATTCTTTTGGGAATATCTCTGGTGATCGAATTCCGTTACAAGTCTTGCAAAAGCTCTATAATCATTCCGACATTAAAACAACTATCGACTACCAGCAGAACTTCGTAAACAAAGATTTGGACGATGCTCTTGATAATGTTATCGGGTTTTGATCTATTCATACTGTACGTTTGATTTCCTTAAATATTTTATCAGCCTGATAAATAGCTCCAATTGAAAATAATTATGTATTTTTGTTCATAATATTTATATGTTCACGTTTTCGTGAACGTTAAAATAAAGTGAACAATGAACGATCAAGGAATTGTGCAACACGCATTGACCAACCTTCAGAAAACTGGTAAAATCGAAGTCAAATGGCTTGATAACGCCCGCAATGAAGTCCTGGATGGTACGATAGCCCTTACCCTGAACGACCGGACTATCAAGCTTGGCATAGAAATTAAAAAAGAGCTAAGAAATATCCATCTTCCAAAATTGGAGGCATTCGCCAAGGAGTATCAACCATTTATGATCGTTGCACAAACCATATTTCCCAAAATAAAACAAGAGCTTCGTAACAGGAATATCGCCTATCTTGAGGCGAACGGCAATATTTACCTCAATGAAAAAGAAACCTTCCTTTGGCTCGATGCCAATGAACCCATCGCAATAAAGCAAAAGACGACAAATAGGGCATTTACCAAAACCGGACTAAAAGTTGTTTACCAATTCTTATTGGACGATACGTGGGTCAACAAAACCTATCGTGAGATAGCCGATAAAACGGATACAGGTATCGGTAATATTACGAACATCTTCAATGGCCTAAAGGATGATGGTTTCCTCATTCCACTTACCAAGGACACCTATATCCTGGAGGGCACTAAAAAATTACTTGAAAAATGGATTATGGCCTATGAAAAAAAGTTGAAACCAAATTTGGTCATTGGAACATACCGTTTTGCGGATAATGATACTTTTTTCAATTGGAAGGAGATTAAATTAGAACAGGGGAAAACATTATGGGGAGGCGAACCCGCCGGGGATATCTATACCAATTACCTAAGACCGGAAGAGTTGACGCTATACACCACCGAACCAAGAAACGAACTGATGAAGAACTACAGACTTGTTCCCGATGAAGGCGGCAATGTCAAGATTTATGAAAAATTCTGGAAAGACAATACCGAGGAAAAAGATGCGGTTCATCCATTGCTCGCTTACGCTGACCTAATAATGAAGGGGGATAGGCGATGTACCGAAACCGCAGAAAAAATATATAATGAGTACTTACAGGATAAATTTTAAACAACTCCGCCAAAGACCCGACTTTTTAGAAATGTTGGCAGCTTTGGAACGAGGTTTTGCAGCATTCCATGTCGATTTTTATTTGGTCGGTGCCGTCGCCCGTGATGTATGGATGACTGCAATTAATGAAATTCCGTCAGGCAGAATTACAAGGGACATCGATTTTGCCGTTTTTATCGAAGATAAGGGAACCTATGAAAAACTAAAACGTTACCTAGTTGAAATCGAACACTTTCAACCTTCTAAAGAGAATGCTTTTGTGCTGTTATGGCAGGGAAGAATGCAAGTGGATTTACTTCCCTTCGGAAACATAGAAGATGAAAATGCGAAGGTAAGTTTTGAAGGTACAGGGGGTACCAGTTTGAATATGCCCGGCTTCATGGAAATCTATGAGAGCGGTCTTCCCGAATTGGAATTGGAAGGGGGACATCGCTTTAAGTTTTGCACCTTGCCCGGAATCGTCATTCTAAAACTCATCGCCTGGGAAGACCGCCCTGAAATCCGAAGGGATGACCTAAAGGACATTCTGACAATACTAACCCATTTTTTTGAAATGTATACCGACCAAATTTACGAGTACCATTCCGATCTATTTGGCGACGATGATTTTGGGCTTAATCTTATCGCCGCACGTGTAATGGGCAGAGAAATGAAAAAAATAGCGATCAAAAACGAAAAGCTTTATGGTAGGCTCTCTAACCTTCTAGAAAAAAATACGACGGATGTCAATACAAGCGAAATGGGGAAAATCATGGCAAATTGGAGCAATACTACGGTTGCCGAAAGTCTAAAGCCGTTATCGGAAATTCAACTTGGTTTTCGAGGCGATTAAAAATTAATTTTCCATTTCCCCCCAAATCCTTACCATAACTTTAACTGCGCGTGGATCCTGCGGAGTTTCTTTAGCGTTCAGGCAGATAAGCGTTAAGAAGAAACTTCGTAGGGCGCAACCGAACCTTGGCTGGGTGCACCATACCCTTTCTCTCCCTATCTACAAAAAAGCGCCCGCAGGGCGTAAAATCCCATGACCGAATCGTTTCTTTGAATCTACATCGAAAGTCCCCTACCCTTATATTTAGTAAAATCAGTAAACTCGTCCTTGAACCCGTTGAACATTTCTTCTTCTTTATAGCTACTGCCTCCCAACAGGTTGCCAAGAGCATAAACACCTTTTCTGAGCGAACGGTTCTGTTGGATACTGGATTGCCTTTGAGATACTTGAACAAGGCACTTCCGTAGTCCATTATCCATATGGTGCTGAATCATTTCGCGATGTAAATTAGGTCGTACATTTTCGGCCGTCAGCATAAAGGTAACTTTGTCGTACATCCCCTTCTCCAATAGGTGTCCTGCCCATAGGTTTTCAAGCTTGTTCATGCTCTCTTCGACAAGGTTGTTGATGACGGGTTGTTGACCTATTAACGTTGCAGCTAAATCGGGAATCGAACTTAAATACTGGCTCGTCCTTTTCGGCAAGGTGCAACTTGTCTTATTATCCATGTAAATCGATTTGACCTCGAACCCCTTCTCCCCTTTTACAAAATAGAATCCTTTGGCATTGAACAAGGCGATATAGTCCTTTGCCGATTTTTCATAAGGCGCGTGCATGTGTTCGGTATTCTTTATATACGAACCCAAAGCGACACTTTCATATTGCTTTTTGTAAACAGGATTCATTTTTTTATAAAGCTTCGGAAAGACCATTGGCAGAAAAATAGCAGATGCCGTCAGCTTGGGGCTATTTTCGGAAGACTGTTCCG
>CAZRIE010000204.1:0-4277 GCA_964600075.1 uncultured Flavobacteriaceae bacterium
TTATACTTTCTGAAATTTTAAATCGAGGTTACAAACCTGCTCAAATTGAAAAATTTATTCAAGAATTAGCTTGGAGAGACTACTGGCAACAGATTTGGATTGCAAAAGGTGATGCCATTAATCAAGATTTAAAACACGAACAAAAACCTATTTCAAACACCTCAATTTCAAAAGCAATTTTAGAAGCTAACATGGGCATTGAGGCCATAGACAAAGCCATTCAAGAATTTTATAAAATAGGCTATTTACATAATCACCTAAGAATGTATATCGCCGCCATCGCTTGTAATATAGGGCAAAGTCATTGGAAAGCTCCTGCACAATGGATGTACTATAATTTGCTCGATGCAGATTGGGCAAGCAATGCCTTAAGCTGGCAGTGGGTTTCTGGAGCAAATGCGAATAAGAAATACGTTGCAAATCAAGATAACATCAACAAATACTGTTTTACACAACAAAAAAACACCTTTTTGGATGTGCCGTATGACGCTTTTAATACACTAGAAATTCCTGAAATTTTAAAAGACACACCTCTTTTAGTATTAAAAACCCCTTTACCAAAACAGCAGACAATTGTAATCGATGAAACGCTTCCGACCTGTATCTATAATTTCTACAATCTAGACCCACTTTGGAAAAAAGATATTTCCACAAATAGAATTCTATTGTTAGAGCCTTCGCATTTTAAGCAATATCCCGTATCGCAAAAGACGATTGATTTTATCAATGCTTTTTGCGAAGAAAACATAGCCAATATTCAAATCTATGTAGGTGAATTTAATGACCTTATTACAACGTATAACTTCAGGTCCGTCTCCGGAACGGGCAGGAATATCTACTATAAAGAACACCCTTTAAGCAATCACTATGAAGGTATTGAAGAACCCAGAGAATGGATGTTTAAAGTGCAAGGCTATTATCCTTCTTTCTTTGCTTTTTGGAAAAAATGCAAAAAACAGCTTACCTATTGAAAAGGCAAGCCACCAATATTGTTTGGTTAAAGCGTGATATTCGCTCGCAAGACCACGAACCCCTATTAAAGGCAGAGCAAGCTGGTATTGCATATCGTATTATTTACCTGTTTGAAACTACACTCATTGAATATCCAGACACCAGCCCAAGGCATTTGCAATTTGTTTATCATTCTATTTTAGCACTAAATAAGATACTAGCACCTTTTAATAGAAACGTTGATGTGTTCTATGGAGAAGCTATTGACGTATTTGAATACCTGGTAGCAGCATTCAATATAAAAGCTATTTTTAGCTTTCGCGAAAGCGGAACTCAAAGTACTTGGCAACGTGATAAAGAAGTGACTCTAATTTGCAAACAGCAGCATATTAGTTGGCAAGAATCGCAACGAGATGGTATTCTAAGAGGTACTAAAAACAGAGATGCTTGGAACAAACAATGGCATGCTACAATGCACCGTTCAGTTATTCAAAACAACTATTCGATTTCAAAGGAAAAAACCCTTGAACATCCTTTTTCACCTTCCAAAAAATTAGAGACCCAATTACAAGAATATCCTAAACAATATCAGCCCGCTGGCGAAGCGAATGCTTGGCGCTATTTAAAATCTTTTACTGCTCAAAGGGGTTTTGACTACCAAAAACATATTTCTAAACCTACCGAAAGTAGAACGGCTTGTAGCAGATTATCACCTTATTTTGCTTGGGGAAATATGAGTATTAAACAAGCTTTTCAATTTATCGGCACACACCCTAACGGAATAAAAAACAGCAGGGCTTTTTCTGCAATGCTTACCAGATTGCATTGGCATTGTCATTTCATTCAAAAATTTGAAGTAGAATGTAGCTATGAAACCGATTGTATCAACAGGGGTTACGAACTATTACCACATAAGAAAAACGAAGCTTTTATTAAAGCTTGGAAAACAGGCACAACGGGCTACCCTTTAATCGATGCCAGTATGCGCGCCGTTGAGCAAACAGGGTGGATTAATTTTAGAATGCGAGCAATGGTGGTTTCATTTTTAACACTGAACCTAGACCAAGATTGGCGAGATGGTACCTACCATTTAGCAAGACAATTTTTAGATTATGAGCCTGGTATTCATTATCCACAGTTTCAAATGCAAGCTGGTACTACAGGCATTAATACAGTACGCTTATACAATCCTGTAAAAAACTCGCAAGAGCACGACCCAGAAGGGGCATTCATAAAAAAGTGGATTCCAGAGCTTACTAATGTTCCAATAACTCACATTCACGAACCTTGGAAGATGACGACAATGGAGCAGACTTTTTGTGGGGTGATGATAGGAGAAGATTATCCATTACCTATTGTAGACTTGCAAGAAAGTGCGCGAATAGCAAGAGGTAAAATTTGGGGACACAAAAAGCATCCCGCTGTGCAAAAAGAAAAGAAACGCTTATTAAGTCCGCACGTAAATAGAACACATAATGATTTACACTAAAGAACAGCTAGACCGTATAACTAGGTTAAAAATAATCAATTCGGTTACAGGCATAAAGCCTGCAAACCTTATCGGCTCGATAGATGACGGAGGGAATACCAATCTGGCTGTGTTTAGTTCAGTAGTTCATTTAGGAAGCGACCCTGCGCTTCTGGGTTTTATATCTAGACCTCAAACTGAAGAAGTTGGTCATACGTATCGTAATATCCAAGAAAATGGATACTACACTATCAATCACATCCATCCAGAATTTATCAAAAATGCCCATTATACATCTGGAAAGTTTGATTCAGCTATTTCAGAATTTAAACGATGTAATCTTTCCGAAGAATACATCAAAAATTTTAAAGCGCCCTTTGTAAAAGAAAGCAACTTCAAAATAGGAATGTGCTTTAAAGAAGCGCTTGATATTAAACATAACGGTACCGTTTTAATGATAGGCGAAATAGAACATTTGATACTTCCCGATACCGCAATAGTAAATGATGACATTGACTTAGAAGTTACAAATGGTGTTGGTATTTCAGGATTAAACAGCTATTATTCACTAAAAAAAATAGACAGTTATCCCTATGTTAAAGTGAACGAAGTACCAGAATTTTAGTAATGAAAAAACAACACCTTCCCCAAAAAATATGTGTCGTTTGTGAACGACCATTTACGTGGCGTAAGAAATGGCGGAAGAACTGGGATGAAGTTAAATATTGTAGTGATCGCTGTAGAAAGAATAAATGAAGAGTATCAACATACTATTTCCGCATCAACTATTTGAAGAGTCTCCACTTTTTGAGACTAATGCACCAGTGTATTTAGTAGAAGAATATTTATTCTTTAAGCAGTACCCATTCCACAAGCAAAAAATCGCTTTTCATAGAGCTACTATGAAGAGTTACACAGATTTTCTTCGGAAAGACAAAAACCTTGAAGTAAATTATGTTGAAGCTACTGAAGTGATTTCAGACATCAGACGACTTATTCCCGAATTGAAAAAACAAGGTATTCAACATATCAACTATATAGACCCATCAGATAATTGGCTTCAAAAAAGAATAGATAAAGGCTGTTTAGAAAACAACATTTCAACCACTGTATATAGCTCACCTTTATTTTTAAATACCAAAGAAGACCTAGTAACTTTTTTTAGAAGTGATAAAAAGAAATACCACCAAACGACCTTTTATACGGAGCAACGTAAAAAGCAAAACATCCTTATAGATTCTGATGGAAAACCAACAGGTGGCAAATGGACATTCGATACGGAAAACAGAAAAAAATATCCTGCTAAAAAGATACCGCCAGCTATTCAATTTCCAGATGTTGATGATTATTATAAAGAAGCCAAACACTATGTTGAAACGCACTTCTCAAATCATTTAGGAAGTCTTACAGAATATTCATTATATCCAACAAATTTTGAAACGACAAAAGCTTGGCTTCATCAATTTTTTGAGCAACGCTTTATGGAGTTTGGTGTTTATGAAGATGCCATTATTGCTGAAAACTCTATACTGAACCATAGTGTATTAACACCTATGCTTAATGTGGGTTTAATAACGCCTAAAGAAATTATTGATGGGTGTTTGAGGTATGCTGAAGAAAACAATGTACCCATTAATTCTACTGAAGGATTTGTACGTCAAATCATAGGGTGGCGAGAATTTATAAGAGGTATCTATGAATCTAGAGGCAGTGAAGAACGTACGACCAATTTTTGGAAATTTAAAAAGAAGATACCTGCTTCGTTCTATGATGGTACTACGGGTATTACTCCCATCGACCAAACCATTAAGAAAGTATTGCAAACAGGCTATTGCCATCATATAGAACGCTTAATGGT
>CAZRIE010000205.1:0-4268 GCA_964600075.1 uncultured Flavobacteriaceae bacterium
AAGCTGCCTTTCTATTCTTATTGACTTCTTCTGTAGCCCCATTAATTGGGTTATCCTATGGGAAAATGGTTAAGATGGCCTTGCCATACACCATTGTGCTTGGAATAGCTGGATTGCTGGGAGTTATCTACTTTCTTTAGGGCTGTGGAAAATTAATAGATCAAACATTTATCTTTCAAACCAAATTTCTTCTGGTCATGAGCTATATGAAACGGCCTTATGATCGAAGGGATTAAATTGGCGGTCTTAGCAAATAAGCACAAACCTTTTGATTTAGATCTTACTAGCTATGTTTTATACACGTCTTTGTTAGCCACTGGCTTTATTCTGTTCTGCTTTTCAACTCCGATGTTTTCATTTCGGTTCGGATTGAGCGTTGGCAAGACATACTTTTTTTCATTTTTGGTGGATTGGTGACTTTTAGCGAATTGCAAACGTGTATGGCTTTGTGCTTTGTCCTTTTTCTAAAGAATTCTAAAATAAAATGCCCTTTACGGAAAAATCATAAAGGGCATTCAGTTTGGAACAAAGAAAAGTATGACTAATTCAAATCTATTGTACCGTTACGTTAAAGGTTGCTGCAATATCTGTTTCTCCTCCAGCATCGCCAAGACCCGTATTTGGCTTCGTAGGTTCGTGACGTAATGTAAAGGTTAAGGTTCCTGAACTTGCTGCACCAGCTGTTAATGCGAATTGAGTTCCTAATGGATTTTCATCCCCATCAAAATCAGAATAGTCGGTTGTAAGGTCAATAGCACCCCCAATGGTATAAAAGAATTGGTGCTCTTCAGCTTCTTCCTTCACTTCCTCGGTTATGTCTTCTGCAGGACTTTCGGTTTCGTTAAGCAGAACAATAGAACCATTGTAAATAACACCAGCAGTCAAGTCTCCAGAAACGGTAATGACTGGTGCATTGGGACCATCACCATCCAAATCACGATTCTGTAAAGTAATTGGTGTTCCGCCTCCATTGGGTGTAAGGGTTACAGTTAATGTGGTAATTACTTCTTCTTCGTTTACCGGCTCTGGGGTATCATCGTCATTTGAACACGATACAAATAATAATGTCGCAAAAATTGCAGTTGCTAAAAATTTTACTTTTTTTTTCATTTGTTTTTGTTTTAAAAAATTAATAATTGAATTTGAGATTTAATGAAAAATTTCTACCTAAGTCGTCTGCATAATAGCGCAGACGGTTTAGGTAATTTCGGTAGGAAGTGTTTAATAAATTCGTAATTCCAAAACCTACCGTGACTGTTGATTTTTGTGAGGCTTTGAAATCAATGTTCGAATTAAAGTTGAGCAAATGGTATGCATCGGGCGGTGTGCTCACGTCAACAATTTCTGTTGTTTCGGTCTCTGGGATAAACACTTCAAAATTATTATTGGGAAATTCATTTTGGCGAAATACATATTCGCTCTGCAATGCCAACCTTAGGTTTTTGAATTCTGGATTTTGATATATAATTTCGTTCGTTGTATTTGTGGACGGTATATTTATCAAAGGTTCATTCCTTGTAAGGTCGTATCCCTTTACGAGTGAAAATTGGTGATTTAATCGGAAATTTTCATCAAAGGCATAAGAGGCATCAACATCCACACCCAATAATTGTGCATTGGTCTGTCTATATTCCCATACTTGAAAATTGCCCCTAACCGTCTGTTGGATTTCTGTAGGTTCGATAACTATAAAGTCGTTAATAGTATTTATGAAAGGATTAACTGAAAAGCTGAAATTTTCATTTTCTCGCTGAAGGGTTAGCGATAGTTTAAGTCCTATTTCAGAATTAAAGCTTAAATCACCCAGCTCGATACGGGAAGCTGAATGGTGTAAACCTTCGCTGAAAAGTTCGGAAGGGTTTGGTGCGCGGGACGCCAATGAATAATTCAAAAACAGTTTATATTCCTCGCTAAAATCGTATGTAGCACCTATAGTTGCTGAAACGTTATAAAAATTCAGTTGCGGATTGGTTAAAATCTGATTGTCCAATTCCTCGACTACGATTTCTGGGAAGAGTTCATCATAATTACGGGATTCCCAAAAAGAGGTGCGATAGAATTTAAAAACGTCCATATATGTATAATCAAATCGCCCACCTGCTTCCACAAGCAGGTTGTTATTCAGTCGGTAATCCGCTATGGCATAAATTCCCAAATCGTATTTGTCATAATCGGGTATTAACCTACGTACACCAGTATTAGGGTTTGCAAAGTTGTTTTGATATCGTGCCATTAAACCAGTCTTTAGGCTTATTGCATCAGTAAAATGGGAATTCAAATCCAACATCAGTGTATGCGTGTCCAGTTTTAAATCCAACGATGCATTATCCTTATCTGTACCGCGCCTGATATCGAATTCCAAGCGCTTGTTACGCTGAAAGTCATATTGCAGACTCAATTTCCCAAAGCCATCAAACCTTTTGAAGCCTTTTATTCGGCTTAAATGATGCGTGACATCTTGTTTTGGGGCGTTGATTTGATATGTAAAATCATTGATGATTAGAGATCTGTCGCTATTTATTGCCCGAATTTGGTCTTGCGCTCCGCCCAAATGAGATGCCCTTAAAATGCCGATTTCATTTTTAAAGAGTGAATAATAGGCTTCGATGCCATAATTGAATCGATTAAGTCCAACGTGCAAAGAAGCGTTACGTTCAAGAATCCCTGTATTGCTTAAAATATAATCTGGTGCTTCAAAATCGCCAAAACGTTTTAATGTTCCTTGCACGTTTGCATACCAGCCACTTTGATAGCTTTTGGTCAATTGGGAAGTCAGGGAAATACCTCGACCATTGCTTGCTCCTGTAAATAGGGTTTTTCCGTAAAGGCTATCTTGAACGGGAACTTTAGAAGCTTCGGCTACAATGACACCACCCACAGCATCGCCACCGTATTGCAATGCGCCTGCGCCTTTTATCAAGGTAAGGTTGCCTGCGGAATTGATATCAACATTTGGGGCGTGTTCTGCTCCCCATTCTTGGTCTTCCATCCGAACGCCATTGTTTATAATGACCACACGACTACTATGAAGGCCATTAATCAAAGGTTTTACAACGGTGTTTCCAGTATTGAGGGAAGAAACTCCGCTCAAACTGTTAAGGGCATCGCCGAGCGTCCCGCTACTAAAACGTTCCAATTCTTCCTTTGAGATAGTGTTTTCAAGAATTGTTTTTGACTTGTTACTGTAGGCTTTTCCTGCGATAGTAATTTCGTTAAGTTCTTCCAAGTGGTGTTCCAGCTTAAAAGTCCTGGTCGTGTTACCTGATATTTTAATTGTGAAACCTTTGGTCAAGCAGAATGGGTGTGACACCTGTAAGTTATAAGTGTCATTACAAAGATTTGAAATGGTAAACTTTCCATCGAGGTCGGTCTGCACAGCTTGTTCAGAACCTGCAACAATAAGTGTTGCACCTACCAGTAAAGACCCATCGTGAAGGTCTGTTACCGTACCGAAAAGTGTGTTGTCACAATTTTGTGATATAGAAGAGATACTGCTCAATAGCAGAATCAATAATGCATACGTGCGCATATAAATTCTTAATTAACAAAATGAATAATTGTTTGTTTATTAAGAAAAAATAGGGGGTGCGCGTAGCTGTGTATTGCTTATTTTAAAGGAATGATATTGTAAGGAAGCAAAATTTGCTTCAATCTTTACAGGAATTTTTGGCAGTAATAATTCAGGATATTCGGCTATATCGTAATTGAAAGATACCAAATGAAAACTGCAAAGCTCACACTCTACAACGGATTTATGAATATGGGTTGTGGTTTCTGTGCAGGCAATGTGTTCGTGCCCCTCAAACATGTGAAAAAACTGAATGGCAGTAGGCAACGTTAAAGCTGCAAAGAGCAATAATGCGGCTATATTTTTGCCAATCTGTTTTTTATAATCCATTGTTTTTTACAAATAAAACTCAAAAATAAAAAATTATATTTGGATAAGGGCAAAAATATTTTGGGAATAAATGTGAGATAGATTTTTGTCTCTTGATTTCAGTTTATTTTGATGATGTGAGCGTTGGAAAAAACCGTTCTTTTATTTTTTGATGAGTTGGCTTTTTGCGTTGGGAAAAAATAAATGTGCTGTTTGCGTGGTGGCGTTTTTCAGTGCGGGTTTTTAATGGTGGCTCGGAATTTTTTTCAGCTTGTGGCTAACGTATCGTATATGTCGTGTCTCTATGACGAAGGAATAGATATGCGATCTTATATATTGTGTGTGCCCAGCATGGGCATCTTTTCAACTACAGAAATGTAGTTAATTCATC
>CAZRIE010000206.1:0-4199 GCA_964600075.1 uncultured Flavobacteriaceae bacterium
TCCTTTTTACGGGTGCTGGATTTGGCCTGTTTGGAGAATTTCAGCGTCATGAGCTCTTGTACATAGTGTTCTCTATCTGGATTTTTCAGCTGATTGCAAGTCCTCTTTGGCTTAGGTATCACTACTTCGGACCCTTAGAATGGCTATGGCGAAATTTGAGCTATAACAAAAGGCATGCTTTAAAAAAGAAACGGTCAGAATAAAAAAACATAATTAATCAACAATACATTAAAAAAATGAAAACTAAAACCAACAAATCTAACCTTAAAGACACTCTAAAAGTTTTGTCGCTGTTCATTTTAACGCTTTTTACGACGATAACTTTTGCCCAAACCAAAGACCACAGCACTGCTGTAAGTAAAGCAGCAGATGAGATCGAGCAGAAAGTTATCGATTGGCGACACGACATCCACCAAAATCCAGAATTGGGAAATCGTGAATTCCGGACAGCGGAACTTATCGCCGAACATTTAAAATCACTTGGCATAGACGTACAGACAAAAGTGGGTGTAACAGGTGTTGTTGGTATTCTCAAAGGAGATCAACCAGGTCCTGTTGTAGCGCTTAGAGCAGATATGGATGCCTTGCCTGTTGAAGAAAAGAATGATTTACCATTTGCATCGAAAGTAAAAACCACTTATAATGGTAATGAGACTTCTGTGATGCACGCCTGTGGTCACGATGGGCACGTCGCTATTTTAATGGGAGTAGCAGAGATACTCTCGGGAATGAAGACCGATTTAAAAGGAACTGTTAAATTTATCTTTCAACCCGCGGAAGAAGGCCCACCAAAAGGAGAAGAAGGTGGTGCCTATTTAATGGTTAAAGAAGGTGTTCTGGAAAATCCGAAAGTGGATGTCATTTTTGGTCTACATCTAGATGCTTTTTACGAAGTTGGTACAATTGCATATAGACCAGCAGGTATTATGGCAAGCGTTAATGATATGAAAATTACCGTTAAAGGAAAACCAGCACATGGTTCTGCGCCTTGGTCTGGTATTGACCCAATCCTTGTTTCTGCTCAAATTATTACTAGTTTACAAACTATTGTAAGTCGCAATGTTGTGTTGACTGATAACGCAGCAGTTGTAACTATAGGTGCCATCAATGGCGGAAATCGCAGTAACATTATACCAGAACAAGTAGAGATGTTGGGCACGATTAGAACTTTTACAAATGAAGATGAGGCCTTGGTGCTTCAAAGAATCAGAGACATTGTCGAATTTACTGCAAAAGCCGCTGGAGCCACAGCCACAGTAGAACTGCCTTACTCTATGCGTTTTCCAGTAACCTTCAATGATGAAAAGTTAACGGGATTAATGCTACCCACTTTGGAAAAATCGGCAGGAAAGGACAATGTGATTTTGATTCCTGCGATTACAGGTGCAGAGGATTTTTCATATTTTGCTCAAAAAGTGCCAGGACTTTATTTTTTCGTTGGAGCAATGACCAAAGGTAAAGATCCAAAAACCGTCGGAGACCATCATACGCCGCAATTCCTTATGGATGATAGTGGGTTTAAGACAGGGGTCAATGCCTTGAGTAATTTGGTGTTTGATTATATGGAGTTGAAGACCCAATAAAAGACATAATCGTTAAGGTTATAAGCAACACTGGTTAAAAGGAATTATTAATGTTAATGGTTACCTGCACTTTTTAGAAGGCCACGAAGCAAAGGATAAGATAAGACGGATTAGAGTCTTTAGAGGCAGCTGTAATTAGCTTTTCTGATACCGACGTATAAACAATCCTAGGTGAGTTATGGAGGAAATTAAAGTACACATAAAGAATGTACAACCCACCCCTAACCTCATTTAAAATGGGAAAAGCCAAGAAAAACGATTAACTTCTACGCTAAGGGTCGTTAAGCATACTTTACCAAAAAAACAATACCTACTACTCACCAATACAATGAAAATATGGGAATATTTTGGGATTTATTACAACAAGATGAATTAGAAAAGCAAAAAGAACAGGCAAATAGCGTAGAAGAACGCATGGGGTTGTTAGAGGAAGATTTGGCAAACACCAAAGCCTTACTTAAAAAAACACTCATTGCCTTAGAAACACATTTGGTAAGGGATATAGATGGCGATGGCAAAATGGGTTAATCATTACATGTTAGCCCGTCAAAATATTAGAAAATTGGAAACCGAAGAAATTATTTACCTCGTTGCATTTGCGCTTATGCTGCGCATTTTAGTGCGCTTCATTTTTAGATATAGAAAAGAGGGTAAAAAGCATAGAGAAAGCAACTAAAATAGCTTAGACTAAAAATTACTTTTTAAGAAATTATTCAAAGCCAGATTTTAGTTCGTAAAAACGAAATTAAAATATTAAAAATTTAAAAAAATGTGTTTTCCAATAAACGCATTTTAACTATATTTATGAACCCTTCCCCGGAGACTAGTTTTTATAACGTCCTATCAGTTTTTAACCCAAGATTAATACTTGGGAAACACTAGTATTAAGTAGTATGAAGGTTAAAATTTTTGATCTAAAAACGAAGCTATACGTCACACTAAGAGCCTCTATAGCGGTAGGTAAACCTTTTGCAAAACAAACTATATCAAAATTGTTCTATCTACCTATTCCGAACAGCTTAAATTTTGATAGACTAAAAACCCAGGGTGGCACTATTGCATTGAAAATCCAAGAAGTACATGCAGCTCTAGTTCTTATCACACTTCCCCTAAACCCGTAAGCAATGAAACCGACCCAAAAAATAGAAACTGAAGTTCTTAAGGTATATAATATCTGGCTACATAGTTATCTAAACGGCGATGTGGAGACGTATGACAAATACCTAGATGACGCATACCACTTTATTGGCTCTACCAATAATGAAGAATTTTTAACTCGTAAAGCAACTACCAAATTCTTCGAAGATACGGCAGAACAATTGGCTGGAAAATGTAAACTGAAAAATGAAAAAAGAACATTAGAAAAATTTGGAGCACTTGTTTTTGTAACGCACTTATTTGATGCTTGGTTCTTAAATGGAGCAGATTGGTCTTATTACGGTCGTTTTAGGTTCACTTCAACATTGCAAGAGAAAAAAGAAGGTTGGCGTTTTATATACCAACATTTTTCTACAACAGATTCAAAAGCTGAAGAAGGAGAAACTATAGGCTTTGACCAAGTAAGTAAAGAAAATTTACAGCTTAAAGAAGCTATAAAAAGGCGCACATTCGAACTAGAAGAAAAAAACCGCGAGCTAGAAGTTGAAGGCGCTTTAGAACGTATTAGGGCACAAGCTGTGGCGATGCAACAATCCTCAGACTTATTAGATATTGTGGTGACCATGCGAAACGAGTTTATCAAATTGGGCCACGAAGCACACTATTTCTGGCATATGATGTGGCTACCAAAAACCTACGAAAAAGCCATGACCTCGGGTGATGGTACCAAAATTGGTTTTGTAATGGAGTTGCCAAGACATATTCATGGTGACATTTCGCAATTGGCAAAATGGGAAAAAAGTAATAATCCCACAGTTGTGCATGCAATGAATACTGAAAAAGCCATTGACTATGTAGATAAAATGGTCGCGCTTGGTGATTTTCAGAATATAGATCCACAAGCACCGAGTCATGACGACATCAGGCACATTGGTGGTCTTACCTTTATTATGGCAAGAACATCTCATGGCGAAATTGGTTACAGTTTGCCAGGAGTTGTGCAACATCCGCCAAAAGAAGATATCGACATTTTGGTAAAATTTGCAGGTGCTTTTGATTTAGCACATCGTCGATTTCTCGACCTACAAAAAGCTGAAAAACAGAGGCGAGAAACTCAAATAGAACTCGCTTTAGAAAAAGTACGAAGTCGTACCATGGCGATGCAAAATAGTGAAGAACTCGAAGAAGTAATTCTTGAAGTGCTCAAAAAACTGCAAGGTCTAGGTATTTCTATGGAGGAAAGAGCAGCGGCCATATTTACCTATAAAGCAGGAAATAAAGATTATGTACAGTGGGTAGCTTCACCGGAATATAATTCCATATTAAGTTTTAACACCCCTTATTTTGACCACCCTGTTCAAAACGATATTTGGCATGCGCGGCAAAACAAAACAGCATTCTATGCCAAGCCATATCCTGTTGAAGTGAAAAATTCACTTTTCAAGTATATGTTCGATTTGCCGGCCTTAAAAAACATGCCAAAGGCAGAGAAAACAAAAGCACTGAAATTTAAGCATT
>CAZRIE010000207.1:0-4163 GCA_964600075.1 uncultured Flavobacteriaceae bacterium
CCATGCTTTTTCTTTGGTAAGGTGACCACTTTATTTTGTAGCAAAGTAAAAGCTTTTATTAGTTTTCTTCTGGTGTTTTTGGGAAGAATTACCTCATCGATAAATCCTCGTTCGGCAGCGCTATAGGGGTTGGCAAATTTCTCGCTATATTCGGCTTCTTTCTCTGCTAACTTTGCAATTGGGTCATCAGCCGAACCAATCTCATTTCTAAAAATAATCTCACTTGCGCCTTTCGCACCCATAACAGCTATCTCAGCACTTGGCCAAGCGTAATTTAAATCAGCGCCGATATGTTTTGAGTTCATTACGTCATAGGCACCACCATAGGCTTTTCTGATAATGACCGTTACTTTAGGAACCGTAGCCTCACTTAAGGCATACAATAATTTTGCTCCGTTAGTAATGATGCCGTTCCATTCCTGATCTGTACCAGGGAGAAATCCCGGTACGTCGACCAAAACCAAAAGTGGAATATTGAAGCAATCACAAAATCTTGTAAACCGGGCAGCTTTCTTAGAACTATCCACATCTAAAACACCGGCCAAACTCATCGGTTGGTTTGCAACAACAGCAATACTTTTTCCAGCTAATCGGGCAAAGCCAACTACGATATTTTTTGCGTATTCTTTATGAATTTCAAAAAAGGTGTTCTCGTCGATTATTCCGTTAATCACATACCGCATATCATATGGCTGACTTGCGTTCTCAGGAATTATACTTTCCAGAACTTCACGAGTTTCATCGGTCAATTCATAAGGAATATCGTCGGGAATATCTTCACAATTTTGCGGCATATAGCTCACAATCTGCTTGATTTGATCGATGCAGTGCATATCATTCGCAGCGGTTAAATGTGTTACTCCCGATTTGGTGGCGTGTGTTAGAGCACCCCCTAATTCTTCCGAAGTTACCTCCTCATTGGTTACTGTTTTCACCACATTCGGGCCAGTAACGAACATATAGCTGGAATTCTCTACCATCAAAGTGAAGTCGGTCATCGCCGGAGAATACACAGCGCCACCGGCACAAGGCCCCATAATAGCTGATATTTGCGGAACTACTCCTGATGCCATTACATTCCTATGAAAAATATCTGCATAACCACCTAACGACCGGACGCCTTCTTGAATTCTAGCGCCGCCGCTATCGTTTAATCCAATTACGGGTATGCCAATTTTTAGGGCCATATCCATAATCTTGCAAATTTTCTCGGCATGGGTTTCGGAAAGAGCACCTCCGAAAACCGTAAAATCTTGCGAAAAAACACAGACTTGTCTTCCGTTTATAGTTCCGTAGCCCGTTATTACTCCATCTCCGTAAATGATTTGTTTGTCCATATCAAAGTCTTTGGTGCGATGGGTTACCAAAGCGCCCATTTCTTCGAAAGAACCTTCATCCAACAAAAAATGAATACGCTCGTGGGCCGTCAGTTTTCCTTTGGCGTGTTGCTTATCAATGCGCTTTTGACCTCCCCCGAGGCGAGATTTCTCCAATTTATCTTCCAGTATTTGCTTTTTATCTTTCATGATTGCATTGAAATGGGTTACTGTCCTATTCTGCTTTTTCGCCAGTCGGAAGAGATTGTAGTCGCTGTTTTTACTAATTTTTGATTTTCAAGATACAACTGCAAACCAACTAGTGCAGCTATCTTCCGCTCTTTCGAATAGTATTCTTCTAGTTGTTCTGGGCTGTAGTAATTCTTGACAAAGTGCGTATCAAAATTACCCGATGTAAAGGCTTCATGTTGGCAAACGAATTTCCCAAAAGACAAAGTAGTTGTAACGCCTTCAATCTTGTATTGGTCTATTGCCTTTATCATCAACTGAATGGCTTCAGCTCTATCTTTTCCATAGGTAATCAACTTCGATAGCATGGGGTCGTAATAAACAGGAACTTCCATACCTTCCTCAAAACCATCATCCAAACGAATGCCATCGCCGTGAGGTCTTTTATAGGTAGCCAATGTTCCGATACTTGGCATGAAATTATCCAAGGGGTCTTCCGCATATACACGCACTTCCAAAGCGTGGCCTTGAATGCAAAGGTCTTCTTGGGAGAATTCTAGCTTTTCTCCACGGGCCACTTTAATTTGTTGCTCTACAAGGTCGATGCCGGTTATCAATTCCGTTACCGGATGCTCGACTTGCAGTCGTGTATTCATTTCTAGGAAGTAGAAGTTTTTATTTTCATCCAATAGAAACTCTACAGTGCCAGCTCCAATATAATCACAAGCTTTAGCTACTTTAATGGCAGCTTCGCCCATTGCTTTTCGGCTTTTGGGAGTAAGTACCGTGGATGGAGCTTCCTCCACTACTTTTTGGTGTCTGCGCTGTATGCTGCATTCCCGTTCAAAAAGATGTACGACATTTCCATGTGTATCTGCTAACACTTGAATTTCAATATGTCTTGGTGAACCTACATACTTTTCGATAAAAACAGATCCATCGCCAAAGGCCGCAGCAGCTTCACTTATCGCGCGCTCCATTTGTTCCGGTAATTCTTCGAGGGAATCTACTATGCGCATTCCTTTTCCGCCTCCCCCTGCTGAAGCTTTGATCAAAATGGGGAAACCTATCTCCTTGGCGGTTTTCTTTGCCAAAGCCACATCGGTAATAGCTTCCTCAATACCAGGCACCATTGGAATAGCATATTCACGTACAGCTTTTTTAGCAGCCAATTTATTGCCCATGACCTTGATGGCATGTGGTCTAGGCCCGATGAAAGTAATGCCATTGTCTTCCACCATTTGAGCAAAAACAGCATTCTCACTTAGAAATCCGTAGCCGGGATGTATGCCTTCCGCGCCAGTTTGCTTTGCCGCTTTAATTATTTTCCCCATTACCAAATACGATTCGGAGGACGGTGCTTTTCCCAATAAAACAGCTTCATCAGCAAATTTTACGTACGGCGCGTGCCTATCTGCTTCCGAATACACGGCTACTGTTTTGATTCCCATTTTCTGGGCGGTTTTCATAATTCGAAGTGCAATTTCGCCACGATTGGCAACTAGTATTTTTCGCATAAATCTTTTACTTTAATTCCCTCCAAAGTGGGAATCCTATATTTTAATTCCCGTGAAAACGGAAATACTACTATTCTATTTCAAGAACTAACTGTCCTTTTTCAACGGTATCATCTTTTTTTATGGCTATGGACTTTATAATTCCATCTCCCTGTGATAAAATAATATTCTCCATCTTCATTGCAGACAGCACCAGCAGGGGAGTTCCCTCTGAAACCTCTTGTCCCTCCTTTACCAACACATCTATAATAAGTCCTGGCATGGGTGCCATAATAGAATTTACCTTTTGTGAGATCACGGCCAGCAGTCCCATTTTTTTGACCTGCTGGTCGTATTCATCTTCGATTTTTAAATCATAGGCAGTACCGTTCACAGAGATTTTTAGCGTCTTATTCAAATAATCGGTTTCAAGTAGACTTACTTTATAAGCTTTATTATAATGCAAAAGATGAAAATCAGAACTTCCGATTTTGGCAATATCCAATAACGCTACCTCCTTTTTATTGACAAGTGTTTCCTTTTCGTTTACGTGAATCAAGTAATCCTCCATTTTTTTCAAGCTAAGGTTCAGTGGTACAATTTACTGATAAAGATAAAACATGAACATTTTGCCTTGGTAAAGAAAAAAATAAATTTCCCGAAATTTCCGAGTTTCCAAACGCCATGAGTATATTAATTTCAAAAATTAATGTGCGTTTATGACGAACAGCAAAGGATCGGCCAATTTTATTTGGTCGAGCACAGACCTCTTGAGAGGCGATTACAAACAAAACGATTAACGGTAAGGTTATTTTGTCTTTGACCGTGTTAATGCATTTGGATTGTGTTCTCGAGACGACAAAAGCCGATGTGCTTAAAAAGTACGCCCAAGTAAAGACCATGAGCATTTAAAACCGGGATTCTACTGTTAACAAGGTCGCAGGATATAATTTATATAACAAAAGCAACTTCGATTTTAACAAGCTCATTGCCGACCCGAACAATATCGCTTCTTTTTATCCATTTTCACTTCAGGTTTTTAAAGGGACTTTTTCAGTGCCCTCCCAATTGGTTGCCCTCTTTTTGATTATTGAATCATGAATTCCCTTAATGCTCAGCATCACAAATAAACTTCCGTTTATCTATAATACTTGTATTTTTA
>CAZRIE010000208.1:0-4095 GCA_964600075.1 uncultured Flavobacteriaceae bacterium
CCAAGTTTTACTCAAATTCATCCTACCGCATTACCACAATCTAGTGAAGCACAATCGAAACTCACCTTAATGTCTGAATCACTTCGTAATGATGGTCGTATTTGGGTTCCAAAACAAAAGAAGGATTCACGAAAAGCGAATGAAATTCCTGAAGAAGAACGCGATTATTACCTAGAAAGACGTTATCCTAGTTTTGGTAATCTGGCACCTCGTGATATTGCATCACGTGCAGCAAAAGAGCGGATTGATGCTGGTTTTGGAGTAGGGCGCTTAAAGAATGCGGTCTATCTTGATTTTAAACACGCTATTGAAAAATTCGGATTGGAAACCATAAAAGATCGCTATGGAAATCTTTTCAAAATGTATAAAAAAATTACGGGTATTGATGCGTATAAAGAGCCCATGCAAATCTCGCCTGCAGCTCATTTCTCTATGGGTGGCCTTTGGGTAGATTACGAACTAATGACAACCATTCCCGGTTTATACGCTGTAGGAGAATGCAATTTCTCAGATCATGGCGCAAATAGATTAGGTGCTAATTCATTATTGCAGGCTAGTATTGACGGTTATTTTATATTACCAAATACCATTAATAATTATTTGGCTTCTGAAATAAAAACAGATCATCCAACAACAAACCATCCAGAATTTGACAAAGCAGAAAAAGAAACCAAAGCATACATAGAAAAAGTTCTTGCTATAAACGGAACAAAAACAGTTGATCATTTTCATAGAGAACTAGGTAAAGTCATGTGGCAAGAATGCGCAATGAGCAGAAACAAATCTGGTTTAGAAAAAGCAATTTCTCAAATCAAGATCATTAGAGATCAATTTTGGAGTGATGTAAAAGTCACAGGGAATGACAAAGAGATGAATACTGAACTAGAAAAAGCATTGCGTCTAGCCGATTTTATTGAATTAGGCATTTTGATGTGTACAGACGCGCTAGAGCGAGAAGAATCTTGTGGCGCACATTTTAGAGAAGAGTTTCAAACTGAAGATGGTGAAGCCGTTCGTATCGATAAAGACTATAGTTATGTTTCTGCTTGGGAATATGGTACCGATGATTTTAAACTACATAAAGAAGCATTAAAGTTCGAGTTTGTAAAACCTTCAGTGAGAAGCTATAAATAATATATTATGAAAGTATCATTTAAAATTTGGAGACAGGAAGGTCCAAAAGATAAAGGAGCCATAAGAGCATATGAAGTAGATGGTTTAACTGAAGACATGTCTTTTTTAGAAGCTTTAGACCATTTAAATGAATTGTTGGTTCTTAAAGACGAAAAGGTCATTGCTTTTGAGTACGATTGTCGAGAAGGTATTTGTGGCCAATGTGGCGTATTTATTAATGGTCGTGCTCACGGTCCACACGATAATATGACGACCTGTCAATTACATATGCGCAGTTTTAAGGATGGCGACAGTATTGTGGTAGAACCTTGGCGTGCAGCCTCATTCCCTGTAATTAAGGATTTAGTTGTAGATCGATCTGCTTTTGATAGAATTATAGAGCAAGGTGCCTATATAAGTGCAAAAACGGGTACCGCCCCAGAAGCCAATGCCATTCCGGTGCCTAAAGATATTTCAGATCGCGCCATGGATGCTGCTGCCTGTATTGGTTGTGGTGCTTGTGTGGCGACATGCAAAAACGCATCTGCTGCCCTATTTACTTCAGCAAAAATCAACCATCTCAACAGTTTGCCTCAAGGAAAAGCTGAAGAACATAAACGTGTCGCAGAAATGACATATCAAATGGAGATTGAAGGTTTTGGTAACTGCACTTTCACTGGCGCATGCGAAGTAGAATGCCCTGAGGGCATTTCAATAATCAATATTGCAGAGATGAATGCAAGAAGGACTAAGGCTAACTGGCTGGGATAATGAAAAAATCTAACTTTTTCTACTTTCTCAGTAAAGAAGATTCATACGGTCTTTTGAATAGAAGAGTCAAATTATAGAAGAAATATATTTGCCAAGTTGTATAAACTGCATTAAAACGCTCTAGAGAAGACTTGTCAGACTATCTTTTTTATTTTTTCAAAGGCAGTAAGGGGCCGTGGACTCTTTCAAGTATAATTAGCGTAAATGTACTCACTAGAATATTTTTCTCCATTACTTTGCAGAATGAATAGTTTCGAACATTTCAATATCAAAAAGCAATTACGAAATGCCATTGCCGATTTAGGGTTTGAAAAGCCAACACCCATTCAGCAAGAGTCCTTTTCCCCTATTCTTGGGGGCTCCGATTTTCTGGGAATCGCACAGACCGGAACCGGAAAAACGATCGCATATTTGCTTCCTATCTTACAGAATTTGAAATTTTCAGACCAACCACACCCCAGGGTGTTAATCTTAGCTCCAACCAGAGAACTAGTTATTCAAATAGTAGAACAGATCGAAAAATTAACGCCCTACCTCAGTTTAAGAGTGTTAGGGGTTTATGGGGGTTCTAATAACATAAACTCGCAAAAAAAAGCCCTTAACCAAGGGCTGGATATCATTGTTGGTACGCCCAGAAGATTATATGACCTTGCTCTTACCAATGTATTACGACTAAAATCAGTCAAAAAACTGGTAATTGACGAAGTTGATATTATGCTTGATTTTGGCTTTAAAACGCAGTTAAAAAACATCTTCGAACACCTACCGACAAAACGTCAAAACATCCTTTTTTCGGCTACTATGACTACCTATGTAGATGAATTAATAGATGATTTTCTGGTTAACCCTGTTAAGAAAACCATTTCTATTAGCGGTACGCCTTTGGAGAATATTAGTCAGGAGTATTATGCTGTTCCTAATTTTTATACCAAGGCTAACTTATTGAACCATTTATTAGAAGATAAAAAAGAATATAGTAAAGTCTTAATTTTTGTGGCTACCAAGGTTAATGCTGATAGGCTATTTGAAACATTAAATTTTGAATCTGAAACTTCTGTAATTCACTCAAGTAAAGAACAAAATCACCGTTCTAAATCTATAGAAAAGTTCGTCGACGGTAGAAGTAGAATTCTCATAACGACCGATGTGATTGCCCGCGGAATCGATATAGAAAAAATTTCTACCGTAATCAGTTTTGATACTCCGTTCTACCCCGAAAACTATATTCACCGAATTGGGCGAACCGGGAGAGCCGGAGAGCAAGGTAGGGCCATCCTTTTTTACAGTGCTAAGGAAAAAGCTTTAAAGGCGGCCATTGAAAGCTTGATGAACACTACAATTCCATTCAATGAATTTCCTGAAGAAGTGGAGGTAACTTCCCAGCTCACCCCTGAGGAAAGTATTAAACCTCTAATTCCACCCGAACCGTCCGATAAAGATTCAGCGGTTAAAGTTGGGGCTTCTTTTCATGAAAAATCAGCCAAGAACAGTAAAGAAAAAAAAGTAAAAAAAAGTTACAAGAAAAAAATGAAAGAGCGGTACAAAAAACCACTCAGACGTGGCGACAAAATTCAAAATAAGAAAAAGAAGTGATGTTGTGGTCTAGCGTTCGCGGTAAGCAGTGAAAGCGATTTCGTGTAATAGAAGCTTTGAAGAGATTTCAATGGAAGAAGTTAGGCCGTTAAATAAAATGTCTAAATCAGAAGTTGATACTATATTGATTACCCAAAAAGGATACTTATACAGACAGCATTGGACTTGGAAACTTTGTTCGTTAAAAAGCAAGTTCTTTTAAGGTAATCCCGGCACATGGTTTTCATCATAAAGTAGTCCCGATTATACTTTCATTACAGCTTATGTTCCCTAACTGTCTCTCTTGGCAATTTCCCAAAATGCTTTTTAAAATCTGATGCGAACTGCCCCATATGCCAAAACCCATATTTACCGGCTAGCGTTGAAATAGGCAACGTTTCACCTTTTGAAGTTAGTAGCTCATGCCTTACTTTATGTAGTCTATTTGCCTTAATATATTCGCTCGGTGATATTTGATACCGTTCCTGAAAAGCGTACTCTAAGGTTCTTTCACTGACATTTGTATAGGCACATAGTTGGCCTACTGTACAACACAAATCCTCTAATCCATGAATTAATTCAACAGCTTGATTCAATGCTGTATCTCTTTTTTTACTTGGGTTTTTATAAATAATCTGC
>CAZRIE010000209.1:0-4087 GCA_964600075.1 uncultured Flavobacteriaceae bacterium
CATTTTTTCTGATATGCTTTTGCATTTTTTCTTCGATAATCATATGCACTCGAATCGTAGTGTCATTGACCATTTCGATTTTATTTACCGTACCCACATTTATCCCAGAGAAACGAACGTTATTTCCATTTTGAAGTCCGCTTGCGTTCTTGAAAGTTGCGGTAATGTCAAAGGTCTTCCCGAACATATTTTGCCTGTTGCCTACGAGATAGGCGGCCAGAAGCAAGAGTAATGTGCCTATGACTACAAAAATGCCCAATTTTAAATTTTCAAATGTTGTTTTTGCCATGGTATTATTTTTTAAAAAACGCCTCTACTTTTGAGTCGGCAGATGCAGATAATTCAGCAAAGGTGCCGTGGGCATAGTTGATGCCATCTACTAATAGAATCATCCGTTCCGAGATTACCCTTGCACAATCCACATCGTGGGTAATGATCAAGGAAGAGGTATTGTATTTTTTTTGAATACTTCGCATCAGTTCAATGATTTCTTTGGCGGTAATAGGATCTAATCCACTTGTAGGTTCGTCATACAAAATGATTTTGGGTTTCAATATTAGTGTGCGTGCCAATGCAATTCGCCTTTTCATCCCCCCGGAGAGCTCCGAGGGCATCAAATTTATCGTGTGCGCTAGACCTACATTTTCCAGTGCTTCCAGCACAAGGGGCGTAGTATCTTTAACTACACCCATTCTCTCTTTGTGCCTTCGCATGGGGAATTCAAGATTCTGACGTACGGTCATGGAATCGTACAAGGCGCTTCCTTGAAAAAGAAATCCGATATCTGAACGTAATTCATCCAAGGTTTGACGATTTATGGTCGATATTTCTTTTCCCATGACCTCGATGTATCCACTATCGGGAGCTATCAAACCAACTAAACATTTGATCATTACAGATTTTCCTGAACCAGATTTGCCCATGACAACAACATTTTCCCCTTCATATAGTTCCATATCAAATCCGTTCAAGACATGATTATCTCCAAAAGTTTTGTGCACATCACGGATTCGGATAACCGCCTTTCTTTTCTCTGTAGAAACAGGTTTGGATGTATACTTCTTGTTCTTATATGTAGTGCGTTCGTTTGTCATAATTCATAAAAAATATCGGAAACAAAAACAGCAATGAAATCTACCACAAAGACCAATAGTGAGGCCATAACCACAGCGGTATTTGCTGCTACACCAACGCCTGCTGTTCCTTTTTTACTATAATAGCCCTTAAAGCAGCCTACCAAACCGATGACAAATCCGAAAAAGAACGACTTCACCGTAGCTGGTATAATATCACCAAAACTCAAGGCATCAAAAACAATATTAAAATAGAGTTGAAAAGACACATCGCCTTTCAAATTCTCCACTAATGCAGAACCGTATAAGGCAATCAAATCGCCAAAAACAACCAACAACGGAAGCATCAGCGTTGTTGCAAGAATACGGGTCACGACCAAATATTTAAAGGGATTGGTACCGGAAACCTCCATCGCATCAATTTGCTCGGTTACACGCATAGAACCTAGTTCAGCACCTATTCCGGAGGCAATACGTCCAGCACAAATGAGTGCGGTAATCACCGGGCCAATTTCCCTGACTATCGAAATACCTGTCATATTGGGCATCCAGGAAACCGCACCGAATTCAATTAAAGTAGGTCGAGATTGCAAGGTCATTACTAGGCCTATAATAAACCCCGTTACCCCAACAAGCACCAAGGAACGGTTGCCCATTTGGTAACATTGTCGTAATAGTTCCCTGAACTCAAAAGGTGCTGTAAAAACTTCTTTAAAAAACCGACCTGCGAAATAAGAGAGTTCCCCAATCTGGATAAAAAACTGCTTGATACGGTCTACTAATTTCGATTTTATCAGTTTAGCAACGGACATTTCGGACATATTCAAATATAGATCGGACAGGCTTCTCTAAAAATGACCTATATCATACTAAACTGATGTGGAGATAATCTATTCTCACGTAGCCTTAGTACTGAAATTAGGATTGGTTAGGATCTAGAGCACGATGATGAAGGCCTACTGGTATCTCAACTAAAAGATATTTATGGATATAAAAACTAGTGTTCTTCATATCTTCTTAGTCTTTTTCTCAGGGTATGAAGCTCTTCGCTCATCTGTTGTGTTCGCTCCAATAAGTATTGGATAGCTTCGATACCATCGATGTTAATTTTTAAGTCTTGGTGTAGCCGCACCATTTTTTCTACTTTGGGCAATTCCTCTATATAAATGAATTGCTGGTCATCAATAACCTTTAGTTCTATTAATTCATATTCTTGCAATCGGACTATAAACGTTTCTTCAATATTATGACCGGTACAAAAATCTTTGATATGTATATATTCTACTTCCATAGTTTCAGGTTATAGATTGGTTTCTTTAAGTTGTTGAAAAAGTTCTTTTTGACTTTCGGTAAGTTTAGAAGGAACTTTCACGGTATAGGTAATATAGAAATCTCCAAATTGACTTTCCTTTTTATATTTTGGTAACCCTTTGCCTTTTAGTTTCACTTTTGTACCATTCGCTGTTCCTGGTTTTACCTTTAGTTTTACTTTGCCACTTAAAGTATCGATTGTAATTTCTCCACCTAAAACAGCTGTTGTTAGGGGTATTTCTTCAGATTTGAAGAGGTCGGCATTTTCAAGTCCAAAAGCTGTATTGTTTTGAATTTTGAAGGTAATGTACAAATCTCCGGCTGGACCATTGTTGACTCCTGGTCCGCCATGACCTGATATTTTAATGGTCTGGGCATGTTCAACACCTGCTGGAATGGTAATTCGAATGTTTTTATTGTTAACCGTTAAGGTTTGTTTTTGTGTGGTAAGTGTATCTGTTAGCTTTAGCTGTAGTTCGGCATTATAATCCTGCCCTCGGAATCTACTTCCTCTTTGCGATGAACGGAAACTACCGCCTCCACCAAACATGTTCTCGAAAAAATCAGAAAAATCTTCTTCCGATTGTCCACCAGAATAGGTATAACCCCCAGAAGCACCGCCAGGTCGTCGGGCCTTTTTTTGCTTTTCGAACTCATCTGCATGTTGCCAGTCTTTACCATACTGATCGTATTTTTTACGTTTTTCGGTATCGCTCAAAACTTCGTTGGCCTCGTTGATTTGTTTGAACTTTTTCTCTGCCTCCGTATCAGTTGGATTTAAATCGGGATGGTATTTTCTGGCCAGTTTCCGATAGGCTTTTTTAATATCAGCTTCGGTGGCTTTTTTTGTGATTCCCAGTACTTTGTAGTAGTCTATGAATTCCATATGGAGTATACGATGCTATTTAGTGCAAAGATTTTGCTGCTTTCAAAGTTACTGTGAAAAACGGAAAACTACTATGACAAATATCATCGGTCTTATTTGCTCCAGAACTTTTACCTAAGTATTCCATAAAACACAAATAGTATTCGTATTTATTTTCCAAGCCCCTGCGGAAGTTTTGCTCATCTTCCGCTCCAATTCTCAGATGGCACCTTTTATAGTGACCTGGATAGCGCTTGAACTTTTAGCGCTCAGACCAATCAAAGTGGAGTTTTTGCTAAAATTTATTCACCGTGTGGAAGCTTTGTGAACGTATAATGATATAAGTCATTAGTCCTGAAAGAATTATCAAATACCTTTGGCTCTCACAAATTTTTTATAACAACATCCGTGTTCCTATAGAAAATAAAATTATCAACCACAAAGGGCGATTTCTAATTGTGTTGCTACTTTCTTTAATCTTGGGACTTAAGATTGATTGAAGTTTTACTTAACTATAAAATACAAATGTCAAAAAAATTAGGAACGCTGTCTGCTAAGATTATTCAAAAGCTATCCAAAGAATGGAACATTCCCATCAATTTTATTTTTATGTGCTGGCCTAGGGATGATTTTCCTTATGAAGTTTCAGAATTGGGCGGAGTTCGTTTGATTAAACAACTTAAAAAAATAACAAAATGAGTGTACTTACAGAAAATGTAATCCCAGGAAATCACGGAAGAATTTTTGGTACCAATGCTTCCTCGGATGAGGAAATGGAAAAAATAAAATCCTTCTTAACAAAAGTAGACGGAGTTAAAGATGTGGTTATCGTGGAAGG
>CAZRIE010000210.1:0-4061 GCA_964600075.1 uncultured Flavobacteriaceae bacterium
AATCCAGCCAAGCTTCCTACCAAAATACTGAATCCAATAAATAGCAAAAAGAGCAGCAAGTCAGGTGTGAGGTCTAGAATTAGAAACTGATTTATCCAAAGATTGGAAAAGAAAAAACTCAATACTTGAAGTATGCCAATGGCAAGCCCCAAAGACAAGAGAGAAATTAGGATAGATTCAATAACAAACTGCATGAACACTTGATAACGGCTGGCACCCATGGTCTTTCTTACTCCAACTTCCTTTGAACGGGCAAGAGATCTTGCAAATGAAAGGTTCACATAATTAAAGACTGCGGAAAACAAAACGACCAATCCTAAAAAGGAAAGAAAGTAAATCGCCTCAATGGGCATTCTCAAGCTAATCGGGTTTTGATGAAAATTACCGGGAGTAATCTCAGAGAGTTGCTCTGTCGTAAAAGAAATATCTAGATGATCGGTAGCAGCATATTTTTCTATGGAAATATCGGCAAGTATTGGAGCCAAATCCTTTTCGGTTATGCCTTCTTTTACCAATACATAGAGATAACCATCAAAATAATTTTTCCAATCATCAAAAACCGCTTCGCTTTTACCCTGTTTTACCAAAGCCGGAATAGTAGCCATAGAAACTAAAAATTCAAATTGGATATGTGATGGCAAGCTATTGTCGACTACACCTGTAACAGTAAAATCTCCCAGTAGCGTTTCTGTATTCTCCGTTGAAAGTAAATCAATATCGAAGGTATTCAATCCGATATCATTCAATTTTACAGATTTACCCATGGGATTTTCACTCCCAAACAGTTTATCAGCAGATTTCTTTGTGAGCACTATGGAAAAAGGAGCTTCCAAAACGTTCTTAACATCGCCTTTGACCAAAGGAAAATCGAACATTTTGAAGAAATTTTCATCTACATAACGTCCAGCGAGAGGAACACGACTGTTCCCATACACCACATCACCGCCCACAAAACTGGATTTCACCCGAACAGCGTCTTCCACTAGATCCGGATATTCTTGCAATAAAACCGTGGCAAGAGGCAATGGGGTAGAAGCATACGAATATGAATCATCAACACTTAAAACACGAACGATACGGTCTTGTTTTTTATGAAAATTGTCAACCTTTTTTTGACCGTATACCAGCAGCATAATGAGCAAACAAGTTGCAATACTTATGGATAGCCCAAAAATATTGATCAACGAAAACAACCGATGTTTGTAAATATTCCGTAGGGCTACTTTTATATAGTTTTTTAGCATTTTTTGATTTGATGTTACTCGTCTCGTAAGCTTTTTACAGGGTTCTGCATGGCAGCATTTATAGTTCTGCTTCCGACAGTTAAAAAAGCTATCGACATCGCCAGCAGTCCGGCTATCGCAAAAAACCAGATGTTCAATTCTAACTTGTTCTCATAATTTTCCAACCATTTTCTTAAGAACCACCAAGCAATAGGGGTTGAAATCACAAACGAAATTAAAACCAATTGCAAAAATTCTTTGGTCAGTAGTACTGTAATAGATGAAACACTAGCTCCTAGAACTTTGCGTACGCCAATCTCCTTAGTACGTTGCGCAACAATTAACAACGACATTGCGAAAAGACCAATACAACTTAATGCTATTGCGATAATCGATCCACTAGTAATCATGGTTGCCATCTTCTTTTCCCTTGCAAAGGTATTATCAATGTTTTCATCTAAGAATGAACCTAAAAATTCTGCATTAGGCTCTATGCTCTTCCACGCGCTTTCAACAGCATCAAAAGAGTTTGCCATGTTTACGGGAGCAACTTTTACAAAAACATATGACAAACCTGACTCTCTATCCAAAAAGAAAGTCAACGGTTCAATCGATTTTGAAATATCTTGAAAATTATAATCTTTTACGACCCCGATTACAGGAGATCTAAGGCTGTCGCCCATAGGAAGTGAAGCACTTAAAGGGTCCGATTCACCCAATTCCTTTGCCATACTCTCATTTATGATTACGGCTTGGCTGTCGCCCGAATAGTTTTTGTCGAAAGACCGACCTTGAACCAATTCAAGGCCTAAGGTTTCTAAATAATCATAATCGACAACCAAAGCATGCGTTCGAACGCCCCTACCCTTATAATCAAAACCCCATACACTGGTAGACTGGCTTCCATCTTTTCCTCTACCTAGATTATTATCGGAGGCTGAAACTCCCAATATGTTAGGATTACCTGCAAGTTCTTCTCTTAGTAATTGAACAGCATCATAAGGATTCTTTTTACCATCTATAGGAAAAGAAAGTACCTGTTCTTTGTTAAACCCTAAATCTTTATTACGCATATAATCCACTTGACCCCATAATACCAAGGTGCCGCTAATAAGTAAGATAGCAATCCCAAACTGAACAACCATCAACACATTTCGAACTCTGTTACTGCCCGAGGTCTCTACTTTACCTTTCAAAGATTGTATGGTCCCCAAACGACTTAACAATAGAGCAGGATAGCCCCCTACTAAAAATGTAATTACAAAAACGACCAATAAAAATCCAAAAATGATAGTGGGTGAGCTCAACATGTTAAATGAAATATCGGTTCTAAACATGGTTTTAAATTGGTCAATCAATAAAAAACTAAGAATAAATCCTGTTGCAATAGAGACCAAAAACACAAAGAGACTTTCGCTCCAAAACTGAAAGAACAGTTGCTTTTTCTGAGCTCCCAAAGTCTTCCGCATTCCTATTTCACGCAGACGTTGTGCACTTTTTGCAATACTCATATTTATGAAATTTACACAAGCAATAAACAGTATTAGAAATGCAACTCCTAAAATTAGATATGGTACAACACGACTGACTTCTGCATATCCTTTTCTAAAACTGGTAAAATGCACATCTTTTAAAGGTAATAATCCAATTTGAAAAAATTGTCCATCTTTATTTGGTATTGCACCGTCTCGTTTTAAACTTTCTGAATTCTTCTTATAATGCAAATCTGTAAAAGATTGTGTATTTTTTTCAAACTGTTGAACTGAAACACTTGGTCCTAACTGCATATAAACAGAATGATATTGTGCATTCCACGTTTTCATATTAGCAGTATAGCCAGCATGATTTTCAAAAGGAATCGCAATATCAAATTCTAGTGTATTTTGATCTTCATGATTGCCAACCACAGCCGAGACAGTAAACGGTTCTTCTTTACCGTCTATAAGAATATTAATAGTTTGGCCTACAGCCTCGATACTACCAAAAAGCTTACCAGCCGTATTTTCAGTAACTACTACTGAATTTTTTTCTTGTAGCGGGTTAAGCTCATTACCCTGTAAAACAGGAAACGTAAACATTTCAAAAAACTCACTATCAAGCCATACGGCATTAAGGTTAATTTCTTTCTCATTATAAATGGTCAACGCTTCTTGTTCTAGAAATCGTGTTATATTTTCCACTCCCGGCACCTCAGCTTTTAAAGCACCTGCTAACGGAGCGGGCTGGCTTGTACTAACTTCTGGCCCTTTAGGAGCCTGCACCTCTGTGTATACTTGATAAATACTATTCCCATTCTCATGAAAACTATTATATCCTAAATCAAAAAAAGAAGCCATTGACAGTAAAATGGCAACCCCAAAGGCTACCGAAAGACCAAGAACATTAATTAAGGTAAAGGTTTTGTCTTTTACCAAATTTCTCCACGCGATTTTCAAATAGTTCTTAAACATAATTTTTGTTTTTATTCCTCTCTAAGAGCATTAATTGGATTCTTATTTGCCGCTCGTAATGCCTGACTACCAACAGTTAGCATCGCTATGATTAGTGCTAGAAATCCAGCACCCAAAAAATACCAGAGCTGCAATGGAATACGATACGCAAACTGAGATAACCAATCTGTAGCCAAAAGATAAGCAATCGGTAAAGCGATAATCATGGAAATCAACACCAATTTTACAAATTCACTGGAAAGCATAACAGTTACCTGAGCCGCACTTTGTCCTAAAACTTTTCGGATACTGATTTCCTTTCGGCGCCTTTCGGCGGTAAACATGGCCAAGCCCAAAAGTCCCAAACAAGAAATCAAAACTGCGACGCAGGCAAAGTATTTGGACAAGG
>CAZRIE010000211.1:0-3976 GCA_964600075.1 uncultured Flavobacteriaceae bacterium
AAAAGCAAGCTTCATTATTGGATTAAAAAATTAGCAAAGTCTCAAAAAGCTCTACTCTCTACTACTGAGCCCGCTTTTGTTCCTCTAGCACTAGTCCATCTCGATAGCTATGGGGCCGGAAGTTAACTACTATTATTTTGCATAAAACTCTTTTTTATGTTCAATTCGGAAAGGTAATCGTTTCGGCATTCTCCTCTTCCGGTTCCAGCGTCACATCTAAAGAAGCAGTTGTAGCATCTGTCATTTCAATATTAATATTAAAGTGCTTATTACCACCCATTCCGTTAATATTTCTCACCACACTAATTCTTTCACCAGCACTATTCGATGCTGAAATAAGTACGTATAACTGACCAAAATGATTCGTGAATCCAAAAACATGGTTACCCGAAAACAAACTATGGTAGCCTCTACGTCCGTCATCAGAAACCTCATATATTAAAGGGGTGGGGAACTCCGAAAAGATAGCTGCAGGTACTCCAGACCTGGCAACATAAGCAGATATATCAGGATAGGCGCCTACTATTTCGCTTGAAAAATTAACAGTTGTGACTACATCGAGCAATCTTAAAACGGGGTTTAAAACGGTATTATTTCCAATGGTTATTTCGAAATTCTGAACATAATCGCCATAAACGCCATCATCAAATCGCACATCGCTTAATGGAAAATTTGACATCAGCATAGCATATGTACCAGCGGGCAACTCAATAGTGGCTGGTAAATCTCGGTAGCTATCCGAAATAAGAGTGGTAAGCCCATCAGCAGTTGTTATTTCTACGAGCATCACATCCAACGCCTCTTCTAAGGTCAAAGCTCTTGCTGTGGTTATGGATATGGCATCCTTTAAAAAGGCATCGATAGTAAGTGTGCCGTTAGCTAAATGTTCTATAACCGGATCTTCATTTTCCGATTGCTCAAGTACAGCGTCTGCAAGATTGTCTTTACTACAGCTTTGAAAGCAAAGAGCAGCGCTAAGGAATACAATTAAAAGTTTCATGTTTGTTTTCATCATTTTAAGTATTAAAGTGTACGTTAATTTATTTATCAAAACCTCTTGGTATTTGTTTCCCAATATCAAAAAGACCCTTAAAAGCTTTGTTGTCTTTAATGGCAGTAAGAGTAAAAGGCTAACATCTTCTGTAGGAGATGTAATAGTTCGAGTGATTAGTTTTTCGCAACTTACCAAAGGCTTATAGGCAGGTACAGCCCGGTCAGGCAAGATCTTAGTTGTAGCATACATTCAAAAGAACCCCCAAAAATTTTCCGATTAAGGGGTTCTAATTCATACTATTGAAGTGCGCATCATTCAATTAATTCGGAAAAGTAACAATGTCCTCTATTACATTTTCATCACCTAGGGTAACCGTCAAACTTACCGAGGCCGGTGCCGTTTGTTCAATACTGATGTTATAATGTTTATTGGCGCTAACATCATAATATGTTTTTTCTATAGTGACTGGTGCTCCCGTTGTTCCTGTTGCCGTTACTTCGAGTCTTAAAGTTCCCGTTGTGGCAAAAAAGAGATCGAAACCAAAATCACCATCGTACGTATTGAGGTATCCTGCACGGGCGTTATCGGCAGCCGTCCAAGTTAGGTTCGGACCTATACCAAAACCATCTCTCATATATTCCACTCTCGCAGAAATATCGGGGTACGCAACAGTTAATTCGTTTGAAAAATTAATAGTAGCAGCGACATCAAGCAATGCTATTTCAAAATCCAATGGGGTATTCGATCCAGCGGTAACCGTTAAATATTCTATAAGAGCACCGTGATGGGGAGAATCAAACCGTTCAGCTAAAAAAGAAAAATTAGAGATGAACAAGGAGTATGTACCTGGAGCTAGTGGAATCTCAATAGGAATATCTCTATAGTTACCGCTAAACACTATAGTTGGACCAAACGCAGTTGAAAAAAAAGGGTCATCTATAATTTGTACGACCATTTCATCCAACAGTTCTTCTAATTCAAATGGTTTTCCGGTAGTAATTTCAATAACTTCCTTAAGAAAAGCATTGATAGATACCGAACCTAATTCAACAGCCTCATCAATAGGTTCTACGGAGACTGGTTCATGGAGAATGGTTTCTTCAAAATTATCTTTGTTACAGCTTTGAAAGCAAAGTCCAACGCTGAGGCATGCGATTAAAAATTTCATTCTTGTTTTCATAATTTGATGTATTTAGATATTAATTGGTAAATCAAAACTTCTCGGGGTTTTGTTTCCCGTTATCAAGATGACTTTGAAAATTCATACTGGTATTTAAAAGAATAATCTAGGCCCCTTTAAATACTTAATGTGATGATGTGGAAAAGGTTAACATCTTATGACGAAAATTGAGAACGATGTATTTAGAGAAAACAAGAAAGGGGTTGGTGTCTCCTTTCCTTTGGTATGTTGAAGTTGTATTGCAAAAGAGCTATGATGACAGAAGACGTGCGTGCCTTGCCATTCAAAAGCTCACCCCTGCCCTACCGCGTAAATAGCATTTACCCCCAAAACTAGAAGACGAACTACTACGCGGCGAATCGAAAAACGAGTAACTTGAAGACAAAGGAGCGCTAGATCTAAATTTCCGAGGGGTTTTGAAATAGACTTCGCATCATGTTGACCGTAAGCTAACCTAACATATGCGAAGCTAGAAAATTAATGGGGTTGGAAGCCCTCTTTAAAGGGGTGCTAGACTATACTGCACTTACCGGTTTATTACAGGTTTTCATTGTCGTTTGCACTATTTTAAGTAGTTAGCTTTCTTAAATTACTCAACGATTAATTACCGTTATAAAAAAAAATAGTTACTTGTTACTATATACGATTATTAGGGGCAAGCTAAAAAACAAAAATGAAAGACAATAAGCACATCGATAGAGACGTACAAGTAACTACAAAAATTTTCGATAATCGAAGCTTAAAAGTTGATTATCGAACACTTGAGCCGCTATTGAAAGAGGGAATGCTTATTCTAGATGTGGGTTGTGGAACTGGGGCAATTTCAAAAGACATCGCTACTATAATTGGAAAATCCGGAAAAGTTATTGGAATAGATAACTCTAAAACATTTATCGAAAGTGGAAAGATAACATATCAACATATAAAAAACTTGGAACTATTACACACTGATATTTTCGACTATGAACCAAATCAAAAATTTGATTTAATTGTGTCAGCAAGAGTTTTACAGTGGTTAAATAATCCAAAAGATGCATTACTGAAAATGAAATCTTTGTTAAAACCGAATGGTCAAATTTCCATTTTGGATTATAATCACAATAATTTGGAATGGAACCCTGAACCGCCTGAAAGTATGAAATCGTTTTATAAGACATTTTTGAAATGGAGAACTGATGCGGGAATGAACAATGGCATTGCTGATGATTTGCCATTATTATTTGAAGAAATTGGATTGAGTTCTATAGAAAAAATAAATTCAGACGAATATTATACCCGTAAAAGAACTGATTTCAAATCTAAATTAGGTATTTGGTCAAAAGTTGCTGGTTCAGAACAAATGGTACACGAGGGGTATTTAGATAATAATTTAAGATTGAAAGCTATAGAGGAATACGATGAATGGGTAGACAACAAAGCAATTTCTATGACTATGAAATTAAATGAAGTCAGAGGAGTTAAATAAAAGCCAGCCCCTTACAATGACTATAACAAATACAATATAAAGCACTATATCAAAAGGCTAGGTCGTGTTTGGTAAGCCTTCCAAATCTTTTGGATTTACAAATGTGATTTCTATATTCGATAAGAAAATCGTAATAACGCTTTGCTAAGTTGCCATTTAAAACTGAAAAGAAAAAAACAAAAGAAAAATCTTCGGCTAAGTACTAAATTGAAAGGTTCGTTCCTTTCTGTCTCGTACTAATCATAGCTGGAACATTCGCATTCATTAAGAAACAATAACATTGGATCACTAGTGTCCACTAAAAAGAATTAAAAGTTCTTTGAAATTACTGATAATC
>CAZRIE010000212.1:0-3964 GCA_964600075.1 uncultured Flavobacteriaceae bacterium
AAGTTCAACAAACAAGAACGAAGTGGGATTTTCTTTTTACTGCTCATTATAGTAGTACTTCATATCGGGTATTTTGTCGCCCGTTCGTAATCAATTGAAAAATCAATTAGCTCTTTTTCTACAGATGCACAAATGCAAGCTAAAATTGATGCTTTAAAAGAGAAAGCATTAAAACAGGATTCAGTCAAAATCTTTCCTTTCAATCCAAATTATATTTCCGACTATAAAGGTTATACGCTTGGTATGAGCGTTGCTGAAATTCATAGACTCCATTCTTTCCGGGCAAAGAATGAATATGTCAAATCGCCAGAAGATTTTCGAAAAGTAACTCAAATCTCTGATTCATTGTTGAAAGTGATTTCCCCTTATTTCAAATTTCCGGAATGGACTAAAAATAAGAAGCAGTACTCCGAAAAAAGTAAGTATTCCAAAGATGAGCGCAACAGTTCTTCTTTGCATGAAAGTTTAGGAGGGGTAAAGGCTGCAGAATTCCAAATAAAAGATATTAACACAGTAAGTGCAGATGAGTTAAAAAGAATTAGAGGAATTGGAGATGTGCTATCTGCAAGAATTGTGAAATTTCGGAATCGATTGGGAGGGTTCTTGATAGAAGAACAACTATACGATGTATATGGTTTAGAGTCTTCGGTAGCGAAAAAAGTATTGGTAAAATACAAAGTGTTTAACAAACCAATTATTGAAAAGATAAATATCAATACTGCTTCGGTCGATGAAATAGGAGCTTTAGTCTATATTAAATTTGATGTTGCAAGAGAAATAGTGTCATTTCGAGAAGCAAATGGACCGTTTACAAGCTTAAACGAATTGAGGAATATTGAGGATTTCCCAGAAGATAAGATCGATAGAATAGCCTTATATTTGTCACTTTAAAAAAATTGAGCTATGAATGGTATGTACTTCACTGAAGAACATCAATTATTTAGAGAAAGCCTTAAAGGATTTTTAAAAAAAGAAGTTTCCCCACATATTGAAAAATGGGAAGAGACAGGCACTATTGACCGCTTTATTTGGGAGAAATTTGGACAGATGGGCTATTTTGGTTTAGCGACTCCTGAAGCCTATGGCGGTTTGAGTCTTGACCTTTTTTATACGGTAATTTTACTTGAAGAACTGCAAAAGATAAATTCTGGAGGTTTTGCCGCGGCCATATGGGCACATGCCTATTTGGCAATGACCCATTTGAACAAAAATGCCAGCGATTTCCAAAAGAAAGCGTATTTGACCCCGAGTGTCAAAGGAGAAAAAGTTGGATGTCTGGGTGTTACCGAACCCTTTGGTGGTAGCGATGTTGCCGGTATGCGCACCACGGCTATTAAAAATGGTGACAATTACATCATCAACGGTTCTAAAACCTTTATTACTAATGGGGTATATGGCGACTATATTATCTTGGCGGCCAAGACAGATTCCACAGCAGGTAATAAGGGTATAAGTATTTTTATCGTAGATCTTGATAGTCCTGGAGTGACAGCTAATAAACTGAATAAGTTGGGTTGGCGTGCCTCCGATACTGCTGAGCTTGCCTTTGATAATGTAAAAGTGCCGGCATCTAATTTAATGGGTGAAGAGGGCAAAGGGTTCACTTTTGTCATGGAAGCTTTCGCATTTGAACGTTTAATTATGGGCATAAACGCCCATGCCAGGGCAGAGTATGCATTAGAATATGCTATGCAATACATGTCAGAACGTGAAACATTCGGAAAGCCCATCAATCAGTATCAGGCTTTGCGACATCGACTGGTAGACCTGCATGCTGATATGGATATATGCAAACACTATAATTATGCTGTAGTCTATAAAATGGACAGAGGAGCGTATGTGGTTCGCGAAGCTACTATCTCTAAATTGAAGTCGACCGAAATGGCCGATAAGGTCGCTTACGACTGCCTACAGTTTTTGGGCGGCTATGGTTATATTGAAGATTATCCGATGGCGCGTCTCTTTCGCGATAGCCGATTGGGCCCGATAGGTGGGGGTACTTCCGAAATACTTAAGGAGATTATAGCGAAAATTGTAATCGACAAAAAAGAATATCGAGTGCCAAATAAGCAACATAGTTAAGCTGCTTTTTAAGCCTTAACTAACCGTAATCACATTGTGTGGTCATATTTATCAATAAGTGGTGCTCAATTATAAATTAGTTTATATATTTGCATCTTTAATCATAACGAAAGGAGGTTGTAGCCAATGTTAATAATACCAATAAAAGAAGGAGAAAATATCGATCGGGCTTTAAAACGTTTTAAGCGTAAATTCGATAAAACGGGTACGATGCGCAGATTGCGCAAACGTCAACAATTTACAAAACCCTCCGTAGAGCGCAGAGCGCAGATACAAAAAGCACAGTACATACAAGGTTTAAGGGATAAAGAAGAAATCTAAATCTCATAATTGTAGATGTACAATCAACTAAAATCCCATCCGCCATCGCGGATGGGATTTTTTAATTCCCTTCAACCTGCCTGTCGTCAGATAGGGGAGGAGACTTATTTCGGCAATCACAAAAGCTTTTTTCAGTAAAGTTTTATCCTTTAAAACTTTACTAACTTCGTAAGATGCTGCTGCAATCCTTTATATCTTATTTATCCCTGGAGAAAAATTATTCGTTGCATACGGTACATGCCTATAGCAGAGATATTGAGGCTTTCATTTTATTTTGTTCCGATGAATATGAGCTGAAAAGTATTGATGAGGTCGATTATTCCCTTATAAGAAGTTGGATTGTTCGTTTGGTCGACTCCGATGTTTCGAACCGCTCCATTAATCGAAAAATAGCCTCATTAAAGTCGTACTATAAATTTCTACAGGGTATCGGGAAAATAGATTTAAATCCCTTGGCAAAACATAGAGCGTTAAAAACTTCAAAAAAAATCGAAATTCCTTTTTCCGAAGAAGAAATGCAGAAAGTGTTATCGCAAATTCAATTTACCAATGATTTTGAGGGTGTACGCGATAAGCTCATCATAGACTTGTTGTACACTACAGGTATTCGAAGGGCCGAACTTATTGATCTGAAGATTTGTGATGTTAACATTTCAAGCAATCTTTTAAAGGTTTTGGGCAAACGCAAGAAAGAACGTATCCTTCCATTATTGCCAACTACATGCAATCTTTTTACGACCTATTTCGAGCATCGAGAAACACTTGAAACGATTACCGATGAAGCGTATGTTTTTTTGTTAAAGTCAGGTTATAAATTATATGAAACCCTTGTGTATCGCGTAATTAATAAGTACTTTAGTGAAGTGTCGACCAAGGTAAAAAAAAGTCCTCATATCTTAAGACACACCTTTGCAACCCACTTGCTCAATAAAGGAGCAGATTTGAATTCTGTAAAAGAATTGTTGGGTCACTCAAGTTTGGCATCAACTCAGGTATACACACATAATAGTATTACCGAACTTAAGAAAGTGCATGCCAAGGCCCACCCAAGGAGCAAAGAGTAGAAGAGATTATTTACATTGTCTAACTTTAAAACTTCAACCTATGAAAGTAAATGTGCAATCCGTGAATTTCAACGCAGATAGAAAGCTTATCGATTTCCTTGAAAACAGGATGGATAAATTGGAGACATTTTACGATAAGGTCATCAGTTCGGATGTATATTTGAAAGTCGAAAATACAAGTGGGAAAGAAAACAAAATAGTCGAAATAAAATTGAATGTGCCAAGGGATAAGTTTATCGTGAAAAAACAATGTAAAACTTTTGAGGAAGCTGTTGATTCTGCGTGCAGTTCTTTAGAGAGAAAACTTATAAAACGTAAGGAAAAAATGCGTATTCAAGCATGATTAAAATTTTCCAAATTTTGTTTTGATTAAACAAATAAATCTATACATTTGCAGTCCGTTAGAAATAGCGGACTTTTTTATGCGTAAAAAAGGGGTAAAAGGCCGATGTAGCTCAGCTGGCTAGAGCAGCTGATTTGTAATCAGCAGGTCGTGG
>CAZRIE010000213.1:0-3941 GCA_964600075.1 uncultured Flavobacteriaceae bacterium
TATAACCTTACTAAGGGGTGGTCGAGTTGATGTGGCCGAATTTGCAAAGCAATACGTCTAGCAATGTGCATTGAGAAGAAATAACCAACATTTAAATTAATAATGAAAAAATTGAAATTAGTTATCTTTTTGCTACTTGGCCTGGCCTTATGCAGTTGTTCTGCTATTACGGTGGTGGATGCCTGGAAATCTCCTGAGGTAGAATCTTTTAAGCAAAACAATATTTTGGTGGTAGCCAGAACAGAAAACCCAGAAGCACGTAAGGCATTTGAACTTGAGATTGCAGATAAGTTAAAGGCAAGAGGGTTTAAAGCAACGCCCAGCTACATTAAATTCCCTGAGTTTCTCCCCAACGATAAACCGACCGACGACAAAAAAGACCAGATTCGCAATATGTTACAAAAAGAAGGTTTTGATGGCGTCGTATTAAGTATTTTGAAGGATTATCAAGAAAGAACCAGATCAATTACAATGGGTGGTTATGAAGCGTCTGTAAACTATGGCTATACAGATTGGCCCAACTATGTTGGTGGAGGGTTCTATACGTATTATTATCACCCCTTATCCTATTCCACTGAATATCTTGATGTCGAAAAAACGGAGTACGTAATGACATCTAAGCTCTATGTGCTGGAAACAGTTGCCTACGATTTGAATCGACCTGATAAAGAGCAACTATTGGCTTTGGTTAATGCAGAAGTAGAAAATCCTTCCACAGCCGAATCTTTGGCGCCTAAGTATGCCGCTGCAATAGCCAAACGGTTAAAGAAGACGAAGCCTACTGCAACCAGAAACTAATCTGAAAACGGATTCATTTTGTTGCCTTTACGGGTATTGGTAATGCTGGTAACGAAATAACCCCTTGAAGCCTAAAGGAATTGAAATATAGTTTTGGAGAAGGCGTGCATTCCTTCTTTTATAAAGAAGGAAATGTAAACCTGAGGTTGGCGATTGGTATTGGCCAAGAAGTCAATACCGGTGTTTATTTCGACATAGAAGAGACATTTTAAGCATAACTATTTACAATTTGTCATTCAAAAATATTGATATGAACAAAGAAAAATAAAGACTATGAAAACGATTGCGATTGCCATTTTATTACTACTTCCGGCCTTTGGCTATTCCCAAGTTCTGGTATCCTATAACAAATCAGATGATGTAGATTTCTCAAAGTATAAGACCTATCAAATCTACAGCCTTGACGTAAAGGATATTCCAAAATTTAAAACGAAAAAAACCGGTTTGGACCTATTGATTGGAGAAATACACAAGCAAATGGTCGCCCGGGGGTATGAAAAAGTAAAGGAGAATGCTGAATTGATCATCAATTTGGGTGTTGTAATTTCTGAAGAGGCCCAAACGAGAGAAACTGACATCAGAGATGCCACACCGTATATGGGTCAACGCAATTATCATTGGGAATCTCAAGAAGTCTTAGTTGGCTATTACACCGAGGGCACGGTAACTTTAGATTTAGTGGACACCTCTGAAAATGAAATGATCTGGCAGGCCGTATCAAAGGGAGCACTTTCAAAAAAGCGTGAAAAAAATATAAAGGTTGGTAAGAAGGTTGTTCAAAAGCTATTCAAGAAATACCCAGTGAAAGCCACAAAGAAATAATCTAATATAAATTGAATCTAAACTAAACTAAACTAAATCTAATGAAAATTAAACCGTTTGTACTCATCTTAATTTTAACATTCTTTCTACAATCCTGTTCGAGTACTAAAGTGCTGAGCGCCTGGAAAGGACAACAAGAGAATATCGATAAATTTAGAGAGAAGAATATTTTGGTCATAGCCCGGACGGCAAATGACCACGGACGTATCGCTTTTGAGGAGGCGATTAAATTACAACTTGAGGCGAGAGGACTAAAAGCCACCGAAAGCTTTAAAAAATTCCCTAAGATTAATACTGACAAAGAAATTTCTGAGGAGCGTATGACAATGATGAAAAGTATACTGGCAAGCGAAGGGTTTACAGCTATCGTACTTACGGTGATAAAAGACGAAGAACAACATACAGAGACTACTAGCAGTGGTGTTTATGTGGGTGCCTCATATGGTGGCTACCCTGGGTACTATGGGGGTTTCAATAGTTACTACGCCCAGCCATACGCATATGGCTCTTATTATAATTCTTTCGGGGGGTACATTCCCACTTCTTCATCAACACGCACCTATTCTGACTATATCTTGGAAACAGTTGCCTACAATCTAGATGAACCTACTGAAAATCAATTGGTGGCCATTACCACCACAAGCATAGGTGATCCAAAGGAAGCTTATAAAGCGGCCGATGAGTACGCTTATAAGATTATGAAGAGTCTAGAATAACCTGATCAATGATTAACCAAATTCCAATTACACAACTACTTCGAATTGCAGTATTGTTTTTATTGGTAGGATCGTGTTTTTTAATTGTAAGACCTTTTCTCATTGTTATTTTATGGGCCATTATTCTTGCAATGCCCTTTTTCCTCTTTATAACAAATGGATTCATAAAATAGGGGTCAGCAAAAAATCAGAAACGCTGCTATTTACGACAATTTTCTTAAGCCCATTTTATTAAGAAAGGGCCTAGAAACGCCAATGATTGTTATTCTAATGGGTACTATCGGCGGTATGCTTTTACATGGTATTATCGGCCTTTTTAATGGGAGCAGTAGTTTTGGCCGTAATGTACCGAATGTATGCGTATTGGGTAAATACCACTATTAAAAATGAGTGATTTGAAATTGAAAATATTAAAGGGTTTTGTACCGCGTTTTAAGGGTTTTGGAATAGGGCTATTTTTGCTCATTGCGTTATTGTTCTTAGGAACAAAAAGTTTTTCCCAGGATGTTGAACCAAGAAGGTGGACCACTTTACCTGTAGGTATTAAAATTTTGGGAGCAGGTTATGGTTATACGAGTGGCGAGATATTTTTTGATCCAGTGCTACAAGCCGAGGATGTATCCGTAAGTGTGAATACATTTATCGTACAATACGTCCAACCTTTTAAATTGGGGAACAGATTAGCAAGACTTGATGTGAATGTCCCCTATAATATTGCAAAATGGGAAGGTCTTGTTCAAGGAGTGCCAACGGCTGTACATCGAAATGGTTTTGCTGATCCTCGATTACGGCTATCAGTAAATTTTATAGGACCAAAAGCCATGGGTCCGAAAGAGTTATTCGAGTATTTCAAAACGCATCCGACATATACGACAGTAGGAGCTTCAATTGCTGTGGTGCTTCCTTTAGGGCAATATTTTGAAGAAAAATTACTTAACTTAGGTCATAATCGTTTTGTATTCAGACCTCAAATAGGAATGTTACATAATTGGGATGATTGGTCTTTCGAACTATCAGGTTCGGCTTTTATTTTTTCTCGGAACAATGATTTTTTTGGCGGGAAGCAAAGAAAGCAAAAACCGATATACGCCATTCAAACGCACCTTATCAAAAAATTTGAATCCAAACTATGGGCTTCTATAAGCGCTGGATATGGTTCTGGCGGTATATCAATAGTAAATGAGGTCTCGAATAACGATCAACGAGGTAATTTTTTAGGTTCTTTTGCAGTGGGGATGCCCATTTCAAAAAAGCAAGCCGTAAAAATTGCCTACATCAACGGTCAAACCCTGAAAGATGTAGGTGCTAATACAAATTCATTTATTTTGGCTTGGTCATTGGTATTTTAAGGCCATCGAAAGAATATATATTCCCTGCTTTTTGAATATAATATCAAAGATATGACAGGTCTTTTTGATATGATTAAATCATATATGCTATAAGACAAATTGGCATATTTTCTTATCTTTTGTCATCCTTTAAGCGCATTAGCAAAGAATCACACGCTTAGAATCAATACTAACGATTTTTTAGTAGGGGAGTTTAACTATTTTGCTGAAGGCATTATTTTCATTGAAACGTCCTACAATGACAAAGATTTAAAAT
>CAZRIE010000214.1:0-3891 GCA_964600075.1 uncultured Flavobacteriaceae bacterium
TGAGAAGGTTTTACAGAAGCAGAATTACAGGCGGACCCATTGGAGACTGCAATTTGTCTACTGAGGGCCGTCAACAGATTGGCACCATCTACGTACGGAAAAGAAATATGTACCGTATTCGGTAATCGCTGTGAAGATGTACTATTAGAAACAGCCAATTCAATTTTGAGCAAACCAGCTTCCAATGTATCGCGTAAGGTTTCCAATCGCTTCGTTTCAGTATCCAAATTTTCATAGGCCAATTCAATCGCCTTTGCCAACCCTACTATTAGTGGTGTATTGATAGTACCACCGCGTTGGCTTTTTTGTTGACCACCGCCTTGAATAAAACTGGGCAATCTAGTACCGCCTTCGTTATCCTTTATATATACCAATCCTATTCCTTTTGGTCCGTATACTTTATGCCCTGAGAAACAAGCGAAATCTACCACCTTTAAAACTTGGGTCAAATCTACTTTTCCCAGCGCTTGGGTGATATCAGAAAATAGCAAACTTCCATTTTTCTGAGTGAGCTTCGCAATTTCATTCAAAGGTTGCATGTTTCCGGTTTCGTTGTTGGCATATAAAACCGAAACCAAAATAGTGTCTGGTCGCAAGATTGTATTTAACGTTTCCAAAGAAATCAAACCTTTAGAATTCACCTCTAAATAGCTAATTTCAAAACCTTCTTCTTCCAAAAAGGCACAAGTATCTAGAACAGCTTTATGTTCTATTTTGGTAGTAATGATATGTTTTCCTTTGGATTTCATTTTCCTAGCAACCCCTTTCAATATCATATTGATACTCTCAGTGGCTCCAGAAGTATAGATTAAACTACTCGCAGCAACCCCTAAACTTTTGGCGATAGAGATTGTAGCATCTTCCACAGCGCCTTTGGCCAACCATCCATAGGGGTGATGGCTACTGGAGGGATTACCAAAATCTTCATAAAAATAAGGTAGCATCGCATCAACCACTTCAGTGGCACAGGGGGTGGTTGCATTGTAGTCAAAGTAGAGTTGAGAATACATCGTATTACGACCATTTTAGGGTATAGTTAAAGGTAGTCATTATGGTAAAATATCTTGACACCTTAAAAAAACAGACTCATAAAAAATGCTTTCATTCTTAAGCTATTGTTAAATCCTTAAACAAAAGCGTATTATTTTGTTGCATCCGAAAAAATAGGATATATTTAGTGATTATCACTTAATTTAATTCCTAAAAAATTATGATTCCTGCTAATTTCAACTATCACAAAGCAACTTCGCTCAAAGAAGCGATTGCGTTGTCTTTGGAGCTAGGTGAAGAAGCGAAGTATATGTCGGGCGGGCATAGTCTGCTGCCGATGATGAAACTTCGATTTGCCACTCCCGAGCATATTATCGATATCAGTAAAATTGATGGTCTTTCTTATATTAAAGAAGAAGGAGATTTGCTAAAATTAGGAGCAATGACCACACAGACGGATATGGAGCACAATCCACTACTTAAATCCAATTATCCCATTTTTGGAGATGCTGTTTGGTTGACTGCGGATCCTTCGGTTAGAAACTGCGGGACTATTGGAGGTAACATTGCCCATGGTGATGCGGCCAATGACCAACCGGCGTTAATGTTAGCGCTACGAGCGACCATTATTGCAGAAGGTGCCGAGGGTGAAAAGACAATTCCCATTGATGAATTTTTTCATGGTTTTTATATGACTGCTTTGGAGCCAGGTGATATACTCACTGAAATTCAAATTCCAAAGTCGAAAAAGAATAGCGGCGGGGCCTATCATAAGGTAGAGCGAAAAGTAGGAGATTATGCAACCGCTGGAGTTGCCGTTCATGTAGAATTAGATGATGACGGCGTTTGTCAGGAAATCGGAATCGGACTAACAAATGTTAGTGCAGTACCCATGCGATTGGAAAGAGGAGAAGAAGTGCTGAGAGGACAAAAAGTGACTGACGAGTTAATCGAACAGATAGGTCAAATTGCAAGTGAAGATTGTGAACCTGAGTCTGACCTAAGAGGATCGGAAGCTTATAAAAGGTCGATAGTGAATACGATAACAAAACGAATGTTGAACAAAGCTTTGGAAAGAGCAAGACAATAAAAATAGTTATGGCAAAACATAAAATATCAATGACAATTAATGGAGAGAGCGTTTCTGCCGATGTAGATTCACGCTTGCTCTTAGTTCATTTTATACGAGAAAATTTAGATATGACAGGCACGCATATTGGTTGTGATACATCAAGTTGCGGTGCATGTACTATTTTAATTGAGGGGAAATCGGTCAAGTCTTGTACCTATTTAGCAGTTCGAGCAGATGGTGCCAATATCACAACTATAGAAGGTATCGCCGCCGATGGAACAAATCACCCTTTACAAAAAGCTTTTCATGACCAACACGGATTGCATTGCGGATTCTGTACCCCAGGCATGATCATGAGGTCAATAGATATGTTGGAGACAAACCCTAATCCTACGGAAAAAGAAATTCGATGGGGTATCTCAGGGAACCTTTGCAGATGTACCGGCTATAACAATATTGTAAAGTCCGTACAGCAAGCTGCAAAAGAAATGGCCAAGGAAAAAGAAGCTATAGTCTAACCTCTAAATCAAAGTAACTATGTTTAAATGTAAAACATCACCAGAGGTAGGCGGAATGGGCCACTCTGTAAAACGAAAAGAAGATGCGCGATTTTTGCACGGCAAAGGTAAGTTCACCGATGACGTAAAATTACCGGGCATGTTACATATGGTTATGGTTCGCAGTCCGTACGCCTATGCCAAAATAAAAAGTATCGATAAGGAAAAGGCTTTGGGCATAGATGGGGTATTGGCTGTTATCACCGGTTATGATTTAGCAGAATACAATTTGCATTGGATGCCTACATTGCTTTCCGATTCGCAAATGGTTTTGCCTACTGATACGGTAATGCACCAATCGCAAGAAGTTTGTGCCGTTATTGCTACGGATAGATATATTGCTGTTGATGGAGCGGAAGCTGTAGATGTGCAATACGAACCAATGAAAGCACTTGTGAATCCGTTCAAGGCGCTAGATGAAGATGCACCCTTACTACGACCCGATAAAGAAGGTCAAAAAGACAATCAGATTTATCATTGGGAACGCGGTGAAAGGGAAAAAACCGATGCGGCTATCGCGGCTGCCGAGGTGGTTGTAAAAGAACGTATTCACTTACCAAGAATTCATGTAGCTTCTATAGAAACGTGCGGCGTTGTTGCTTCTTATGATAAGGATACGGAGAAAATGTTAATTTATTTGACATCTCAAGCACCTCATGCCATTCGAACTATTCTAGCCTTGGTTGCTGGACATGTTGGGCTATCTGAAGAAAAAATTAGAATCATTGCTCCGGATATTGGTGGTGGTTTTGGAGGAAAAGTTCCTGTATACCCAGGCTATGTCGTTGCGATTGCAGCTTCTTTCTTAATAGGAAAGCCCGTAAAATGGATAGAAGACCGTTCCGAGAATTTAGTGAATGGGTTTGCCCGTGATTATCATATGGATTGTGAACTGGCCGCTACCAAGGATGGAAAAATACAAGCTTTTAAAGTTTCGACTTTAGCAGATCATGGGTATACCGATTCTTCGGCAAACCCATCAAAATATCCTACGGGAATGTTCTCGATTTGTACAGGTTCGTATGATTATGAACATGCTTTCGCGGAATTAGATGCTGTTTATACAAACAAGGCGCCCGGTGGCGTTGCGTATCGCTGTTCTTTCCGTGTAACGGAAGCAGTGCATGCCATTGAGCGTATGGTAGATAAATTAGCTGCGGAAATTGGCAAAGACCCTGCTCAAATACGTTTTGAAAACTTTATCAAGAAAGAGCAATTTCCATATGCTTCGCCCTTAGGATGGAGCTACGATAGTGGTGATTATAAACAAAC
>CAZRIE010000215.1:0-3875 GCA_964600075.1 uncultured Flavobacteriaceae bacterium
CAAAATCATTCCACCGTGACCGGAGGCACCTATTATGACAATATTTCTCATTTCTGTGGGTTTCTAGTTAACGTAAAACGCAGTAAATCTCTTTAAATTTGATTTTTTCGTTGAAGTATCCACAATTGATAAACGCGTTTCATTTTTTGTTGTTTTTAATTTCATGGAAAGATATTTCCAATTTATTAACCCTAAAATGATATTGATCAGTTGCATCCCCTAAAAGCCGAGAGAAGTCATTCTCAGCAACAGTTTAACCGATTGTTTCTGAATCCTCAACTATAATCTTATGCCTAGGAAAAGAAAATCCACAGAAAAGAACTCACATTTTAAACTTTGTAATTTGCCATTTCTTGAAAATCATCTGTTTTTGGCTTTTCCTTCCGTTCATATCAATGGATGTAATAAAATAAATTCCAGATGTCAAGTCACTCACATTGAGATTATACCCACCTTCAACAACAACTTCTACTGCATTATAGGTATTAACAATTCTGTCCATGACATCAAATACTCGAATTTCAGTTAACTGAACTGGCTTTTCTAAACCGTTAAAGTAGAGCTCAAATCAAACAAGCTGCTTTAGTCAAAACAGATTATAAAGCTAAATATTTGGACCATTTGCGAACGAAAAGCAGAAAGGTCAGACTTCAATTTCATGAATGTAATTAAAAACCCCTAATCAACTTGACACGCCTACATTATACACTTATAATAGGCATTCTAAAGATTCTTTATGGTATTGAAAACACTAGATACTTTTCCAGATAACCACCCAATTCAAAGAACTAAACATTAACGCCTTTTTTATATACGAGGTATAAGTGGTATTCGGTTTACGAATTTTTGAGTTTCCTATTCTTGTTATCCTTAGATGAATGATTACTATTTTGAATAAAGCCTAACAATATCAAGCAATTCAAAAAAAACACTATGCTCTACTTCTAGGTGACTTTCTAAATTTCATTAATTATAAGTTCTACACTATTTTAGTTGTTATTCCTTTAAGTAATTGTTCGACAACCACAACTTTTCCTATGCATTCGTTTTCCGGTTAACGAGTAAAACAGGCTCTTAAAAGCACAAAACCCTTTGCAATTGCAAAGGGTTTTGTGCTTTTAAGCTTCACCAGTAGGGCCAAAATTAATTGGTATGGGAGGTTGTTCATAATCTTTTATTGTACCATGCGCTTTCTCGAAGCGATGTACATTATCGTTCAATGCTTTTAAAAATTTCTTCGCGTGTTGGGGTGTCAGTACAATTCTACTTTTTACTTTCGCCTTCGGCGCACCAGGCATCATACTAATGAAATCAACAACAAATTCGGAAACAGAATGGTTTATGATAGCGAGATTGGAATAAATTCCCTCCGCAGTCTTTTCATCCAATTCTATATTGATTTGTTTTTGTTTTTCCTTTTTATCGCTCATGGTCGAATCATTTTTTTATTCTACAATGTGTCCTAAAGGTACGTTTATCCTACTCAAAAAACATTGCGAAAGATACCTACTCAAATATGTAACCCTCACGATTGTGTCTCCCTCGTCGGTTGCAAGTCAATGGGATAATAAAAAATAAACCCCCGATAGTTGAATATCGAGGGTTTTTGAATTCAATTTAGAATTTCAAGGCTTCCTTGCGGGCCATGATTTCATCATATTCTTCTTTCGAGCCTACGATGATGTTCTCATAGTCGCGCATACCCGTACCTGCGGGAATTTTATGCCCCACGATAACGTTCTCTTTCAATCCTTCCAAGGTATCTATCTTACCACTCACAGCGGCTTCGTTCAGTACTTTGGTAGTTTCTTGGAAAGAAGCTGCCGAAATAAACGATTTCGTCTGTAGCGATGCACGCGTAATTCCCTGAAGAATCGGTGTTGCCGTAGCTGCAATGGCATCATTGGCGGTTACAAGGTTTTTATCGGAGCGTTTCAATATAGAATTTTCATCCCTAAGCTCTCTAGGGGTAATAACCTGACCTGCTTTTAAACTCTCAGAATCAGCTGCGTCTACTACAATTTTCTTACCGTATATCTCATCATTTTCGGTAATGAAATCAGCTTTGTGAACCAACTGGTTCTCTAAGAAAATAGTGTCTCCTGGATCCTGAATACGTACTTTACGCATCATTTGTCTAACGACTACCTCAAAATGCTTATCGTTTATCTTAACACCCTGTAAACGGTAAACCTCCTGAACTTCATTAACCAAGTACTGTTGTACCGCCGAAGGACCTTTGATGGCCAGAATATCTTCTGGAGTAATCGATCCATCGGACAATGGCATACCTGCACGAACGTAGTCGTTTTCCTGAACCAAAATCTGATTCGATAGTTTAACTAAGTATTTCTTGATTTCGCCCAATTTCGATTCGATAATGATTTCCCGGTTACCCCTTTTGATTTTTCCAAAGGAAACGACACCATCGATTTCAGAAACCACGGCCGGATTTGACGGATTACGTGCCTCAAAAAGTTCGGTCACCCTTGGCAGACCACCTGTAATATCCCCAGCTTTTGCCGATTTACGTGGAATCTTCACCAAAATCTTACCTTCTTTAATTTTGTCTCCATCATCAACCATGATGTGCGAACCAACGGGAAGGTTATAAGAACGTAAAGTTTCTCCCTTACTATCTTGAATAAGAAGTGTGGGTATCAACTTTTTATTTCTTGATTCAGAGATTACCTTCTCCTGAAAACCGGTCTGCTCATCAATTTCTACTTGATAGGTAATACCTTGCTCTATATTCTCGTAAGAAATCTTTCCGGGAAATTCTGAAACAATAACACCATTATAGGGATCCCATGAACATATAACGTCATCTTTGGCGATTATAGAACCGTTCTTAACGAACAATTGCGAACCATATGGAATATTATTAGTACTAAGGGTTATTCCCGTTTTAGTATCGACAACCTTTATTTCTGAAGTTCTGGAGATTACGATTTCCGCTTTCTTACCTTCGCTATCCTCACCGATAACAGTTCGCAAATCTTCGATTTCAGCCGTACCGCCAAATTTGGCAGCCAGCTTATTGTCTTCAGAAATGTTACCTGCAATACCACCCACGTGGAATGTACGCAAGGTCAACTGTGTACCTGGTTCACCGATGGACTGAGCGGCAACTACACCGACAGCTTCACCTCGCTGTACCATTTTATTGGTAGAAAGGTTTCTACCGTAACATTTGGCGCAGATTCCTTTGGGAGCTTCACATGTTAATGCCGAACGTACTTCTATTCGTTCTACAGGAGATTCCTCTATCTTTTTGGCATCCGACTCCAGAATCTGCTGACCGGCACTCAACAAGAGCTCTTCAGTCATTGGATTGAATACATCATGTAGAGAAACCCTGCCTAATATACGTTCTCCTAAAGTCTCTACGACCTCTTCGTTCTTTTTAAGTGCTTCTACTGTGATTCCTCTCAAGGTCTCACAATCTTCGATATTGATAATGACATCTTGCGATACATCTACCAATCGACGGGTCAAATATCCGGCATCGGCCGTTTTCAAAGCGGTATCGGCAAGTCCCTTACGGGCACCGTGCGTTGAAATAAAGTATTCCAAAATCGATAGCCCTTCCTTAAAGTTAGATAGGATCGGGTTTTCGATAATTTCACCACCACCTGCAGTCGATTTTTTAGGTTTTGCCATCAAGCCTCTCATACCAGTCAATTGACGAATTTGCTCTTTCGAGCCCCTCGCACCAGAATCCAACATCATGTATACCGAGTTGAACCCTTGCTGGTCTTCGCGAATACGCTTCATGGCCAATTCAGTCAACATAGCGTTCGTAGACGTCCACACATCGATTACCTGATTGTAACGTTCGTTGTTGGTAATAAGACCCATGTTATAATTGGCCA
>CAZRIE010000216.1:0-3803 GCA_964600075.1 uncultured Flavobacteriaceae bacterium
TGTAGATTATCAGTAATTTCAAAGAACTTTTAATTCTTTTTAGTGGACACTAGTGTTCCATGATATTAAAGATTTATTATTTTTGTACACCTAAGTAGGCTATCATCAATGGTGCTATCTCATTGTTACCTGCAAGCTGAAAACACATCGTGCTTAAATTGAAATGATGAACAAAAAACAACCAATACAGCTTTTTTCAAAGTGGTTTGACGAAGAATTAAAACTGTCAAAAGCTCGAATTCCAACAGCCGTTTGTTTATCTACTATCGGCATGGATAATTTTCCGAATGCCAGATTTGTTTCTTTCAAAGAATTAATTGACAATTCCTTTGTTATTACAGGTCCGCTAAATTCAAGAAAGGGAATTGAAATTGATAGTAATAATAAAGTTGCGTTGACTTTTTGGTGGTCAGAAACAGAAAGACAAATTAGAATTCAAGGGTTAGCAACGAAAATATCCGAACAACTTGCGAATAAATATTTTAACGAACGTAACGTAAATTCCCAAGCTGTGTCTTCAATTTGTGAGCAAGGAAAAGAAATTGACAATCCGGGACAACTGGAAAAGAGCGTGTTGGAAAAAGTTGCGGAAAAGACTAAAATTACAAGACCTCAAAACTGGAGTGGGTTTTCAATTAAACCGATACGAATTGAATTTATGGAATTCAAAAAGACAAGGTTTCACGATAGAAAACTATATGAAATCGAAAATAACGAATGGAGTTTAAAACAAATTCAACCGTGAAAAAGCCAGGAGGTAACTAAGGTAACCTTTTCACAAGCGGTTGACCGGTCACAAAACGGATGAATGTAAGCCTCTATAAGAGGCTTTTTTCTTGTCGGTTCAGAAACGGGAAGGTGATTTTCGATGCTTTACAGAAGCGCCGAACAGGCATTGAACGGTGCTATTCAATAACGTTGCCAAAGCAAGCATTCCTGCACCACTTTTTACCCGTTTTCGAACGAATTTCAGGTACTTCTTCAGATTATAGGCGATAGCGAAGAGTTGGATCACCTTGTTGGGCTGTACAAGTACGATCGTGTTTATCTTCCTTAGTTCCATGATATTAAAGATTTATTATTTTTGTACACCTAAGTAAGCTATCATCAATGGTGCTATCTCATTGTTGGCAATAATTTAATAGATAGTATTGTAATGTATCTCTTTTATACTATTTACAAAAACGTTTAAATATCTAGTATCGCTATATACTTATAGTAAATTAATCGGTTTTTATTATGTTTGTTTTATTTAAACAAAACATTTTTAATTCGATTTTATTAGCCAATAATAATAAAGGAGTATGACATCAAATAACACACTTATAAAAAAAGTTCTTAAGTATATGAGAAACAAAATTCATTTTATTTTACTAGTAGTAGTAATACTAGGCTGTAAAGAAAATAAGACTTTTGATGCCTCAGATGTAACCTCTAATGTGACAGTTTACTTTAATGGAGATATTGTTGATATGGTAGGTGTACAACCCAATTACAAAGAGTCATTAGTAGAGAAAGATGGAAAGATTATTTTCGTTGGTGATTGCGAAAAAGCCATGGAATTAGCTGGTAAAGGGCATAAAAGGATTGACCTTGATGGAAAAACACTTTTACCTGGTTTTATTGATGGTCATGCGCATTTCGCGAGTTTTGGTGTTCAAGCAATTGGCGCTCAAATATTGCCCCCACCAGATGCTGGAGCTAATAATATACCTGCGCTTATTGAAATATTAAATCAATGGAACACTGAAGAAAACAGAGCGCTTACAGGATGGATTTTCGGTAGCGGATTTGATGATTCCGTTTTGGAAGAAAAACGTTTTCCAACTAAAGAAGATTTAGACAAAGTATCAACGGAATACCCAATAATGCTTATACATATCTCTGGTCATTTTGCTTCTCTAAATTCCAAAGGATTAGAACTGATAGGTATAACAGCAAATACAGAAGACCCAGAAGGCGGAATCATAAGAAGACTTCCAAACAGTAAAGAGCCCAATGGTGTTTTAGAAGAATTAGCTGCTATTCCAAATTATGCTAAGGCATTATCACCAGCCTCGGAAGAAGCCCTTTTGAAATTAATGACAGCCGGGCAAGACATGGCATTATCCTATGGCTATACCACAGCACAAGAAGGTCGTGCCATGGAACAGCACGATTTATTGGCTGCATTTGCAGAAAAAGACTTCTGGAAATTAGATGTTGTATCTTATATCGATTATCAGTTTTCACAACATATGGATAGTAAATGGAATTCAAAAACGTATAACAATCACTATCGTATTGCCGGATTAAAACTAACTTTAGATGGCTCACCACAAGGCAGAACGGCCTGGAGAACGACGCCATATCTTTTACCACCAGATGGAGCTAGTAAAGATTACTTAGGTTATCCTGCACTTCCAAAAGATGAAGACGTCAGCGCTATTTACGAAAAAGCGTTTAAGAATAACTGGCAAATTCTAAGTCATGCCAACGGAGATGCCGCTATGGATCAAATGATTCGCACTATGACACCTTTAGCCGAAAAATATGGTAATGACAATCGTAGAAACGTACTCATTCATGGGCAATATATAAGAGAAGACCAATTGGATGCCTTTAAAGATTTAAAAATAATTAACTCATTATTTCCACTGCACACCTTTTATTGGGGAGATTGGCACAAAGAAATTATTGGAGACTCATTAGGCAACAAAATTAGCCCAGTAAAAACAGCCTTAAATAAAGGTCTAAACATCACCATACATACTGATGCGCCAGTGGCATTACCAAATTTAATGCGTGTGGTATGGACTGCTGTAAATAGAACATCGCGATCTGGTCAAATTATTGGTGAAGGTGAAAGATTAACACCATACGAAGCATTACAAGCCATTACTATTTGGTCTGCCTACCAACATTTTGAAGAACGTAAGAAAGGAACTTTAGAAGAAGGAAAATTAGCAGATATGGTGATACTTGATAAAAATCCATTAAAAGTGGCACCAGATGCTATTAAAGATATTCAAGTAGTTGAAACCATAAAGGAAGGGCTAACAATTTTCAAAAAATAACTATTGCCAGCAACGGTAACCATTGCACAAGGAGTTGACCGGTCACAGAACTGACGAATGTAAGTTTCTTTAAGAGGCATTTTTCTTGTCGGTTCGGAAACTGGAAAGCCGATTTTCGATGCTTTACAGAAGCGCCGAACAGGAATTGAACGGTACTTTTCAACAACACTACCAAAGCAGGTATTCCCGCACCGCTTTTTGAACGTTTTCGAATTAATTTCAGGTACTTCTTCAGATTATAGGCGATAGTAGAGCTGCATCATCTTGTTGGCCTGTACAACTGCGAGAGTGTTTATCGTCCTTTGTCCCATGATATTAAGGATTTATTATCTTAGTGTACCTAAGTAAGATATCATCAATGATGCTATCTCATTGTTGGGTGCAATTTACAAAATTTGATTATTGTACCAATTTTTGGTATATTTGAATAAAATCATACTGAAATGAGTAAAAACACTTCAATATCACTCGGTAATTATTTCGACCAATTTATTCATAATCGAATTTCGGAAGGAAGGTTTAAGAACGTTAGCGAGGTCGTTCGCGCAGGACTTAGACTTTTGGAAGATGAAGAAATTAAGGCCAAAGCACTTCGAAATGCTATTCAAGAAGGAATTGACAGCGGAATTGCACATGATTTCGACCCAAAAAAGCATTTGAAATCTTTAAAAGCTAATAAGCGTTCAAATGGTTAAATACAACTTGACCAAAAAGGCAGTTGAAGATTTAGCTGATATTTGGGATTAT
>CAZRIE010000217.1:0-1341 GCA_964600075.1 uncultured Flavobacteriaceae bacterium
AAAATTTTAACGAAAGCAACTATAGGAGCCAAGCTTGTTTTTTTGTTTTTCATCTTGATGATTCAGAATGTTCAGGCAAGTACCCCGTATACCATAAAAGTTGAGGTTCTTAAAAACGGAGACCATATCTTGGAAAAAAGTATTGTTCCGGCCTTAATACATGAAGCGTATTTCTTTCAACAAACGGTTACGGGACAAGTTTTAGATCAGAATAACCAACCACTTCCCGGGGCCAGTATTGTTGAGAAGGGAACAGCAAACGGGACACAAAGCGATTTTGATGGTAATTTTTCGTTAGAGGTTGCCAGCGGAGCCGTTTTGGAGGTCTCCTATATTGGGTATGCATCGCAAGAAATCCCAATAGGAACACAGACGAGTTTCAACATTGCCTTGCAAGAAAGTGCGTCCGGATTGGAAGAAGTAGTGGTCATAGGTTATGGTACCCAAAAAGAGGCTTTGCTGACAGGTTCGGTAGGTATTGTAGACAAGGAAGAAATCACCAAGGTAACATATGCGAACAGTGCCTCTGTACTGCAAGGCAGAGTACCTGGCGTTAGAGTGGAAGCAAATGGCGGTGCTCCCGGTGCCGGCGTTAACGTCGTTATTCGAGGTACGGGTTCATTTGGCAATGACCAACCTTTGTATGTGATAGATGGTAATATTGTAGATAACATGTCTTTCTTGAACCCAAACGATATTGAATCCGTAAGTGTTTTAAAAGATGCGTCTTCAGCTGCCATTTATGGAAGCCGAGCTTCTAACGGCGTGGTTTTGATTACCACCAAAAAGGGTAGTACCGGTGATGTGAAGATCAATTTCGAATCAAAGTTAGGGTACCAAACCCCTACTAATGAATTGGATTTTCTAAACGCTAGGGAATTTGCCGACTGGCACAACATGGCCAAAGACAATGATGGTGATGCCAGAGCAGTGCCCCATGATACGGGCTTCGACCCCAGCATCGACACAGATTGGCAAGACGTGCAGCTCAGTCCTGCTTTATACCAAGAATACAGCGTAAATATCTCTGGGGGATCTGAGACGGCCAAGTTTTATGTATCCGGTCAACTTCTAGATCAAGAAGGTGTTGTCGCAGACTCTGGTTTTAGGCGCTATAACTTTACGGTGAATACCAGTTTTAACAAAGGTATTTTCTCGATGGACCAGAGTCTTTTGCTATCGCGCGAAGAAAATAATCCTAATAATTTTTTCGCACGAGAAGGCGAAGTGCCGCCTACCATCCCCGTATTTGATGAAAATAATGAAGGGGGTTTTGCAGGGTTGGATCCTAATTTATACGGTATGGCCAGAGGAATCAATTGGTATGGTAGGGCCATTGTA
>CAZRIE010000217.1:1441-3784 GCA_964600075.1 uncultured Flavobacteriaceae bacterium
GGTAAGCATGGGGTAACCCTGTTGGCAGGGTATACGACTCAGGCAATAAAGCGCCGCTCTGCGGGCGGTATTGGCACCAACTTTATCTTTAATGAGTTCAGGGTGCTTGATGCCGCAGATGATAATACGGATGATACAAGGGGTCAACGTCAAGAAAATGCGTTGACGTCATATCTGGGCCGTCTCGACTATGATTATGACGGGAAATATATTATAAGCGGAACTATACGTCGCGATGGGTCTTCTCGATTTCAGGAGGATAATAGATTTGGCGTTTTTCCTTCCGGATCTTTAGGCTGGCGAATTAGTAAGGAAAACTTTTTCCCACAAGAGGGTTTTGTCAGTAATCTGAAATTCCGTGGTAGTTATGGTTTGTTGGGTTCACAAAACGTTGGAAATTATGCAACCTCAAGTGTTTTGAATGTAAGTAACTTCTATAATTTGGGCGGTGTGGTTCAAAATGGATCTACGGTAGCACAATTGTCGAACCCTGATTTAAAATGGGAAACGACGACCATTCAGAATTATGGCTTAGACGCGGAGTTTTTGGATGGAAAAATCAGTTTTTCGGCGGAATACTACAAAAAAAGATCGGAAGATATATTGGTCGATGTGCCTATTCCGCTTAGTGGCGGTTTGGGTAGCAGATTGGCCAACAATGCCGGTACCATTGATAATTCAGGATTTGAGTTTGGCGGAACCTATAAACATTTTTCGCAGAATGATGGGCTAAATTTCAGCGTAACCGCAAATTTCAATACAGTAAAGAACGAAGTTATCGCCTTAGGTGAAGGTGTTAACCCCATAATTGGGGGTGGTTACACACAAGCGGGGTATAATGCCACAAGAACGGATGTCGGCCAGTCAGTAGCTAGTTTTTATGGCTTGGTGACCGAGGGTCTATACCAGACGCAAGCAGAAATAGATGCCGATGGCAGAACCAATGCGGTATTGGGCGATATGAACTTTGTTGATCGTGACGGTGACGGCGATATTGACGATGACGACCAAACCTATCTGGGCAGTGCTATTCCTGATTTTGAATACAGTCTGGCAATCAACATGGACTATAAGGATTTCGACCTTTCTATTTTCATACAGGGGGTAGAAGGAAACGAGTTATTTAACGGTAAATTATATCATCATATATTTGACGGTACTAGGGGAATAAAAATAAGGGAGGCCAGTAGGGCATGGACACCGCAAAATACCAATACCACTGTACCAAGAGCTACGACTCGAGATTTGGCCTTAAACCAAAGAACTTCGGACTATTTGGTTGAAGATGGCTCTTATTTAAGGTTGAAGGCAGTTCAGCTCGGTTACACGCTACCTAGCGATATTACCAAAAATTTCTTTGTCTCCAATTTAAGATTCTATATTGCAGGTCAAAATCTGCTAACATTTACAGATTATACTGGATATGATCCAGAAATAGGTAGGCCTTTAAATGGTGGTGGAAATCTTTTTGACAGCGGGGTTAACCGAAGGGCGTACCCGAACAATAAAAATTTGCTGTTTGGAGTTCAAGTTGGTTTTTAAAAGAAAATTTAAAAAATTTAAAAAATGAAAAGTAAAATAAAGATTTTCACCGTTTTAGCTTTCAGTAGCTTCCTTACGTTTACTAGTTGTTCTGATGAATTGGAATTAACGAATCCAAATAGCCCTACGCCCGAAAGCTTTTGGCAAACTGACGAGCATGCCGAAGGCGGATTAACGGCAGTTTATGCGCCACTTCCTACCATTCCTATGTTTGGAAGGATATTGGTGGGTATACATTTAATCCATAGATCCGATATTGCAAACCCCTTTCCACAACCCAATGTTAATGATGCGGGCGCTTTGTCGGTTAGACCTGAAAACCCTAGACTTATCGAAATTTATAGCGAGTGGTATAAGATGGTAGCGCGTGCCAATCAGGTCATCAGCAGGGTACCCGATATTGAAATGGATGCTACAAGAAAGCAAGAAATTTTAGGGGAAGCCCATTTTTTACGGGGCTTTGCCTACACCTATATCGTAAATCTGTGGGGTACTTCTCCCTTAAGCTTAGAAGAACCCTTGGGTCTGGATGATCTTTTTCTTCCAAACTCTACTGTTGAGCAAACATATGCTGCTATAATCAATGATTTTACAATTGCACAGGCCAACTTGCCACAAGACGGTAGGGCACCCAAAGGGGAAGTTGGGCGAGCCACTTGGGGTGCTGCCACTGCCTTTCTTGGAAGGTCATATCTGTACACAGGAAATTTTCCCCAAGCTGCGGTAGAACTGAAGAAAGTTATCGACGCAGGAATATATGAGTTGAACGCAAACTACAACGATAATTTTCTAGAAGAGATT
>CAZRIE010000218.1:0-3753 GCA_964600075.1 uncultured Flavobacteriaceae bacterium
AAGGGCCATAGCAGGAATCAATGGTAACAAACTCATCATCTATAGCTGCCACTACTTTTAGTTTAAAGGGATATTCTTCATCGTAACGGTCGCTCCAATCCTTTCGCAGTGTTTTGACAAAATCACCTTCACTGCTCATCTCCTGATATTTATCGTTCCATAATTTTTTGAGTTTAACCGGTGAGATGCCGCCGCTTGGTGTGCCCAGTAGTATTAAATGCGATAATTTATTTCGATATTCCTCCTTGAAATCTAAAATAGCCCTTTGCGCTATCAAACCTCCGAGACTATGCGCCACAATCGCTATCCGATCATATTTATCGAACTTGTATTTGACCGAGGTACAAAGATTTGCCGAAATCCTGTCGATATCTTCGACACCTGCCCAGACCTCCTTGCCCATTTCCGGGGTTACATATTGTGAATATCCGAAGGGTTTCATGTCCCATCCATCCATGCTGGAATCGTTCATGAGCATTTCCGGAATATTACCGAAGGTGGTGCTAGCTTCGCCGGAAAATCCATGTATAAATAAAAGCAGGTTATTTGCACCAGGGGTTTCCCGAAAAATTGTTTTAACCTCATTCAGTCCTTTGCTTTTTTCAATGTTCGAAGCATTAGGCTCCTCTAATTCTAATCGCTTTCTTAATTCTTTGGGGACTTGACTGAGAATGAAATTATCGTACATTTCCAAGTTCACGTACGGCTCTTGCTTAACGGACATTGGTGGGTCTTGCTGTGCTGCTACCTCTTCAATTATTTGAGGAATAACGCGTAATAGATAACCAGCTACCTCCAATATTCGAACATAAGGTTCTACGAAATGGGGCTGATGGTTACCGTTTAGCGCTTTGAGTAAGTGTTTGGTAAATAAACTATTTCTGTCACCCCCCAATTGATAAGACTCCTGATCTTCTTTGCACGATGCTACAATAGAAATACCCCGCTCGTTATCGATCTTTTGAGCCAGGCCTTCCGCCTTTGTGAATTTCTGGGTGGAGGAAGTATTTTCATCTTTTTCGAGAGTTTCCCCGTCATTTTGATTTGTCGCTATCCCACTTTTGGCAATTCCGGTTGCATGACAACAGTCTAAAAAGAAAATAAGCCTTTTCGTCTGTAGGGTATTGATACTTTCTTTGATTTCATCGGCTGTCACCCATGCAGCCTTGTATTCTTCTTCGGTCATGCCATCTTTTATACCATGGGCCTTAAAGTGAAAAATTTCATCGAATACACCCCCGTGGCCGGAGTAAAATATAAAAACAGAAGAATGCTCATCCGTTTTGTTTTGAAGTGTTTTAAACGCATTCAGAATCCCTTTTCTGTCTGCATTCTTGCCGGTAACGAGTAACACATTTTCGGAAGGATACCCACAAATAGTTTCATCTTTTAAGATGGCTGCAATATCTTCGGCGTCGACAATGGTATTAAGACCGTCTTCATATTCAATTCCTATGAGAAGTGCGTAAGCATTTTTTAATTTGCTCATTTTTTATTTTTTATTTCGGGTGAGCTTGCTAATTCACCTTTGTTATTCAGTGCCAATAACTTAAAACGTCATTAAATCCGTCATTTTGAAGATATGCATTAAAAAAAGGGTCGTTTTGAAAGGCAGAAGTTTCATACCAGTGCCCTTCAGAAACAGCTTTAGTCAAGTAATTAATTGTATTGTTATCATCGGATATCGCTGCATAATACTGTGCCAAGGCGTAGGAAACACTTCCATACTGATACTTAGATTTTAGCCCTTCCAGAACTTTAATTTGAGCTTTAGCTTCAGCTAGTTTTCCGTTTTTTTGATAAACAATAGCCAGTAGGGAGGTTTGTGCTATTAATAATGGGTCTTCCTTGAGTACTTCTTCAAGAACAGTTTCTGCTTGTAGGTACTTTTCTCTAAGATATAGGGATTCTGCCAATACGATTTGACTTTCCTTATCGTTCGTTGTACCCGCAGTCGTAATTCCATTAATAATCGGATCCAAATATTGATTAGCCAATACTTTATTTTTGGCCATTATAAATTCTTTGGCTGCAAACAGGTAAATGTCCATCCATTCCTGAGAATTCGTCAATAAAATAGTTGAGAGTAGTTTTTGAGCTACTTCATTGTTATCGGATTTTATATAAGCCCTTAACAGCACTTTTTTGAGCATAGCATACCCCTTAAGATTAGAGAAATCATATAATAGGGTTATGGCCTCGTCATACTTCTGTAGTTCAATATCTGATAATGCCTTTATTTTGAAACGGTCTAAGTTGTTAAGACATTCTTGAAGCACTTTCCCCTTCATGTCTATAACTTGATAGATGGAATCTACAGCTTGCGGTTTGTTTACGAGCTGTAATGACGATATCATCATACTTGTATTGGAGTCAAGGTGAAAGGGCGTCATGTTATATTCTTTTTGCTGATATTCGTAAGCCATTTTATTATCACCTTCTAATAGGCCCTTATATTGATTAAGCAGAATTCGTTGTCGTTCAAAGCTTCGGGACTTGGCCGTCAGTTTCTTCAACAGCGAGTCTGCCACTTTGTACTGCTCCGTATTATAATAATACATGAATTGATATACCTTGGGTTCGAAAAATGTACTGTCTGCGGTGATTGCCTTATTTAGCAAATCTAAGTACTCATCATAATTACAATTATTCAGTTGGTTCTTTGCCTCGATCAGATATTGGTATGCCTCAAAGCTCGGTGGTATATCCTGAAGACTGATATTCTTTTTATCCTCTGTGACGAGATAGCCTAGAATAAGGTTCTTTATTTTATCAATACAATCTAAAGGCGAATTAGGATCACATTCTACCAGCTTGAAAGAAATTAATGTTTTATCCATAATTTCATCCCTTACCGAACATTGGAATAAGAGGCGGTTTCTGTTCAAAAAGAATTCACCTTCAATGATTTTCGAGGGTTTTAAATAGTCTGTTACGAAACTGGTCTCACCGGTAGAAACCATGGAGGCCTTTAATATCTTAGAATAATCATCGATAATCTCAGGCGATATTACCTGTGCGACCTTATTTTGGGTTATTCCATGAATTATCCAATCTACGGCCATTTTGCCAGCGATATCATATTTCTGGTCACCCGTATTATTATCAAACTTTAAGACCGCTATTTTGTCACCTACTTTAAGATGTAATATATGGCCTTCTTTTACAAAATTCTTCTTTACGACAACAAGTGTTACCCCCAGGGCAATTATGCTTATAATGGTAAGGAAAGAAAAATATACTTTTTGAAAGGGGCTTCTAGCGAATTTTCCAGGTATTGGAGTTCCGGTTTTATCCAATAACGGTTTCCTTTCAATATTGTCCGCTAGTTGAAACTTCCACACGGAATAAATATATAAGGGAAACCCAATTAGCAAGGCAAGCAAAAGATAGGCTACAATAGCGTTTGGAAAACCCAAAGGCTCGGCTATAAGGGCAACCACTTGCAAAAGAACCCAACTGGAAACAATGTAAATGGAAAGATTCTTTAAAACGCCATTTTCACGGCACTCATTGACGAATTTTTTAAATTTCATTTAGGGTAATGAAAAGCCATTAATGACTAATTAGAAGGCTTGATTTTTGGTTTGGCTTGTATTTTTCACTAATATAGTAAAAAACTAACTTTAAAACTCTTCAACATGGCCGAACAAGATACATCGCAGTCAGGGATTGAACCAAATTCAGAGACGACCCTTACATCCAAAGCGGGACCTTCGCTCACATCCAAAGCGGGACCTTCGCTCACATCCA
>CAZRIE010000219.1:0-3739 GCA_964600075.1 uncultured Flavobacteriaceae bacterium
TTGACCTTGTCAGGGTCACTTGAAAATCAAGCAGTTACAAAATTTTGTAACTGCTTTTTTATTATGGTAGCGTGCTTTTAGCGTGCTAAATTTATATTGATTCTTTATAATTTCACCAAATAACCAAACGTGTACATTGGAATATTACTTGGTTGAATCTAAAGGCTTTGTTATAAGTGGTCACAAGATTCAATAGAAAATTGGTATTGATATTCAATATTTTCTTCTTTCTACCTATCCACAAAAAAGCACCCGAAGGGTGCTCGATTCTATATCTATAGCACTACCTTAAAGCCTACAATGAAAGTCCCCTACCCTTACCTTTATACTTTGACCAATCCGTAAATTCATCCTTGAAGCCGTTGAATGCTTCTTCCTCTTTAGGACTTTTGCTTCCCAAAAGATTGACCAGGGCATAGACACCCTTTCGAAGCAGACGCGCCTGTTTTTTATCCATCTGTTTTTTGGAGACCGCACCTAGGGCTTCCTTAAACCCGTTTTCCATATGGTGTTCCAACTGTTGCAAAGGAAGATTGGGTCTGACCCCGTCCAATACGAACAGATAGGCCGCCTTCCTATATTGCCCCCGCTCTATCAAATGGGTAGACCAGAGATTTTTTAAATTGTCACGGCCGAAAGTTTTGATATCCTTCAGGATTTCTGCCTGGTTATTCAAAACCTTATTCAGGTCGCTCGATGACTCCAGATAGGCCTGCGTTTTTGGTGCAATAGGAATGCTTACCGGGTACTTGGAATATGTCGAACCGATGCACAGTCTTCCTTCCCTTCTCTCGAAATAGAAACCTTTTTCATTGAAAAATTCTATATAATCCCTTGGGGATTTCTCGAAGGATACTTGCATGCGCTCGCCATATTTATAGTAAGACTTCAAGCTTAGGCGTTCAAACCGTTCCCTGTATTTTTGGGTCATAGCCCTGTAAAGGTTCGGGAACATCAACGGAAGGAATATCGCCGTCTGGCTCAGGCCGATTTCCTTTTCGGACCTGTCGTTCAGAAGTCCGTCCAATACTTTTTCGTTTTCCCTAACAAAGCCGGGGGAAGCATAAAAATCGATTTTTTCGGGAAACGGCACATGGCCTACGTCCAATTTGACCTCATGCCGATATGAATTCGCGTAGCTAAGAACCCCCCTGTCGAATTTGGTGCCAAGACTATGCAAAAGCTCGAAAAGAACTTCCTTTTGTTTCAGTGTATCGAAAAGTTCTTTGCCAATGGCCCGTTCTATAAGTCCGGCCCTTCCTTTTAATCCCCGTTCTTCCTTGACCGATTCCGAAATGAATAGCCTGTCCTTCACAATATCGAATTGCGCTCGTATCAGATTGCCCAGTTCTCGGTTGTCGGTATGCAGGTATTTTTTGAGAAATAGAAAACGTTCCGATTTGGCCATTTCAATTACTATTGCTTTTATCGGTATCCTACCGATATGTTCCGAAAAAAGGATTTTGTTTCCCGAATCTTTATATGTGCTTTTGTAGGCTTCCTTGATACACCGTTGAAGCTCCAATTGCAGCTGTTCGCTATCCACGTACATCTGGGTATATCCGCTTTCGAACAGTTCGGTGTTTTGGAGGATTCCAGTATCATGCGCTATTTCGTCGCTTTTGAGGACATATCCCGATTTGTCAAAAATGGTAAAATCCACGGCTTTTCCTTTTTTATCATAATCGACCTTGCAGTCCAAATTATGATGGGATTTCAGGATGTCGGGAAGATGTTCCGGATTTATCATCCTAAAAAGTCCGTAGGTGGTCCGCAGTTGTTTTGCCAGCCGTTTTTTCACCATGGGCAATAGCTTGGATTTTAGATTGCGTTCAAAGACCTGTTGCAGCTTTGGACCGCTCAATTGTGGATGGACGGTGTAGCCGTTGATAAACCTTGACTTGTAGCCATCTTTTATGGCGACACCGTACGATACGCCTATCCTGCCATTTCGCTCGACCGTCCTTAACTCGATATGATGGTTTTTGAGATGTTCCGCAAGTTCCTTAAAACTCCGCACCTTGTACTTTTGCAGGGCGATGCTTGTAATGTCCTGTATATAGAACCTGACCCCGTTGATGTCCCTGTTTCTGAATTCTGGCGTTTCGTATTTAGATAGCTCTTTCGTATTTCTCGTTTCGGGCGATGGGGAAAGTCCGAACTCTTTTTCGAGGTATTTTTGGGTCGCTATGCTCCTTCTTATATCATTGGAGAGGTTGATCTGCAAACAATCTTCCCTAATCGTGGACGAGACGATATGCACATGCTCGTGCTTGGTATCATGATGACGAATAACGACATAGGGCTGTTCTCCATAGCCCATGTGTTCCATATAATTTTTGGAGAGTTCGAAAAAGTCCCTGTCGTCCAGGTCCTCGCCCCGGGGAAGATTAAGGGAGATATGTGCATACCGTTTTTCGGAGTCATGGCGATTGCCAAGATGGTAAAGTACCCTACCGAAAAACTTCATGTCGGTATTGGTATCGGAATAGGTATTCTGGAAACCGAGTACGGTGCTTTTCGGTTTGCCCGATACATAGTTCAGTACGCCCTGTACGTTGTTCCGATAAAGCAGCCTTGTTATCATTCCTGGTTTTTGGTGTTCATCGTTTCAATCAGTTCCAACATCAATTCGCTCGCCTTTTCTATTTCCCGTTCGAGGGTCGCGTTCGGGCTGCGCATGTTCTTGTAGTTGGCAACCTTGACAAGTTGATTGATGTTGGTGCCTATCCTGTTGATCTGGTAACTGAGGTTGGAAATGCCATCGGGAATCCGTTTCTCCCTTATCGTTTCTTTGTTGAGGATTAGCTTTCTTAAGAAGGGGCCGACCGTTCCCCTTTTCCCAAGATCAAGATTATAGGATTGCAGGATGGTCTTTACTTTTTCCAGTTCCGCGCCATTGAACCGGAGCGTTATGGCATGCTCCCTTTTCTTGTCTCCGAGACGTTTTCTACCACCTCTGTTGATTGCCATTTTATAGTTCGATTTTAATCGGTTTTCACTTCGTCGGAAGTAGGCGTTTTGCGGTGCGCTAAACATCACTTGCTATCCGTTTCACGGATAAATATATATAATCATTTTTGAATATAACTACCTAATTATCAATTATTTAATTCATAAAACCATATCGGTACATATGGGTTCATATCGGTACAGACGGGGGATTTATCTAGTCTAATATGGTGCTTAAAAAATGAAAGAAATATGGAAATGTTCAAGCTTTTTGTGGGCAGGGAGAAAAAAGGGCAAGCGGTCTTTTCGCCGCTTGTGCTTTTGCGCGGCTCCGAGGATGTCGTGCAAAACTGGAACGGAAAGACTTCACAAGCGGATTGGCGAAGCGTGTCCGAAAGGGGTGGATTGGAGTGGAAGGGTTGTACGACTTCCGCAGGAAGGGCAAGAATATCGTTGGCAAATATTTAGTTTATAAAAGTGGTTTCAATTTTAACTGTATGAAATTTTCATAAAAATTCTCTTGAATCCAAAACTGACTTAGCCGACAATTCCATCTGAAAGCTTTAGCTCGATTTTCGATAAATGCTCTGTGTTATTCAGTTCCATCTAGAAATTTCTAGGAGTCAAACTTGTCTTTTATGAACTTAAGTTCATACACCAAAGCTTCACCCCGGTCTACTTTTCTCAAAACACATCGCCAATTTTAGAAAGTTAATTTGAAAACATGGGCATAGCCAAGCTACGGCGAGTATTTTCAACGCGATTGGCGAGCAAAAGAAGAAATGGA
>CAZRIE010000220.1:0-3700 GCA_964600075.1 uncultured Flavobacteriaceae bacterium
AAGCTTCTTTGAATGTTAAATCACCTTGGTTTATAAAAAGTTCATTGTGTCGATTGACCCCTTCGGGTTTACCCGATTTACAAACATAAAGATCCAAAAGGCCATCGTTGTTAACATCTGCGAAGGTAGCACCGGTAGACCAAACGTTAGTGCACGCTACACCGGCGGTTTCCGTAATGTCTTCGAATTGCCAATCACCTTTATTGAGGTAGAGTTTATTGTCGACTAGGTTACCAGTAAAGTAGATATCCTCAAGGCCATCGTTGTTGATGTCTGCGATAGCGACTCCTCCACCATTATAAAAATTACGATAGATATATGGATTGAACTCTTCATCATAGGTCAATTCATTTTCAAAGAAAATGCCGCTTGTGCTATCTTTCAGAATGAATAGGGGACGGGCAAGGGTAGCATCTACCTTTTTAGTACAATTGGTGATGAGACCGCCAACTAAAAGTAGTATTGAAAATCGTCGTAAAAGCGAGTAGCGGATGTTCATGCCGAAAAGTTGTCCAATTAAAAATGGTAGTACAGTACTTTAAAGGTCTACATCTTATTGAAAAAAGGGCTGTTCTTTGAGAACAACCCTTTTTTTAAGTATAAATTTGGCTAAAATTAGTACCCAGGATTCTGCGTTAAAGATCCATCAGAGGCATTGATTTGAGCTATAGGAATTGGCATCAAATTTCTGAACGAATCTGAATTGGTCTTTTCCCACCAAGTGTCTTGAAATTTACTGAAACGAATCAAGTCGATTCTTCTGCTTGATTCTTGAAACATTTCTTTACCTCTTTCTGCCAAGAAACCATCGGCATCAATAGAACCAAAAGGTGCAACCCCTGCTCTTGTTCTTAATGCATTGACATCAGGTAAAGACAGGTTCCAATCACCAGCGGCACGTGCGCGGGCCTCAGCACGAAGCAGGTGTACATCACCTAAACGTACAATAGGATAATCGTTGTTCATATCTGCTCTGCCCAAAACTTCAAAGCTGAACTTTTTCATACGGGCTCCTGCTTGACGTATGGCATTGGGTTCCAATTCATTGATTTGTGGAGTGTATACCACTTCAAGGTCATCATCATCGGAAGCAAAGTCGATGAGTGCACTTCCAGAGAAATCGGTTTGTGGACCAACTAAAAAGCTGGCTTCCTTTCTTAAATCAGTGTCTTCGTAGCTATTGTAGAATTCTTCCAATACGGAGAACCCGTTCCATGGTGCTTCATCAAGACCATAGGTAAGTTGACTCGGGCCATGTAAGGTCATTTGTGCGAAATTCATGCCTCCGCCACCTACGGCAGAATATTCGATGGCGAAAATGATTTCTGGATTATTTTCATTCGTTGGCGCGAATACTGCCGCATAGCCTTCCAATTCTGTAGGATCTGTATCAACATCTGGCCGTTTCGCTGAGTTTGCAGTTTTACAACCAGTGGCACAGAGTACATATGGACTGTTGTCTAGGATATAAGTCGCGGCCCAATCAGCCTCCTGATAACGAGGCGTACCAGTATACACTTCGGCGTTCAAATATAGTTTTGCCAGAATACCCAAGGCAGCGTATTGATTGATTCTATAGTTGCTAATATCTGTCCCTAAGGCACTACCTGATAAATCTAGGCTAGCCGTAACTGCTGATATGCCTAAGGAGGCCAATAATTCACTTTCCACAAAGTCAAATACCGCAGTTCTTTCTGATTGTGGGGCATCACCGCCTGGTGCAGTTACTATTTTAACTCTTCCAAACATATCAAGCAATCTCCAATAAAAATAACCGCGTAATGCTCTAACCTGAGCAGTTTGGTTGGCATCCAAAGTACCGCCGTCCAAAGCTATATTACATTCGCCTATACCACCATAGGCATCGTTCCAAGCTTCACCGATACGTTCATGGGCTGCATCCCAAGTATGACGGTGTAATTGAATCCAAATACCACCGTCAAACCAGTCACCCCCTTTTTGTGGAACTGACATGTCGTCACCGGTAACACTCTGTGTAGCGAAAAAACCAGTATTTCCAGCACCTCCATTTCTTAGTCGCCCAAAGGGCGCTAAAAGTGGTCCGCTAGCTCCACCACCTCCAGTAGAAACACCTTCGACAGTAAATTCCTCAGTTAAAGAACCCTCTAACTTGTCATCTAAATCAGTACAAGAAAACACTATCAATGCTGTACTGAACAGGGCGAGTTTAAAAAATCGTATCATAGTTTTTTTTTAAAAGTTAATGTTTAGACCAACTGTTACAGTCGTAGACGTAAAATAAGCTTCTCTTCGTTCAATACCGGGAACAAGCACGTTAGGCTGTTCACTTTGAAGGTCTCCTAAATCACCGCCATCTTGTAAAGCAGGATCAGGATCTACCCCGTCATAGCCTGTGATTGTAAAGAGATTTTGTCCTGCAAGGGAAATTCTAAGTCTCTTTATATAACTTTCTTCTTTTAAATTGAAGTTATAACCTACCGACATATTATCCAAACGGAGGAAGTCAGCCTTTTCCACATAATAGTCACTAAATTGAGCGGTTTTAATAGCTGGATTGGCATTGTTGGTATTTACGAAGTTATAGGATGCCTGCGATCCAATAATAGGCTCATAAAAGGATCTAAAACTATTTACTAAACTGTGGCCTACCACAGCTCTGAAAAAGACATTGGCATCCCAATTTCCGAAAGTAACTTGGTTGGTCCAGCCTATTTCAAAATCTGGAAGACCCGTACCCAATATCGCAAAGTCACCATCATCCGCCAAAGCACTACCTTGACCTGCATTTACTACACCATCTCCATTGACATCCGCCAAAATAGGTGTGCCTGCGGCATCTACATTACCTGAAAATACAGGACCCCATATTTGGCCTACCTCTTCACCTTCCTTTACACGAATAACAAAAGTATTGTTTTGCCCTGGAGACCCCAAATTACCTAAAACCTGATCACCTTGAGGGTTTTCATCCAAAATGTTCTTGTTGTGGGTGAAAATAATTCCAGTGTTGTAGGTTAAATTGTCCTTCTTAATTACATCATAATTGGCTGATAATTCAACACCTTTAACATTAAGCGTACCTGAATTTTCCCAACGTTGATTAAAGCCATCAAATTCTGATGATTCTACATTCGCTAGAATGATAAAATCCTTGATATCCCTGGTAAACAAATCCAAAGTGGCCCCGAAACGATCATTAGCAAATTCAAAACCTAGATTGATTTCCGATTTTTCCTCCCATTTCAAATCTGGGTTTGCAGCACGGCCACCTTCTTGCGTGGAACTTGCTCCACTCTGGCCATCTGTACCATTTTGTACTTCGTATGTTTGCTGATATAGACCTACTTCAGGTGGTGTAGATCCGGTAACACCCCAACCCAAACGAGCCTTCAAAAGATTTACGCTGTCCCATTGTAAATATTTGTTCAAATCTGCACCAACGGCAACGGCGGGGAATGTACCCCATTGATTTTCTGAACCAAAACGGCTCGAGCCTTCACGACTTATTGCGGCATTCAAATAAATAGCATCGTCAAAAGTAGCATTCAATCTTCCAAAGAAACGAATGACACGGTCACCATCTTCTCTAGTACTAGCGGCTTCAATTCGACCTCCCTCCAACAGATCTTGAGCAACTCCAATCTTGTTGCTAAAATCAAAATCTACGCCAGCGGGGAAATCTCCGATTTGAAAATAATTACTGTTTTGGTCTGTTTCT
>CAZRIE010000221.1:0-3656 GCA_964600075.1 uncultured Flavobacteriaceae bacterium
TTTTTGAACTATTTGGATGTACTATAGGTGTTCTTTTGTCAATCCCTGGAGGTTTATTTGAAATTTCTTTAAGTATATGGTTGATAATAAAGGGGGTTGATGTTTCGAAGTTGGTCTCTACACCATAGTTTAATTCTCCGCTAGCGCTCTTCTGTGACCTGTACCCACAACAGTATTCATCCCAACCTACGAGTTTCCATTTATAAAATCCACGATAAAATAGTAATTTTAGGCCTGGTGGGTTTGCAAAACATACATGCTGTCCTAGCTCTAAATCTTACAAATGAAAATCGTATTCATCGTATTGGGCATACTAATTTTAGCATTTATCATTTTACAAGTGTATTCCATGAGCGCACAACGAAATATTGAAACCTATCCGTATACCGTCGTTAAAAAATATGACGCCTTTGAAATTCGAAATTATGAAGCCCGTCTGTTCAGTTCCGTAAAACTTTCTAGCAATGCCTATAAGAAGTCTTCGAGCAAAGGCTTCTCTATTTTGGCCGAGTATATTTTCGGCGGCAATGACCGAAACGAGAAAATCGCCATGACCGCTCCCGTTTCCATGTCATTGGAAGACTCCATGACCATGATGTTTATGGTGCCGAAAAAGTTTAAAAAAGAGACCCTTCCAAAGCCCAACCAATCGCAAATCGAATTTCGGGAAGAACCCGCAAAAACGGTTGCCGCAGTTACTTTTGGGGGTTGGGCCGATGATGCCAAAATAGCCAAGTACAAAGCCGAATTGAAAGCAGCCTTGGATGCCGAGGGTATGGCCTATACGAACCACTTTTACTTTTTCGGGTACAATGCGCCGACCGAAGTAGTAAACCGTAAAAACGAGGTTGTTGTTGAGCTAGAGCCAGCCATTCTTGAAAATAGCATCAATAATTAGCGGTTTCGTTTGAATTTGTTCCGCTGTGCGCTAAACGCCCTACGCTTTCTGCTTCAATACTAAATCCATGTTTCCGTTTAGAGCTAGATCACGGGCCATACCTACAGTCAAAATCAGTAATTTTGTAATCGCTTAGAAATCGAAACACGAAATAGAACGCTTTGGATAAAAAATCATATAAAATACATATTGTAGGTGCAGGTTTAAGCGGATTGATTGCAGCCCGGGTTCTTGAAAATGCGGGATACACACCTACCGTAATCGAAGCCACCGACCGCGTTGGGGGTCGTGTAAAAACCGATAACGTAGAAGGCTACCAATTGGACCATGGTTTTCAGGTTTTGCTTACGGAATACCCCATGGCGAAGAAATACCTGGACTACAAAGCCCTAGAACTTCAAAAATTCTACTCGGGAGCGGTACTTTTTGATTCGGGAAACCAACGTACAATTGCCGATCCCTTACGAAATCCTTCCTTGTTGCTCAAAACGATTCTGGCCAATGTCGGAAGTTTTTCGGATAAGCTAAACGTATTGAAACTCAATAGGTACCTGAAGAAGAAGTCATTGATAGATATTTTCAAATCTGAAGAACTGTCCACTTTAAAGTTCTTGACAGACTACGGATTTTCCGAAGCTATGATTCAAAGTTTTTTCAAGCCTTTCTTTAGCGGTATCTTTTTAGAGCCCGATCTCGCAACATCAAGCCGAATGTTCGAATTCGTCTATAAAATGTTCGGTACAGGATATGCATCACTGCCCAAAGCAGGTATAGAAGCTATTCCGAAACAACTGAAAGCATCCTTAAAAAAAACGGAGTGGTTATTTAATACCCGCGTTCAGAAAATCGAAAACGGTAAACTGCTACTTGATAGTGGAAAAGAAATAGAAAATCACTTCACTATTATTGCCACCGACCCTGGGGAAATGATCTCGAATCTAAAAAACCATAACACCTTATGGAAAAGCTGTGATACCTTCTACTTCGAAACGGAGGGTCGCGTCATTTCAAAGCCTTTGATTGGGTTGGTTTCCGACAAAGAAGCACTCATCAACAATATTTTTTACCACACCAGCCTGAAAACGCTAACTACTTCAACGAAAGAATTGCTCTCAGTCACGGTCGTAAAAAACACCGAATTAGACCCAGTGGCACTGCAACACAAAGTAGAACATGAATTACGAGCATATTGCGGAATCGAAAGTGCCGGTTTTCTAAAGCACTATAAAATACCATACGCACTGCCAGATCTAACCAACCTTCAATACGAACTAGTTCCATCAGAAACTAAAATAAAGGACACCGTTTTTCTTGCTGGAGACTATTTGCTCAATGGATCCCTGAATGCAGCGATGTTATCCGGGGAACGCGCCGCCCTAGGCCTTATTGAAGTATTGGAAGAGAGCCCTGATCTAGCACAATTCACTTCAGAGTATATATAAACTCACGCGGCTCCATTAAAGTAAGACGTACTAATCCCGGTTTGTTTCGGCATAGCTGTTTTATCTAACTCATGCCAATCAGGCATGGATACTTTTGTAGACCCTTATGATTTCGTTTTATAAGCCCCGAACTGTATTGAATATTTTATATATTTAAGCTTCATAAATTGGTATATCATCAATTTTCGATTGTCAAACCATCACATAATTCAATTAATGCTACTTAAAATTGGAAAATTCTTAGACCGTATCTTTCACCCTATCGAAGTATTCGGCCACAAATACATACTCGCCCCTTTCCGGTGGTTACTATGTAAAATCGATCCGCTAGCCGATAAAATCGAAGGTACATTTCTTAAGATAGTACTTCAGGTCGTTATTTTCCCCTTGTTCATGACCTTAACCGTTATCATCGGTTTTAATTTGGTAGACGGCGGTTATACCACAAGAACCTTTGTGGGAACAATAATCATGTTCTTGATTTTCGGAGCGATTTTCGCGCCATTGGAAAGGCTGATTCCCTATAGCAGAAAGTGGTTAGACGACAAAGAGCTGCCAACAGATGTTATGCTTTTTTTTGGTAATAAAGTTTGGGGAGACTACATCAACGCCCCTTTACGTTTGGCTACAATATCACTTGTGGTACAAGAAATATCCCCAACCATTGGGCAAGAAATATGGCCTTCTTCGTTACATCCGGTTATTCAGGTTTTTATGTTATTGACCATTGCCGATTTCTTCCGGTATTGGTACCACCGCTGGATGCACGAATCCGAATTCATGTGGCGATGGCATGCGGTTCACCATTCATCGGAACGCTTGTATTGGTTCAACGGTAGTAGATCACACCCTTTAGAAGGACTTATTTCTAGCTTTCTTTGGGCGATACCCTTTGCCTTTGTAAAAGCTCCCGTTGAAATCGTTTTTGTGGCGGGATTGGTGGGAAGAACCATTGGAAGGTTTCAGCACACCAATATGGATGTTCTTTTGGGGCCGTTCGATTATATTTTTTCCTCTCCCAAGAATCACCGTTATCATCACTCCAAAAAAATTGAAGAAGGAAATTCGAACTACGGTGGCGATGTAATTGTTTGGGACCATCTCTTCGGAACTTTCCACATGCCAAAAGGTGAGCAGCCCAGCGACGACATCGGTATTGGTGGAATGCCAAATTACCCCAAAACGTTTGTGGGTCTTATGCTGGCTCCATTTACCTATGGCAGTATTAAAAAAGAGGCAGAGCGACTGGCTAATGCCGTTCCTAAAGAAACTATACAGCCCGAAAAAGTAACGGCCTCAGATAAATGAGACCGTTA
>CAZRIE010000222.1:0-3569 GCA_964600075.1 uncultured Flavobacteriaceae bacterium
GGGCGAATCCAGATTTTCAGCCCTCTTTTAAAATTAAACGCTGGATCGGCCTGCTCGGTTTTAGTGCCTGCTTTGTTGTCATGTTCAAGTTGGATATGATTGCCATGTTTGTCTCATTTGCTGTAATTGGAGGATTGTACTTTAGCCTGCAACGCAAGGAAGTAAAGCTACAATCGAATGACGTATGGCGGAGTGTTTGGGAAAATGTGGTCAACAAAGGATTAAAAAAGATAGATGCCAAGGTAGACGAAAATTCGAATTGGAATCCAAATATTATCCTGTTCAGTGGTAGAAGCGATCATCGATCCTATTTGTTGGAGTTGTGTAAAACCGTCTCGGGGCGTACAGGGATCGTTACTAATTTTAAACTCATCGTCGATACCAAGAATGATACCCCTTTTACTAAAACGGAGCAAGTCGTGCGAAGTGACTCTTTTCAGGAACTTGGTATTTTCGGACGGCAATTGAAAGTGGACAACATTTACAATGGTATTACGAATATTGCCACGGTTTTTGGGTTTTCCGGGGTCGAGCCCAATACCATCATGATGGGATGGCCAAAAGGACTCGAAAATTCAGGGGAATACGCCAAGATGACCGAGACTTTACTCCATTTGGACTATAATTTATTGTATTTGGATTTTGACAGGAAAACCAAATTCGGCAATTATCGAACCGTTGATCTTTGGTGGCGGGAAACGGACAGTAAGAATGCCGAGATGATGTTGAATATTGCTCGATTTATAATCGCATCCCCCAAATGGAACAATACCAGTATCAGGGTATTGTTCGTTAACAATAACAATGTCGATAGCGAGATAATACATTCGAAAATTTCCAAATTAGTCGAGGATCTAAGGGTCAATGTCGACATTCGGATTATCAACAATGCCGTGGAACAAGAACCATTTTATAAGATCATACAAAAGCAATCGGCTACAACTGATTTGACGTTGGTGGGTATACCGAATTACCAAATTGAAAAACAGGCCGAATTTGTAATAAAAACCAACCAATTGTTTGAAACTATTGGATCTACCCTATTGGTAAAGGCAGCGACTAATTTTAACGAACTCGACCTGGATTTTATTGAGGCGCAAAGTTGAAATTTTAAAAAGCAGTTTTTCGACCTTCATCAAACCAAGAGTAAGCACTTTCCAAACCTATAGATGCTGGACCTTTAAACCTTACTTGATGTTATTGGGCCACAATTTCAGATGATACAGACTTTGAAACATCATGATGACGCATGTATTAGCTGCCGATTTATTTTATCGCAATTAATTTTAAGAGATTCTACCGGAAAGTGTTTAAGAACTTTAACATCCACATCAAATGAACCATAAATGTTTATTGGGAAAAACTTGTGGAAAAGTGGCGGATGCCGTATCTATTCGCCTAGAATATGGGTATACCCTTGAAAAAATCTATAATTTCTTCCAGCGGATACCACCCGCATATAATAACCCGGACTATAGCATCACCGCTCGTAACCGAATATGTGTGGGCTATATAGCTAGCATCTTCCAATGCTTTAATGGCCCCGATATGGGCTGCCCCTCTTATTCCAGCTCCGGAAAGTACAAGACCTGTACTCATAGTTATTGTTTTAATGATTAAACTAATTTATTAACTACAGGACCAGACTAAAAACCGTACATCATAGTTTTGTTTAAAATTTCTATTATCAATATTTGCAGTATTATAGTACGACATTCTATAAAAATGTTATGGTAGTTGATTTCTTTTTTCTCTGTTAATTTTGAATACCTTTATCAACTGCGAGAAGAGAAAGCAGTTATGAGAACGCTGAAAATAGTACTCCCCTTTATTTTTATTTGTATTAATGGTACTGCCTTGGGTCAACTGGTAAATATCGAATCCAAACGGATGCAACAGGATTCCGTTCGGTTTGCCTTAAAAAGTGATGTTTTATTTGATTATACCGATACCAATGGGGATTATATCTTTCAAATAAGTTCGAATGTGACAACACAATTTAAGTCGAAGGATTTAAACAAAATCTTCTTTTTAGTCGGCAATTATAAATTAATTCGGAGTGAAGATCAGGATTTCCAGAATTCTTGGTTTTTTCATGTCCGCTATAATCAAAAACTAACAGATCTTTTTCGGTTGGAAGCCTTCGCTCAAAATCAGAAAAACACCTTGCTAACCATTACCAATAGAAATCTTATCGGTGCAGGAATTCGGTTAAAATTCATTTCAAATGAAACTACAAAAGCCTATTTTGGAAATTCATATATGTATGAAATGGAAGAAATAGACCTCATTAATGAACAGTTTTATAATCACCGAAATAGTAGTTATCTATCTGTAAACCAATCTTTTAAAAAGACCAGGTTTGATTTGACGGGAACCGTTTATTTTCAACCCTTGTATCGTGATATTAGTAACCACAGAATATTGTGTCAACTAAAGGCCGAACTACCCATTACCAAAACTATAAGCCTTTCTACCCTTTTTAATTACTTCTATAGTAGTTTTTCGCCCAATGCGGATAGTGATCGATCCTCCAATTTGAGTTTTGGGCTCACCTTTACCATTTAGCACAAGCTGCCTAGCAAAACATTCCGTTTCCAAAAATGAACTATAATTAGAAAAACCTTCTTTGAGCTTTTCCATTCCTTGTCAGTATATTTGTCGCATCAAAGCACTTCGGTTTCGCGGTGTAATTATAGCAGTATACGACTATGGCATTTAAAAAGTTGCATTCCTACTTGCTCGACGTTTTAGAACGTCTGGCGATAGAAGACCCTACCCCGCTTCAAAAAAGTAGTATTCCCGTTATAAAAAGTGGCGCTAACGTCTATTGTACTGCGCCTAAGGACAGCGGAAAGACGACCACATTAATACTTACTACCTTGCATAAACTCAATTGTGAGGCCGTCGGAAATGCCCCTAGAGCGGTGGTCATAGTTGAAAATAAGACGAAAGCACTGGAATTATACGCTGCTTTCTTAACCTACACAAAGCACAGTTCACTCCGAGTGTATGTGGGTTATAAAGAGCTGCATATTGATGTTCAAAAGTCGGAAATCTTTGAGGGTATCGATATACTTATTACTACTCCAAAAACCTTGCATAAACTGTTTTTATTAAATGGCGTAAGTACTTCTCAATTAAAAATATGTAGTATCGACGACGGTGGTTTTTTAGCACAAAAAGCGGAGTATACTGCCATGATTGCGATTACACAGAGCATAAGAAAATGTCAGTATGTTTTGTATTCAGAAAGTGTGCATCCCATGTTAAAACGCTTTGAGGAATACTTTATGGAACGCGCACGGCATGTTGGAATAGAAAAGGAATAATTTCAATAGTACTGCCTACTTCGCACCTCGTACTTCTAACTTCATACCTCATACCTCATACTTCATACCTCGTACTTACAAGACCGTTACACGTACTTTTTTCTTTTTCAATCGTGTATTATTTAACTTCTCGACCAATTCATTGGCAAGCGATAGCGGTACGGCAACAAAGGCACAATCTAGTTTTAACTCAATGACGCCTAATTGGTCTTTTTGGATACCGCCTTGTTTAAAAAA
>CAZRIE010000223.1:0-3565 GCA_964600075.1 uncultured Flavobacteriaceae bacterium
GAACGTGATTGTAATCAACTGAAAATCAGTCTATTTTAAGTGGACACTAGTGACATTGGATAATAAAAATAAAGTATTTATCGCAACAAGTTTAGATGGATATATTGCAGATAAGAATGGAGGAATAGATTGGCTACACTCAATTTCAAACCCTGACAATATCGACATGGGCTATGGTCAGTTTGATTCTCTAATTGATGCACTTGTAATGGGGCGAACGACATTTGAAACGGTCTGTGGATTTGATATGGATTGGCCTTATCAAAAGCCTGTTTTTGTGTTAAGTAATAATATGACCAGTATTCCTGAAGAATATCAAGATAAAGCATTCCTTGTAAAAGGAACTTTGAAGGAAATTATCGGGAGTATTCACGAAAAGGGATTTTACATTTTGTACATTGACGGAGGAAGAACGATTCAGAGCTTCTTAAAGGAAGATTTAATTGACGAAATAACCATAACAATCATTCCTCATTTGTTGGGAGGAGGTATTCCATTGTTTACTAATTTACCTGAAAAATTAAAATTCGAATGTGTCGACACCAAAATATATTTGGGGGAAGTTGTACAAAATCACTTCGTGCGGAAAAGATAAAAACGAATACCAACAAGCTATGAAAATATGTAAAAACGCGATTTGGCGAGTTTGACGGCAAAAACGGCCTTAACGGGAGTAATAGCAACTACCCTAAAGAGCCTTGCAAAATACGGCATATTTTATTAAATTCGATTTGATATTTTGACGGCCAAAATTATAGTTTTTGAATGGGATCAGACCTCAATAAAATCAATGCTTCGATGACCCGGCGACAAGCCCTGGGTAGTTTTGCATGTTTAGGGATAGTTGGACTCGGACTGGCAAAAGAGACTTCTTGGGCGGCTGCCCAAGTTCCAGTCATCGAATGGAATGCCCATATATTTAGCCCTGAAGTATCAAAATACCCTATCCATCCAAAGGCAACGTACGTCCCTGACATGTCCGTACATCCGCCTGACCCCCTTGGAGCCTATCTTAAGAGGCTAGATGAAGAAAAAATCAACAGGGCAGTCATCGTACACCCCGAACCCTATGGTGATGATCACAGTTTGATAATCGATTGTCTAGAACAAGAACCCGATAGACTTAGAGGCACTAGTCTATTTTATCCGAAAGACCCCGAAGCTCCCAAAAAATTGGAAACTTTGATAATGCGGGCACCTCATATCGTTGCTACACGGTTTCATGCGCATCGTGGAAAAGAGAGCTATTTAGATAATTTTACCGATCAAGGAGCCAAGGCGTTATGGAAAAAGGCCTACGAATTAGATCTGGTGATAGAACTACACATAGGCCCTGATTATGCAGCTCAAGCGGACAAGCTAATCCGTGAGTTTAAGGGCAGCAAGGTACTCATCGATCATTTGGCCGAGCCCCATCTGGGCAATGCGGTCGAATTTGTCGATGTGCTCAATCTGGCAAAATATCCGAACGTGTTCATGAAGTTATCGGGCATTGGTCATTTTGCCGAAGATGTACCGTATTACGAAAGTGCATTGCCGTTTACTAACAGGGTAATTCGCGAGTTTGGACCCGATAGAATGGTTTGGGGAAGCGGACCCCCCAAAATTGTCGATGTACATATGGCCTCTTATTCTGCCGAAGATCGGGAAAAGGTTAAAGGTGGAAATATTCAAAAACTGCTCAATTGGAAGTAGCTATTGAAAATCGGGGTCCTCTGCGAACTAACTATTATCTTTAAACCAATTTATTCTGAGGTACGTAACATCAAATTCTATTACTTAAATTACACAGTATATATTTATTGGCTTATCGAATAGGAATAAATCTATCATATGAAATTATTAAAGGCACTTATTATTATTGGCTGTGTTACTTTTATCTCTTCCTGCGGAGGAAACTCTAAAAAGAAGGTTGCTAATCAAAATTCAAAGAATATTGCCCAAAAGGTAGACGATGCTGTAAAGCAATTGGAACTAGTACTTTTAGATTTTAAAAAAATAGCCACTCTAGATCACCACAGAATGGCTGAAGAGGCTGGTATTTATACTCCACCCGCCATTGCTACGATAGTCTCAAACTCCAAAGTTAATACAACTCTAATTCAAGAAAATCAGTTGGTCGGACTGGATTTACCTTTTAAGTTTTTGTGTTATTCAGAATCTGATACACTCGTTGTAAAAATTGCATTTACCTCTGCAGAGTTTATTCAGAAAAGACACGATTTAGATGCAGCCCTACTTTCAGATTATCATGCTAGCATGAATACGGTTTTAGAATCCTTTCCTCAGGAAATGATTTCCGTAACTGATGTTTCGGCTGTAGATGAAGGGTTCGGAATAGTCAGTATCAAATCTGATTTTGATCTTGCTACTACGGTTAAAAACTTAAGAGATATTGTCATGTCCCAAGGTGATACCAAATGGTTTGCCGATGTTGATTATCAAAAAGAAGCTTCAGTATTAGGTATTGTGCTTAGACCGACTACTCTATTACTATTTGGCGGTCCGGCTCCTGGAGGCAAAGCGATGATGACCAGTCCCAAAATAGGATTGGATGCTTTTTGTCAAAAACTATTGGTTTATGAAAACGAAAGTGGAGAAGTATGGATAGCTTACAATGACATCGTAGCATTTGCTAATTTGTACTATCAAACATCTACCAAGCCTCAGCAGATGATTAATCAACGTTTGAAAATGACGTTTAGCAAAGCAATCACTCTTCAAGTAGAAGAATAAAAATATAATACCAAAAGCATGTATAATGCATAGCACCGCGAGATAATCAAGACACTATACACGGAACGATGTTCAGCATAAAAGCTAAAAACTACTAACGATTACCATAGCTCAAACAAATTAACTGAAGACCCTTGAATCTATAGCAGCTGACTTTTATCACTCCTTTTATAAAAAGGAATGGTATGGAGAAGATGATTCAGTAAGAAATCTTTCGATTGAAGAAGCTTATGAAGTACAGGACATCGTAACGAAAAGAAGAATCGAAGCCGGAGAGCATATTGCAGGATTCAAAGTGGGCTGTACAAGCAATTCAATTAGGAAACAATTTGGTCTAAGTGAACCCATTTATGGAAGATTATTCTATCCCCATGTTCAAAACAACCAAGTAATTGTTAACTGGAGCGATTACATAAACTGCGCAATCGAACCAGAAATGGTCTTAAAAATCGGAAAAAACCTTGAAGGGAAAAACCTTTCTGATGAAGAGCTTATAAAGGCAATAGACTACGTTAGCCCAGGAATTGAAATTCATGAGTACAATTTTTGGGTTAACCCACCGACAATCCAAGAATTGATTTGCTCAGGTGATATTCATACAGGACTTATCATAGGAGACCAAAAAATTTCTCCAGTAGATTTACAATTCAAAGATGAAGTATTTACGGTATATAAAAACCAAACTCTCATAACTTCTGCACCAAGTTCAGAGATAATGGGTGGTCCGTTTCACTCATTGCGATGGTTGGTGAACTGTAAGCTTCCCTTAAAACGGAACTGTTTAAAAGTAGAATAATAATCTTAATTTTAAACAGAATGAGAAAGAGTA
>CAZRIE010000224.1:0-3557 GCA_964600075.1 uncultured Flavobacteriaceae bacterium
TATACAGGGTTCGGGTTCGTTCAACGAGACCAAATACTCGTTAAGCGACACAACTCCGGTTTAAGTGTAAAAAAGCTTCGGTGAACGTAACTAGGTCTAAAAACACTTTGCCGAAATAAGAAGGTCTTTTATCGGAGAAAGGCAGATTTAATTCCTTCAATTAAACCTAAAGGGCCCTCATTTGTTCGGAATATACGCCATTTTGACCTTTACTGTCCTGTATATAATGGTGACCGGCCAGACAAACCGGTACTTTATCTCGAAAGCTCGGGAGATTTTGGCAAGCGCTATATAGTAACCATCGCCGAAAAATCAGCTGTTTGTAGATTGATGACTGGCCTATTACTTTATGTACAACTAACGTATTCTGAACAAATAGGCAACGACGTTTTTTGGGCACCGTTCACATATATATAAAACCGTATTGTTTAGTTTAAATCTTGGCGTATCAATTCAAAGGTGACCTTGACCTCTCCCATATTGTTGAAATCACTATCTGCCCGAATGTAAACATCGCGTTTGGGGCCTAAAGACGTCTCGTTAATGTTGTTCACCACGGGTTCTCTGGAAAGAGAAACCGACGAAACCAAGTCGTTGGCTACGCCGGAAACCGTTCCTATAGATACAACGGTTATGCTCCCATCAAGCGCTTCAACTATTATGGCACTCACCTTTTTGATGGCAAAACCCTTAGGAACGTTCATAGCGAGTTGTTGCTCCGTTCCTTTTCCGAGAACGACCGTCTCGGTCCTAATCCATGTCGCCTCTGCGATTTCGTTGTTTTGTTCAACTACATAGTTGTTTCTTGTATCAAACACTTTAGCGTAGTTTTTGTTAGGGTTGCCCTCCTTTATAAAGAGCATTCTACTTCTTAGGCCAAGCGGGTCTACATCCATATTTCTCCAACCGTTTACGGTAATTTCGTAATGGTTGTTGGCCCCACCGTTCATGGCGTAATCATTATGAAAGATAACCCCTCGATATGGCGTGGTCGAAGTATGGCGTTCAATGTTTAGGCTTGAATTTCTAATCGTATTGTTGTTTCCCGAAATTCCAAAACAGCCGTGTAGGTTTGTGCTAAGCTCTTTTATGCACAAATTAAGGTTGTCCCAAATAACATTATTTCCCCTTCGGGCGTTCATAGGGTAGATTTCAGCTATTTCCGAGTTGTCCTTAATAATTATGTTTTCAAAAGAAACCTTGTTCAAGGTGCCGAGAAATCTAATAGCACTGAATTTGTAACTAGGGTCAAAAATGTCAGAACTACTTTCTGAATACATATTTCTAAAATCACCATCGGTGATATTCTGTAAATCCATTAATCCGTCCCTGCGGTACGATGTATAATTTTTGACAAGCACATGATCAACGTACCCGGTCAACTTTAAGGAATTACAATAACCGCTAAGCGTAGGCCTAACAATTGCCGTGCCGACATAATTACCAAAATCTATAGTATTGGTTATCTCTAGGTTCTGGGTCTTATAGCCTTTTAGGGAAGAGTCGGAGTTTAAGTATAAAAGGTGCGGCGGTGGAAATTTGTATGTACTGCCGTCATTGTTAATATCCCAACCTATATTCGTTCCATCGAAATCTTGAAAATCGGAATAACGATATGACTTTAAACCATCGGATTTAAAACCATCTACGATACCCTGAATACCCATAATCGTGCCATCTAAGGTCACATTTTTTAATGTGATATTGGTAGGGATGACAGTAGGATCTTTTGACGCGTCAGTCACCGTTTGATTCGCTCTATGCTGTTCTTTAAGTTTAATTACCTGAGGAATAAAAGAGTTCGCGTTATTGCCCACTGCTTTAAACTTCACATTGTCCAACAAAACATTTGAGGCGCCATCAAGCGATAGCACAGCAAAATAAGCTGTGTATCCCCTATGTATGGGGTCGCCGTTGTTATAAACAAGACCTTTCGTGGCGGTGAGATAATTTTTCAACTGTGTTATGTTCGGCGCGGGGTTTTCATAGGTAGTTTCAGCATCGTAAGAATTATCCCAAAGAATCGTGATATTTTTTAAAGTAATATCCTTTGTTAATGCTGCATAAAAAGCAGGGGAACGTAGGTTGTTGATGATGATATTAGCGTCATTTTCGCCTTCAATCCAAGCATTGTCCTCTAAAAAAATCGATTTCGTGCCTTCGGCTTCAACATCCAAAAGAATGTCTTTGGTGATTAAAAGCCTTTGGTTTAAAGTATCGGCATAGGCTAATGTTTCGACAAACGGTACTCTGTCGTCGGTAGTTCCATCCATGGCCGCCCCGAACCATTTAGGTTGAAGATATAGGCCGTCATACTGCCGCACCCACCCATTTATAATTGTTCCCCCATTGTTCGCTATACGTAATCTGTCGTCATATATGAAAGTGCCCGATATCCCTTTATCCATTACTATTGCCACATCGCCCGTGTCGGGAACACTTATTGCCGAAAGCGCCACGTAGTCATGTACCTTTATAAAATCGCCACCTTGCGATTTGCTAGCCGTTAAAGCTACTTCATATGGAATAGTATTACGCTCCTTTAACCGATTTTCAGCAATTAATAACATCTTCATGTAGTTCTCGCTAATATCCGATTGGTCGACTATCTTGCCGCTTTGCAGGGTGAGAACTTGGTTATAAGGGCGGTCTACGTTTCTGATTTCGAATATGGCATTGGATTTTTCTACCGATATCTTGATCCATTGGCAGCAGCCCGCGACGAGTAGCAACAGCGCCGCTGCAACTAGGCATATTTCTTTCATGCTTACAATTTTACTTTTTTGGTGTGCTCCTACTACCGACATTTTTGCCTATAAACTGGGGTTTATACAACAAAGCTAAAGCTAAGAAAAAAGTGAGCAACGCCCAACTCAAAAGGCCAAAGGCGTAAAAACCAAGTCCGGCCATATAGACCACTGCTTTCAAAATAGCAATTCTGTAGTGTTTTCCAATTCAGGCTATTTCATATCAAAATCACATTGTTTTGAAAGCTTTCGTACCAGTACAGAAAAGGGATATTTTTTGGTTTAAGAATCTTGGTCGGGATCACCCTATTGGGCATAGGAGGTCATATATACACGGCAATACTCTTTTACCAACGCATCGGGCACCACAAAAAAATGTTGATGGTCTATGGTATCTTGGGCGCCATCTTCTTTTTCGAAGAAGTCTGCCTCATCCGAAATACGAAAAGCGGAGTTTAAGGAACTTCTTGCTAATAAACGGCACCTAAGCCCAGTAAAAGCTCCGGACCAAATAGAAGGAATTGACCCAAGGGTCGAGGTATTAAACCGAGACCCCGCTGAAAAGGCGGGGTTAGTTCAACCATCCATTTTAGTCGCTCCCGCCAAAAAGCGGGATTATTAAAATGGGGTTCCTCTAATAAATAATTTCGCGAAGTTCGCTGCTGAGATAGGTTTCGATTTCTTGAAGTTCCGATACCGTTAATTGAACTTCGGCCGCCTTGGCATTCGCAATGGCCTGTCTCGCATTCTTGGCGCCGACCAAGGCAGCAGTAATTCCCTTTTGTTGTACCGACCATGCAATCGCTACTT
>CAZRIE010000225.1:0-3536 GCA_964600075.1 uncultured Flavobacteriaceae bacterium
AGAGAAAAATTACCAAGAATTAATGATTCCACAACTTTCTAAAACATAACCTTTAAATATTGATTATTACATTCCCTGTTTTCTCTCCTGTAATTACATATTCGTAAGCTTTAGATATATCTTCTAAAGCGTATTCTCGGTCTATCACGGGCTTGAACTTTCCTTTCTCCAAAAGATTACTAATATATGGTATCGTTTTCTGCTTACTATAGGGCATAGGAAAGATTACTTTTTTACTTAACCATGAAGTCAATACCGGATAAAAAATATTTTGTGAATAAGGTCCTAACTCTGAAGATATATAGATTCCTTTTTCCTTTAATAATGGCTTACATTTTCCAAATGTACTTTTACCTACTGCATCAAATATAAAGTCATATGTATCATTGTTTTCTGTAAAGTCTTCTTTGGTATAATCGTAAATTTTATCAGCACCCAAAGATTGTATTAGCTTGATGTTTTTAGTAGAACAGGTTGCTGTTATTTTGACATCATATTGCCTTACAAATTGTAGGAGAGCAGAACCAATACCCCCAGTTGCGCCATTTATTAGAATTTTTTGCCCATCTTGGATATTTACTTTATGAATAAAAGTATACGCATAATTAGCACCTTCCAAACTTGCAGCTGCTTCTTTATAATCTAGTTTTGATGGAATAAGAAATAAATCTTCTACTGTTGTTGTTATATATTCAGCATGCGATTCAGCACCTATGTCAATAAAACCAAATACTTTATCACCAATATTAAATGACTTAATGTTTTTTCCAATTGCTAGTACTTCGCCTGCAAAATCTGTCCCTAATATTATTTTTCTTGGTTTCAATATCCCTAAGACAAATCTCATAATAAAAGGTTTGGCGGTAAGATTTGCGCAATCTGTTCTGTTGACCGTAGTAGCATGAACCTTAATTAATACCTCATTGTCTTTTGGAATTGGTTTTTCAATATTCTCAATTCTTATCTGATCTGGCGAACCATATCTTCTACGTATTGAGGCTTTCATTTTTTGCATTTTAATTTTTTATTCTTAATGGAGCACAATAAGGAGATAGCAGCATTGATGATATCTTACTTAGGTGTACTAATATAATAAATACTTAATATCATGGACTACGAAAGATAAACACTCTCGGGCTTTTACAGGCCAATAAGATGAAGCACCTCAGCCGCTATCGCCTATAATCTGAAAAGTGCCTGAAATTCGTTCGTAAACGCTCTAAAAGTGGTGTGGGAATGCTTGCTTTGGCAGTGCTTTTGAAAAGTGCCGTTCAATTCCAGTTCGGCGCTTCCGTAAAGCATCGAAAATCGGCTTTCCGTTTCTGAACCGACAAGAAATAAGCCTCCTAAAGAGGCTTATTTTCATCTGTTCTGTGACCGGTCAACGCCTTGTGTAACGGTTACCGTTATTGGCAACCGTAATTTATTAATTAGTGCGATCTTCCACTTTTTGCATTTTTAACCAATTGCTTTAACACATCATAGTCTGCTGGAACTGGCACAACGCCATTGTCTTCTTCGTACTTTGCGTAGCCTTCTTTTAAACTAGCAACTAATTCCGGCATTTCATCTGCAAGATTGTGCATTTCTGATGGATCTAGGGAGATGTCATATAATTCCCATTCTCCGGTACCTTTTGTTTTTGGGTTGATTACTAATTTGTGTTTTCCTTGAAAAATCGCACTACTCCCTGCTAATTCGTAACCTATCATTTCATCATCAGTATGTACAGACTTTGTTTTGCCAGTTAACGAACTCCACATACTTGTACCAGTAATTGGATAGATTTCTTTTCCATTATATGTATTTCCAGTTCCATCAACTCCAGCTACTTCAAGTATCGTTGGAACGATATCTTTAACAAAAGCAAATTCATTGGTCATTTTTCCTTTCTCCAATGTTTTTGGATACCAAGCAATAAATGGAACTCTAATTCCTCCTTCTGAAGAAAATGTTTTGTAAAAACTACCAGGTGTATTGGCTAAAGCGCCCCAACCTGGGCCATAATCAGCAAATGAACCATTTTGTCCCATTTTAGAATAATCTCCTTTATAATCTTCCATAAATACGTAGTCATATTTTCCTTTATACCAGGTTCCAAAGCCCTCTTTTGCTGGCAATTGATTTGGATCTGCTCCATTATCTGAAAGGAAAATGATAAGCGTATTGTCGTACTCTCCAATTTCTTTTAAATAATCTAATAGTCTTCCAATATTGTGATCCATATTGTCAACCATGCCCGCATAGGTTTGCATTCTACGTGCATTAAACTTTTTCTCTTCATCGGATAAAGCATCCCAACTTGGCATTTTCCAATCGGGTTCTGAAGTGGCCGCATTATCTAAATTCAGGATTACATCTTTAGATACAATGCCCATTTCTTTTTGCTTTGCTAAACGCGCTTCTCTTAACTTAACCCAACCTTCATCATAAACTCCGTTATACTTATCAATATATTCTTTTGGTGCTTGATGCGGATAATGAACGGCTTGATAGGTTAAATAAGCAAAAAACGGTTTTTCATCATCTTTATTTGAACCAATGTAGTTCATCATCTTATCGGTGTAATAATTAGATGAAAAATAATTTTCGGTTGGAAGACTTACTTGTTTATCATCTTCATAATAATGAACAGCTTCATACATTGGTGCGTAAGGTTGTTCTATCCAGTTATCAGCTCCACTTTCCATCAATGCAAAAGAACGTTCAAAGCCTTTTGCGTGGGGTATAGTCGTTTCGGAATGACCTAAATGCCATTTCCCAACCATATAGGTGTGGTAGCCACTATCTTTCATTCGGGTAGCAACAGATACGACCGTGTTGTTTAAATAACCTTCATAGCCCGGTTTTCCGAATTGATTATCGGCTTGAATTTCTGTCATATTCCCGAGGCCTGCTCTGTGATTGTCAACACCGGTCATAAGCATTGTCCGTGTTGGAGAACAAGCAGCACCAACGTGAAAGTTGGTGTATTGAATACCTTCACTTGCAAGTCTATTAACATTAGGTGTTTGAATCTCACTTCCATAAGCACCTATATCTCCATAGCCCATATCATCTGCTAATAAGATGAGAACATTAGGCTTTTTAACTATTGCTGTTTCTTCTTTTGATTTCTTCTTTTCAGATTGACAGCCTACAAAAATTGTAAGTAGGGCTAAAGCTGTCATTTTAATGAATTTCATAGGTTGTTTTTAGTGGTTTATTACCTCAGTTCTTTGTTGGCATTTCGTTGTTTATTCCCATGCTGTTGAGAGCTTAATATAAAAAATCCAAAACCAAGTATATCAATACTCGGTTTTGAAAATTTAAAATTCTGATATTAGTTTCTTTTCGCGCTTTGCATTTGTGTCAATACTTTATCTAAACTAAAACTACCAACCTCCTGTCGTTGAGGATACTTTTGAAAGGTAGCTAAAAATTCAGCAATTTTTGCTTGGGCAGGTACCAACATAAACATACGCTCTGCTATCCAATGGTTGAAATCCTCTGAATCGTGCTGTGCTCTTTCATACGGATCGCCATAAAGGTCCATT
>CAZRIE010000226.1:0-3511 GCA_964600075.1 uncultured Flavobacteriaceae bacterium
AGTTTTACGCAACCCATAAAAGAGAACGCTATCAAACATGAAAAGGACACCATGTTCGGTATGGTACGAGTTGAGGTCATGTGCAACACCTGTGATGGGCATTTGGGCCACGTATTTCCTGATGGTCCTGAACCAAGCGGATTGCGCTATTGTATCAATTCTGAGTCAATGCAGTTGGAAAAAGTCGTTGAGGGTAATTAGGTAAAGCTATACTGCCATCAGCCAAAGCCCCCATGGGTTTCGAGTGCGACTGAAGGCCGGTTATAGTTCCAAAGTGAAGCTTAACGCTATACGCATAGTGCTTCGCTTTATTATTACTTATAGCGTTTAGCGCAAAGCGAACTGCTTATCAAACTAAGATTTTCGATTAAACGTGCCCGACCGGCAGGCGGGAGCGAGGGGTATTCTCAGATTGAAATAGTAAAAGAAAGGTATAAAAATGAACACCAAAACAACAGAAAATAAAGTATTCAAAGCATCCGAGTTTGAGGTAAAAGATTGGGTCGATGCAAACGGGAATAAAACAGAACCAATAAAATTATCAGACTTTGAGGGCAAATTTAAAGTAGTATACTGTTTCCAAAGTTGGTGCCCCGGTTGTCACAGTGTGGGCCTACCCAACCTTCAAAAAATGGTCAAAGCCCTAGAAGGAAATGATAAAGTAGCCTTTTTGGCCGTGCAAACGGTTTTTGAAGGCCATCATGCCAATACGTATGACAAAATGGTGGAGACCCAAAAGAAATACAACCTAAAAATACCTTTTGGGCACGATGCCGGTGATGATGGAAAATCACGCTCCAATATCATGGCCAACTTTAAAACTGGAGGTACCCCGTGGTTCATACTAATAGACAAGAACAACAATGTGGTCTTTGCAGATTTTCATTTAAACGTAGATGCCACCATTGACGTGTTAAAAAGCATTACATAGGTATGCGAAGTACGATTCCAAAAATAAAACTATACGGTGCCGATGGCTGCCACAAGACCAATTATTACAAATTAGTCTTGAATGAAATTGCCATGCCCTATGAGTTTTTAGATGTGGAAGCAAATGAAGACCACGCCGAAGAGCTTCGTGGTCTTTATGAGAATAGAAAACTGAATTTTCCAACGATTACCATTGGAAAAAAGAAATTACGAAATCCGTACAAGGAGGATATTACTAAATGGATGAACAAGTTAATACCCAGTAGACTGCATATCGTACACGATAAGGAAAACCAGCGTTTCACTTTCGACATCAATAGCGAGTTGGCGAGAGTAGATTACACCATAAAAGATGAAAAAATGTACTTGGTGCATTCCGAAGTACCGTATAATCTTCGTGGGCAGGGCATCGGAAAGGTCTTGGTAGAGAAGACTTTTGAGAAATTGACAGCAGAAAACTATAATGCAGTGGCCGTTTGCTCCTATATTAAAGCGATTAAAAATCGAAGTGAATACTGGAAAGAAATAATTGAATAAAGAAAGGAATAGATTTTGACTTTAAAGCTGAACATAAAAGATAAATTCAACGAACAATTACCCGCGGATCCGATACTTGAAAATTCAAGACGGCAGGTTACGAATGCCTGTTTTTCGTTTGTAGTACCGAAGAAACCATCGAAACCATCCTTGATCCATGTGTCTCCGGAAATGGTCGATGCCATTGGTTTGAAAGAATCGACCGAATCAGAAGATTTTTTGAAAATCTTTTCAGGTTCCGAACTATTACGCAATACCAGCCCCTACGCCATGTGTTATGGCGGGCACCAGTTTGGCAATTGGGCGGGACAATTGGGCGATGGCCGTGCCATAAACCTTACCGAGGTCGAACACAAAGGCAAAAATTGGGCATTACAGCTCAAGGGCGCGGGAGAAACGCCCTATTCAAGAACCGCCGACGGCTTGGCAGTTTTGCGATCATCGATAAGAGAATACCTGTGTAGTGAGGCCATGTTCCATTTGGGCGTGCCCACGACAAGGGCGTTGTCCTTGATGTTGAGTGGCGATACGGTACTACGGGATGTGCTGTATGATGGTAATTCCGATTTTGAAAAAGGGGCGATTGTTTGCCGTGTGGCACCTTCTTTTTTACGCTTTGGCAATTATGAACTATTGGTGGCAAGGCAGGATGTAAAAACTTTGAGGGCCCTGGCAGATTATACGATCCTGAATCATTTTACGCACTTGGGAAAACCTTCAAAAAAGGTTTATATAAAGTTTTTTAAGGAGATAGCCGTAAAGAGTATGGAAATGGTAATTCATTGGCAGCGCGTAGGTTTTGTACATGGGGTTATGAATACCGATAATATGTCGATTCTTGGGCAGACCATAGATTACGGTCCGTATGGTTGGCTTGAGGGATATGACCATGGATGGACGCCGAACACCACCGATAGGGCACATAAAAGATATCGTTATGGTACGCAGCCACAAATCGTACTTTGGAATCTTCTTAAACTGGCGCATGCGATTTATCCGCTTATTGAAGAGACAGAACCCTTGCAAAGCATCTTGACAGCATATCAAGAAGAAGTTGAAGTGGCCTATCTAAAAATGATGAAATCGAAACTGGGACTATTCGAAGAGGATGCCGACGACAATTTGTTAATCAAGAAATTAGAGGAAGTACTGCAACTCTCGGAAACCGATATGACCATATTCTTCAGGCTTCTGGCAAACTTTAAAGGCAATGGTAGCTCTGATGGATTGGTCGAGGTGTCGGAAGCCTTTTACCAACCCGAAGAAATCAATGGGGAATTGGAAACACAGTGGGTAGCTTGGTTCGTAAAATACAAGGATCGTATAAAACTTGAAACTAAAAGCGACACCGAACGAGTAGCACATATGAATTCCGTCAATCCGAAATATGTGCTTCGGAATTACATGGCGCAATTAGCTATAGATGATGCCGACAAAGGAGAATACGCACTAATCGATGAATTGTTCAACTTGTTAAAAGCCCCTTACGACGAACAACCGGAAAACCAAAAATGGTTCGCCAAACGCCCCGATTGGGCACGAAACAAGGTAGGCTGTTCCATGCTCTCGTGTAGTTCATAAGCAATGAACTCAATACTAATCTAAATACGTTCAAGATAAACAAGTACAAATGACGAATCCGATTTTAAATCATATTGAAAAAATTCCAGAGGGCTATTCAGAAGGAATTTATTCTGATAAAAAATATGGCATAACAAAAACCATTTTTAATACTGGTAATTCGTTCAAAGTCTATGGCAAAGAGCTTGGTGGCAATCATTTTATAAGTCTAAATTACTATATCACAAAAGAAAAAGACCTGATAAGACCATGTGAAATGCCAGAACAAAAAGTAAGGCACTTTCTAGAAAATGTAATCGTAAATTGTAAAAGTTCAAATCATATTAAAAAAGAAGTAGAATGAATACTAATAAAAAAGCATATATAGCGGGAGGTTGCTTCTGGGGAATGGAAGATTTGTTCAGAACTCGACCTGGAATTAAAGACACAGAAGTTGGATATCAAGGAGGTCAAAATGACAATC
>CAZRIE010000227.1:0-3507 GCA_964600075.1 uncultured Flavobacteriaceae bacterium
CTTTATTGGTTACTACTCCATGAGGTAACTTATGGGTCAATGTTCCAACTTCCCGTACTGTTCCACAGGCACTTGGCTGTCCCGTTAATGAAAACGGACTATTGCCTGGGCTAGAAATTTTTCCTGTAAGTAGGTGAATATTGTATATCAGATTATTCATCCAAGTACCTCTAGAATGCTGATTCGGCCCCATACACCAAAGAGACATTACCTTTTTATTTGGGTCCCCAAAATGAACGGCCAAGTATTTGATATCTTTTACGGATACACCTGACATTTGAGAGACTTTTTCAGGAGTGTAATCCTCAAGAAATGTTCTGTAATCTTCAAAATTTATCGATTCCGGCTTATCAGTGAACTCGTAATTGTCTTCAAGGCCGTAGCCCATTTCCGTTAAGCCCTTACTAAAATTGCAATGCTCTTCAACAAATTGAGTATTCACCCAACCATTATTAATAATTTCATAGCATATTGCATTGGCAACGGCCAAATCAGTTTGTGGAAGAAATAGTATGGACTTATCAGCAGCCATACTGGTGCGCGTAGTACGGGTAGCAAAATCAATGATTTTAACACCACGTTTTAGACGTTGGTCTAATAAACGCGAAAACAATACCGGATGCATTTCTGCCATATTATTTCCCCATAACACAAAGGTGTCCGCATGGTCAATATCTTCATAGCAACCCATGGGTTCATCCAATCCAAAAGAAGTTAAGAAACCTGTTACCGCTGTTGCCATGCATAGACGCGCATTCGCTTCCACATTGTTCGTGCCTATACATCCTTTGAATAATTTAGAAGCAGCATAGCCATCTGGAATTGTCCATTGTCCAGAACCATAAATAGAAACCGAATCTTTCCCATGGTCTTTTATGGTTTCTTGCATTTTAGAAGCAACTAAATCTAGGGCTTCTTTCATTGAAGTTTCTACATACTTTCCATTCTTTTTGACCAGAGGTTTTGTTAATCGGTCCTTACCATATAATGCCAAGATAGAATGATACCCTTTTACACAACACAGCCCTTTATTTACCGGAGATTTAGGGTCACCTTTTACAGCAATGGCTTTCCCGTCTTCTGTACCTATAAGAACACCACAACCTACACCGCAAAAACGACATGGCGCTTTTTTCCAATCTAAGTTCGCATCAGCAGGAATTCCTCTTTCTTGCTCCTCGGCAAAAATGATACCTGGAAACATTCCTGCGGCAGCAGTCATTGCCGACAGAACTGCCATTTTTTTTATAAAACTTCTTCTATTGGTATGAATCGATTGGTACATAGCACTTTAATTTTTAGGAGTATCGAAGCCAGAAACGAGGGCCAATAGTTTGAGGGTAGGAATTGCATCCAATTTTTCTTTTAAAACATCTTCCTCTTGTCGTGAATTCGTCTCCGTGACAAGAATGAGAATATCTTTATTTTCGGCGGGCAAAACCTCACATCCCTTAATAGAGGATAAGATTTTCAAAAGGTACTCTTTTTCACCATCATGCGGGTGGGCCAAATAACTTTTTATGGGCATGTAGGTTTATTTATTTTGAGTGTTAAAAGGGTAGGTTTTATAGTCGCCATTGCCCAACCGCAATAGTTAGAATTATCATCAAAATTATTCTTAAGTACTGCCTTCAGAAGGAAATAAATGGTAATACTCGGCATTTATATTGATGTCTTTATTGCAATTATTTGAGTACAAAGCCCGCTTCTATACCTAAGTTGTCTCGAACTGGTTCCTGATAAATCGGAAGCGACAGAAAAATTATGGATACAGGCATTTATTGATGCTATTAAAATACAACATTATCGCATAGCATATTTGTGAAAACTTTTAACTTTTAAAAAACCATAGAAAGTGAACAATGGGAGCGACAATTATTCTTAAGATTTAGGGGGAAATTTTATGTTTAACGAAAACTCTGTTATATTTTTAACAAGATGTTTAAACTTTTCTTTCTATGAAAAAAGTTTTATTGCTTATACTATTGGTTAAAGGGATTAATTTGTTCGCTCAGGACACTCATTATTGGACACAACAATTCGGCTCACATTCTACTCTAATGTCAGGTTCTTTGGTTGCCGGCGAAGAAGATATTTCGATGTTGTATTACAACCCCGGTGCCATAGGCAACATCACCAGCGGGTCGATTACCATAAGTGCCAATATGTATCGCGTGGAAAATGTGCAAGTAACCAATGTCATTGGCAATCAAGCAGATTTTAAAAGCAACCAATTTGCTACCATCCCTTTAATGGCAGGTGGCGTAATACGAACCAAGGGAAAACTGAGAATGGCCTATGGTATTATGTCGCCTGTAGATTTCAATTTTCAGGCAATAGGCAGAATCGATAATGAATTGCCAATGGTAGACGATCCAGAGAGCCCCGGTGACGAACTGCTCATTGCATCGGATGCGAAAAATGCCAAACTAATAGAGAGTATGGTGGGTTTCGGTGCGGGCTACCCATTGAACGAAAACTTGTCGGTAGGCGCAACAGTTTTGTTTACCCTAAGATCTCAAAACTATTTTGAAACTATCCTTACTCGGATGTTTCTGAACGATTCGCAAAATACGTTTGTCAACACAAGTTTTGTCGAGAATGTCAACTACTGGAACGTACGGAGCGTTTTAAAGCTCGGGGCAGTTTATACTATGGATAACTGGTCTTTCGGATTGACAATGAGCACACCATCCATTAATATAATGGGAAAAGGCACCGTGGCAATAGATGTTGCAGCCAACAACTACAAATTATCAGATGGCAGAATCGATATTTTGGCTAGTGATCGCCAGACAAAGTTAGAAACGAAATACAAAGCACCGTTGTCTATTTCAGGAGGGGCGAAGTATAAATCAGCTAAGTCTACCTATGCTCTTTCCGCCCAGTATTTTGGAAGCATCGCTGCGTATGATGTTGTACAGGCGCAGCCCTCTGATTTTATTCGTCCCGCAGATGTTTTCGAAGAATTGGGCAGTGAGAGTTTTTTAAGGGTACATGCTGCTGCAAGGCCAGTATTCAATGTAGCCCTTGGCTACGAAAACCGGATAAGTGAGAAACTTACAGTCAATTTTGGAGTAAGGAACGATATGTCTTATTACGATTCCGAAGTGAATGACTTGGAGGGGATCAATACGGTTATTTCTTCTTGGAATCTTTTTCACTTTGCGGGCGGAGCTAAAATCACCAAGAACAACAATACCATAAGTGCCGGACTTCTACTAAGTTTTGGAAACAAGGACGATTACGAGCAGGTAGGAAACCTGGGTGGCGATTTTTCCGAAAGCGAACTACTTCAGGGCAGTACGACAATTACCGATGCAAGGTATACCTCTTACGGTCTCATGCTAGGTTATACCTATACATTTAATTGAGGTTAAAAATAGGCTACCCCCAAAATGGTAAATTGATTGAGGCACTTTCAGAAGTAGATTAAACACTTGACATTCAACGTATTAATTCGTAAATTAGATAAAACAAAACCCCGAATATGAGTGTGTAGCTCTT
>CAZRIE010000228.1:0-3467 GCA_964600075.1 uncultured Flavobacteriaceae bacterium
GCCTTGGCGCTCATAGCTAAATTAGAGCCCCGAACAGTAAACTGATTAGTTACAAACGGTCATATAAATAGACTTAAGGTACCCTAAAGATTTATTACCGAGACTACTAAAAAGGCTGCGTTTGAGACAATCTTATAAAAGATTCTGTGCTTTGGAAAATTGGTTTTCTAAGATGGCCGTTTTATGGAGCTATTATTTTCTAATTTAGTCAATCTTTCTTCAGGGCAGTACTTATGAAATTAATTACCAAGGAGGAAATATTTCAAAGTACCTCGGTAAGCTATATTTGTACTCAATTGGGAAGAGAACTTGTTCGATTGATTAGATCAGTCCCTTATCTTTCAATGACTTTCTGAGTTGAATTTGATTTTCCCAAAAACGGTCTTCAATTTTTTGCATTGTCTCGTCAAACTCCGCATGGTTTTTCAGGGGTTTCATAATTGGGTCTATCTCCCAAAATATCAAAATCCAATACTTGTAATTATCTTGTGTTGCGAAAATCTTGAGCTGCTCGATTGCCTGGTCATTTTTACCCTCTTGGGCGTACTTTGTAGCCATACTGGCACTCTTGTAGATAGATTGATCCGTTTCGCAAAAGTCGACGTATGCACTGAAAAAATCGGCTGCTTGTTTGTCCAAGCCCATCTTTTCATAGACCCTACCAATTATTATATCTTCATTGGGATAAATATCCAACCCAGCTTTTTCTTTGGCCTTAACAAATTTCTCAAAGTAAAAAAAAGCACTATCATAGTCTTCTTGATAATAATGAAAATTAGCTACGTTCTGCAAGATATCCAAGCGGGTAGTATCCTTTTGCCACTCTCGCTCTAATAACTTTGTAGTGTGTTCGATATCGTTGTCCTTGGCAAATAAGATCAGTATTTTCAAATAGGGCGCATAGTAATTCTCTGGATCGTGGTTTAGAGATTTATTGATGTACGTCATCGCCTCATCTACAAAACCGTTTTCGACGAGTGCGTTACCCAACCCTAAATAAATATAGCTCTGGGTGATAGAATCACTAGCAACATTAAGCTGAACTCCTTTCAAAGCGTACTCTACATATTTGTCAGTATTGGGAATCAAACGAAAATAGAAATCCGCAAGCATTTGCACCACCAGAGATGAATTAGGATTATACTCCAGAGCCTTTTCAAGATATGGCAAGGCTAGTTGGTACTCCTTTGTTTGTATGTAGTAAAAAGCCTTAGCGGTCAGACTCTCAGCGGATTTTGAATCAATAAGCAAAGCCTTATCAGCATAGCTATTAATCTTTTCGGTGTACTGTTTCTCGATTTGAGACATTTCGAGAAGATAGTATGATATAGCGATATTGGCATAAGCCAGAGTAAACTCCGGATCCTGTTCAACAGCTTGTTCAAACAATCCAATGGCTTGTTCAAGTCCTTCCTCAGTTCTAGTGTAAAAAGGGTCAAGTGCTTGTAGGTAATAATCATAGGCTAATAAATTTTCAGTAGGCAATTTCTCAATTTGTTTCAATTCAGCAGGTGTCACAATAGCCTCAATAGCGGTTGCTATTTTCTTCGCCACTTCATTCTGAAGCGCAAATACATCACCCACCTCACGGTTATATTGTTCAACCCAAATAGGCCGATCACTTGAAGCTTCAATCAATTGAATATTTAGCAATATCTGATCTCCGACCCTTTGTCCACTGCCCTCTACCAGGTAATTAACATTCAGTTCTTCGGCTATCTCGGTAATTCCCTTTTCCGTATTTCTATATTTCTCTACCGAGGTTCTACTGATTACCCTTAGGTCTTCGATTTTTTGAAGGTTGCCCAAAGCCGATTCCATAAGCCCATTAACAAAATAAAGATTTGTAGAATCGCTGCTTTCATTCTTAAAGGGCAAAACAGCAATGGACTTTTCAATTTCCACGACGGAAACAGTATCTTTTTTGCTGAAAAGCAATAACGAACTAACCAGCACTACCAAGGATACGGCTGCAATTATCTGCCATTGGTATCGCTTTAAAAAATGAGTCTGAACAACACCTTCTTCCTCTAGGTTGCCTTTCCCTAGTTCACCAGGTGGATACCCGTAATGTTCCCGAAAACATTTAATAAAGTAAGACGTACTTCCAAAGCCTACTTGATACGAAATCTCTGAAACGGTTAAGGAAGTCTCTTTGAGCAGTTCCATCCCTTTTTGAAGGCGAACCTGACGAATGAATTGACTTGCGGAAAGCTTAGTGTGCTTCTTTATCTTTCTTAGCAGGCTAGAACGGCTCATGTTCATGGCCCCTGCTAATTCAGAAACCCCAAATTGTTCGTTAGAGAGGTTATCGACAATGAGGGCTTCTGCCTTGTCAATAAAATGCTCTCCGATAAATGATGGGTCTGACATGCTGTTTCTTGGCTTGTCGAAATTAGAAAAAATTTATGGTAAACCCGAACAAGTTTGTAATTCGAATATTAAGGCAAAAGTGACTGTTTGCGTCATAATTGATACTCTTGCGCCATAATTTTTAAGCCTTCCTGAAACTTGATACAATCTGACGCATAGCTCATAAGCCTCGCCTCAACAGTCATCCCATCTTTGTAGAAACAAAAATTAATAATAGTATTAAACTTTAAAATCATGAAAAAATTTAAAATTAATTCTAACAAAGTAACAGTAAACATGTCACTTTTTCTTCTCTTACTCACATCTGCATGCGGTCAGTCCGATAACAAGTCAAAAGGTGAGGCAAGCAATACTACTGAAACGAAGTCAATAGTTGCGGCACCAAAAATTGATATTCAAACAGCAATAATGTCCGACAATCTCGAAGCCGTCAAACTTCACATTGAAGCAGGAACTGATATTAATCAGAAAGAAGCAATGAGCAGCTCAACTCCTTTATCGACTGCAGCTACCTTCGGCAAAACAGCTATAGTTAAAGCCCTAATTGATGCTAATGCAGATTTGAACATTACAAATAATGATGGGGCTACAGCCTTGCACAACGCCGCATTCTTTTGTCGGGTCGAAATCGTACAGTTGCTAATTGATGCGAAAGCCGATAAAACCACAAAAAACAACTTTGGTATGACACCACGAGAAAGTGTTATGGGGCCTTTTACCGAAATAAAACCCATCTATGAAATGCTACAACAACAATTAAGTCCGCTTGGTTTGCAATTTGATATAAACGAAATCGAAAAAACACGTCCGGTTATTGCCATGATGCTACAATAATAAATTTAAAAATAATACCATAATGACTACAGAAAGAAGGTATGATATCGATTGGCTACGGATTATTGCGATAGGATTGTTATTAATTTATCACATCGCCATAATTTTCCAGCCATGGGCAATGTTCATCGGATTTATAAGAAGCGAGGAATCGGTAGTCACTTTATGGACACCAATGACGATGCTAAACGTTTGGCGAATCCCACTTTTATTCTTCGTATCAGGAATGGGGCTCTATTTCGCCATGCGCAAACGAAACT
>CAZRIE010000229.1:0-3464 GCA_964600075.1 uncultured Flavobacteriaceae bacterium
GCAAATATAAGAGGGTTTTTTAAATAACAAATAGTAATGATGGTTTTTTTTGAAATTTTTTTCACCCCGAATTTCAACATCCTACAGTCTAGCACTTTACACCTCTCTATATTTATAAAAGGGCATTAAATATAGTGTATTATATTCAATTGCGCAAGTGATTTCGTACGTCTTTTCCCTACCCTTTTCAAGTATTTACCGAAACCCGGAAAAAGATTCCCTTTGTGTTAGGGATAGTAGTGGTATCTTTTTTGCTTTTCATTCAAAAACAAAAAAATTTAGCGAATAGCCCGGCCTTTAGGAAACGCCCAAGAAACCTAGCGACAAGAAACCCACTCATATATTGTATGCATGTAAGACGGAATGTTATCTTTGCCCACTATTATTAATAACAGGATGATAAAAATTACATTACCGGACGGTACTCAAAAAGAGTTTAAAACAGGCAGCACACCGATGGACGTTGCCAAGAGTATTAGTGAAGGTCTGGCACGAAACGTTATCTCGGCCAAGTTTAACGACACTGTAGTGGAAACCGTTACCCACTTAAACGAAGACGGGTCTTTAGTGCTCTTCACTTGGAACAGTAAGGAAGGAAAAAAAGCCTTTTGGCACTCTAGTTCGCATATTGTGGCCCAAGCTTTGGAGGAACTGTATCCTGGTATAAAATTAACCATTGGACCCGCCATTGAAAATGGCTTCTATTATGATGTGGACTTTGGTGAGCATACCATTTCTGAAAAAGACTTTCAGGAAATAGAAAAGAAGGCTTTGGAAATTGCACGTGGAAAACACGATTTCAAGATGCGACCTATCTCCAAAGCAGATGCGCTATCATTATATAAGAAACAGGATAATATATATAAGGTAGAGCTAATCGAAAATCTGGAAGACGGCTCAATCACTTTTTGTGACCATGATACCTTTACGGACCTCTGCCGAGGTGGCCACATACCGAATACAGGAATTGTAAAGGCGATAAAAATTTTGAATGTCGCCGGAGCTTATTGGCGTGGCGACGAAAACAAGCCTCAGCTTACACGAGTTTACGGCATCTCGTTTCCCAAACAAAAAGAACTCACCGAATACTTGGCTCTGGTCGAAGAGGCTAAAAAGCGAGATCATCGTAAATTAGGTAAAGAGCTGGGACTTTTCACTTTTTCTCAAAAGGTAGGTCAGGGCCTACCCTTATGGCTACCGAAAGGCGCAGCCCTACGGGAACGTTTGGAACAATTTCTCAAAAAAGCCCAGAAAAAGGCAGGATATGAAACAGTAATTACGCCACATATCGGTCAGAAAGAATTATATGTTACTTCTGGGCATTATGAAAAATACGGTGCAGATAGTTTCCAACCGATACACACACCAAAGGAAGGTGAAGAGTTTTTACTGAAACCGATGAACTGTCCGCATCATTGCGAAATTTACAATGCACGCCCCTTCAGTTACCGTGATCTACCCAAGCGCTATGCCGAATTCGGAACTGTATATCGCTACGAGCAGAGTGGCGAATTGCATGGCCTAACGCGAGTACGTGGGTTTACACAAGATGATGCCCATATTTTCTGTACCGCAGATCAATTGGACCAAGAGTTCAAAAATGTCATCGACCTTTCTCTATATGTCTTAGGTTCTTTGGGGTTTGAAAATTTTACGGCACAAGTTTCCATTAGAGATTTAGAAACACCCGAGAAATATATCGGGTCTGTCGAAAACTGGGAAAAAGCTGAAAATGCCATAATCAATGCAGCTAAAGATAAAGGACTTGATTTTGTAATAGAAAAAGGCGAAGCTGCTTTCTACGGCCCAAAATTAGATTTTATGGTCAAGGATGCATTGGGAAGACAATGGCAATTAGGAACCATACAGGTAGATTATAATCTGCCCGAACGTTTTGAACTTACCTATAAAGGCAGTGATAACGAGCTACACAGACCAGTAATGATTCACCGTGCCCCTTTTGGAAGCATGGAGCGTTTTATCGCATTATTATTGGAGCATACGGGCGGAAACTTCCCGTTATGGTTGATTCCTGACCAAGCTATTATACTGCCGGTGAGCGAGAAACATGAAAAATATGCGGAAAAAGTTTTAAATTCATTGGAAAAGAACGAAATTCGCGCCCTCATTGATGACAGAAATGAAACTGTCGGGAAGAAAATACGAGAAGCAGAGATGAATAAAATTCCATTTATGCTTATCGTTGGGGAAAATGAGGAAGCTACCGATACTATTTCCGTTCGTAAACATGGCGGAGATGATTTAGGTTCAATTTCCTTACAAGATTTTGACGACTTGGTAACTACGGAAATAAATAGTACCTTAAAGTCGTTCTAAAAAATAGAAGTTTAACTAAAAAGTACAAGTCATAGCAATACGTAAAAGATTTAGGCCCCAACCTAGGAGGGAGAATAAAAACCCTCACAAAATCAATGAAAAAATACTCGCGCCACAAGTAAGGTTGGTAGGTGATAACGTCGAAGTTGGTGTTTATCCAATACGACAGGCGATCGAAAAATCGGAGGAATTGGGATTGGATTTGGTTGAAATATCGCCAAAAGCAGATCCACCGGTTTGTAAAATCATGGAGTATAAAAAGTTTCTTTACGAGCAAAAGAAGCGTGAGAAAATGATGAAGGCCAAGGCCACCAAAGTAATCGTAAAAGAGATTAGATTTGGTCCGAATACCGACGATCATGATTACGATTTCAAAAAGAAGCACGCAGAGAAGTTTTTAAGAGATGGTGCTAAATTAAAGGCTTATGTCTTTTTTAAGGGTCGTTCGATAGTTTATAAGGATAAAGGTGAAATACTACTTTTAAAGCTTGCCCAAGAATTGGAAGAGTGGGGAAAAGTAGAACAATTGCCACGATTGGAAGGTAAACGAATGACCATGTTCATCGCTCCTAAAAAAAGTAAATAACACATACTGTATTTTCGATTTTCGAAATACGTTTAACAGATATTGAACAAGCCCTTTTAGGGGCTTGTTCAATGTAAAAAGATACTGAAACTTAAATTGGCTTAGATGCTGAAACGAGTTCAGTATAAATTGACCCTTCGACTGCGCTCAGGGTGATAGAGAGTTTGAGTACAACAAGTGAGATTAATATAAATAGGAAAAATGCCAAAACAGAAAACAAAATCCAGTGCCAAAAAGCGGTTCAAGCTTACCGGTACCGGTAAGATTAAAAGAAAGCACGCGTTTAAGAGCCACATTCTTACGAAGAAGTCTAAAAAACGTAAGCTAAAATTGACACATACCACATTAGTACACCAAAATGATGTCAATAGTATTAAAGAACAATTACGTTTAAAGTAATTGTTCATCAGGTAATTATTAACCATGGAGTTGGGCCTATAAAAAAGAGTTATGAGCTTTAAATTCAAGCAAAATTGACCGCCCTCTACAAAAACAATTAAAATTATGCCAAGATCAGTAAATGCAGTTGCTTCACGAGCCA
>CAZRIE010000230.1:0-3445 GCA_964600075.1 uncultured Flavobacteriaceae bacterium
ATACGTCTCGAGCCATTTTACCAGTAAGGTCATGATTTCCTCCTGTATAGAAGACCGGAGCACGGGAGCGATTCGCGCGTTCGTCAAAGGAATCCCACTGTCTATTCCACTCGGCAGGATCATCTGATCCACCTGCTATCAAGTCGCCAACATTGACAATTAATTCTGGACGCAATAAGTTAAGCTGAGCGACCGCTACTTCGTAAATTCGATCACGTTCACCCCCGGTGAGGTCACTAAATAGTGCGAAGGTGAATTTATCTTCTGCATTGTCAAACTTGGTATGCGTCCAAGGTTGTACAGTTTCAGATATATCATGATCAAAAATCCGTGCCTCACTTTGATCCTTACAGGCGTTCAAGGCAAATATGGATATGATAAACAGGATGTAGTGTTTCATAATTTGCAGAAATTCATAATACAGAATCTGTTTTTATAGGCTCGGTTTTGTTTTGATTTCAGCAATTACTCTTCAAGAATGTTTTTATAAACTTTCCCGCCTTTAATTACAAGTTTCAGATCATCATCCGATTTTAAAGCAGTTACATCTTTCGTTGGATCTTTCGTCCAAATATTTAAATCTGCCCAAGCTCCAACTTCAACAACGCCTAATTTTGCTGCTTTATAAGGATCTCTTCCAGGACCACTCATTTTTAAAATTGCCGTACAATTACTAGTAGCCATTTTCATGATCTCTAAATCTGTATAACCTGTATCTGGCACTTCTTTGGCTGATAATATATTTTGTCTTGCAAACCTAACTTCTTCACCAAACATATCTGAACCTAAAACAACGGTTATCCCATATTTCCGCATCAGTGGCGGTACTATTACCGAACCTTTATTTACAGCTGCGCCTTTCTCCCTCATATCTGCGGTAAACCAATCAGGGAAACCACCAGCAAATAAGGTATAACTACCATATGGCTGCCAAGACCAAAAAACACCTTCGGTTTCTGACATTCTTTTTACAGTAGGTTCTGTAATTAAAAATCCATGTTCGAAAGATAAAACCCCGGCATCAAGAGCTGCATTATAAGATCTGTCGTGATAAGAGTGAACGGCAACATAACTTTCGTAAGCATTTGCAACTTCTACAATTGCTTTTAGCTCATCGGCATTCATTTGAGTCATATTTAAAGGATCAAAAGTGGAAGCTACACCGCCACCGGCCATCACTTTAATAAAGTTTGCGCCATTTCTAAAGTTCCATCTTGCAGCTTTAATAACTTCTGGAACCCCATCTACCACGTGCGTATTTGCAGTCATAGTCTGATAATTTCCATGGCCTGGCATTTCATTGGCAGGACCCCAATCTCCATGTCCGCCCGTTTGTGAAATAACAGGTCCACTCGAATAAATTCTTGGCCCATCTAACTTGCCTTCCTTTACCAATTGGGCAATAGAAAGAGAATTCCCACCAATGTCTCTTAACGTAGTATAACCCTGACCAATCAATCGATCCATCATCACTTTTGCTCTTGCTCCTTGAGCATAGGCATCGTAATCAAAAGTACCTTCAGTGGTACCGCCCCAGAGCATGAGGTGCTGGTGCATATCTATTAAACCCGGAATTAAAGTACCTCCCTTGCCATCAATTACGGTAGCTCCTTTAGGGGCCTTAATTCCTGCTTTAATCTCTTTGAATTTATCGCCCTCTATTAAGACATCTGCAGCAATTGATTTGTCGGCAATACCATCCCATACGTTAACATTGGTGATTAAAACAGTAGTAACTTCTTCTGTTTTTTCTTGGGCAATAAGGATATTGCTCATAGAAAACAATAAAACAGCGCATAGGACTTTGACGTTTTTCATTTGTTTTGGATTTTAATTGTTTTTTGGTTTTGAATCTAATTATTCGATTTAAATGGGTTATAAATATTTAGGAAAGAATAACCAATTCGCTTCTCTATCTATAGATTTATAGGGACATTTCCACAACTTATCTTGCTTCGCAATGCGGGTTGGTCGACCAACCCAAAAAAGATTTTTTAAAGTAAAACCAAATCTAGTTCATTTAATTAATAAAGTAGGATACATTAAGGTGTAAAAAAGGTGTATTTTGTCATCACAATCTATACCGCCTAATCCAAAATGAAATACGTTCAGTTATCCGAAGCTAAAGTGACACCTCCGGCATTGTCAAAAGACCATTTATCACGGAATCGTCTTGTCGAAAAAGTGAATAAAGCTCTATGCGAAGGACATGTATGTATACAGGCACCGTCCGGATACGGTAAAACCACCCTAATGGTTGAGCTTTTAGATACGCAAGACCGTAGCCCTGTATGGTTTTCTATTAGTACTAGCGAAAATGATCTCATTCCTTTTTTATCGTATTTAGCATTTGCCTTAAACAACGGAGGAGTTGAGTTAAAGCCAACAATGGAAATTTTAAATGCGGAACGGTTGAAAGACTTAGATCAAATTACGGAGCAATTCTTGGTTGATTTAGAAAATTCGAATAAACAAATCACAATTGTATTAGATGACTTTCATCTAATCAATGACAAAGAGGTTATAGACTTTGTTTGGAGGATGATTGAACGATGTGGTAAGAACACACGAATATTGATTGGCTCTAGAACGCGCCTACCAGCAGAAGGCGAATGGAAAAACATACCCCTTCTAACAAGTATTGAACCGAACGAATTACGATTCTCACCTCAGGAATATCTAGAATTTAAAGAGAAACTCGTTCATTCTTCTGTCTATAACGACCAAGAGTACCAAGAAGGGTGGATAGCTGGAATTAATATATCGCTTAAAAGGCCTGAAGCTTTGCAATATCAATCTACAGTAGAAATGATAAGGAATGCGGCTGCTAGCTTTGTAAAACCCAAATTCGTTTACTTTTTAGCATCCTTAGACATGTTTAATGCGAAATTGTGCAACGCCATTCTAGGCGATGATAAAATCATTGATGAACTGTCGCGTTCAATTATCATTCTTGTACAAATAGAAGACGAAGCGCAACACTTTCGATTACACCATTTTTGCCAGGAAATTATTTTAGAAAACACCCCTCAAGAAGTATTACCTGCTTTAAAAGCACTACAAGAAAAAACGGCCAAGTTTTATTTTGATATAGGGTCTTATGCTTTGGCATATGAAACCGCGAAGAAGTTTGATTTGCAAGATTTAACCTATCAATCTTTTCAACATTACCGATTGGCTTGTTTCAACAATTCTGACCTTTACGCGCTACAAGCACTATATAGATCTATCCAAAACACAGGACTACTTTCAAAGGAAGAGCATCACATAAATCTAGCGTGGCTTGATATTTTGAGAGGAGACACCTTCAGTATGATTGAAAGGATTAGTCCAATAAATGCTAAAAACGTCCCTCAGTTTTTAATTGGTGAGTACTGGGCACTCAAGGCATATACAAGCTATTCTTTTAATAGACACCAAGACGCTTTGAACGAATCAAAGTATG
>CAZRIE010000231.1:0-3413 GCA_964600075.1 uncultured Flavobacteriaceae bacterium
TCCTTTTCATTTACAAGCTTGTAAAAATCACTTGGAATCACAGTTGTTGCTTCTGGGTAATTTTTGGCTAAAATCAGTAGTACATCATTCTTTTTACAGCTTTTAAGTGCAATGTTAATGTCATCATATCGAATACAATTTTGACCATTTGACTTTAATAATTGATAAAGATCGTTGGACTCATTACTATACAAATGTATTCGATTTTTACTATCGGGTTTGCTTTCCTGCCCAAAGGTTACAAGTACAAATAAAAATGACAAGGCAACTAGTAATAAAGATTTTCGTTTCATTGGCCATATTATATTTTTACCTTTAATCGATTCGTTCATTATGTTTTTTCTGATATATCTGAATTAGATAATTGTTTTTATTTTTCAAGGAAAATCTCAGGGTTATAACAAAAAGAAATACTATCGATGTGCTAATTTTATGTCTATTAGGTTCATGCTCTTACTATATGAATCTATGTTTTATTTTCTTCAAAATACGCTTATAACGTAGGTATAAAGAACATATGTTCTTTATATTCCAAATATAGCGGATAATACATACCTATTTTTATCTGCCCAAAACGGATTGCCCATTTAGAGCTTTCACATAATCGAAATTGAAGACAAAAAAGTACCGCGCCAGAAAACAGGTTTGTATTGCTTGCCCGATATGCGAACGGTGTTTGGGCAAGAGCTCCCAGGAGAAGAAGTTCAGCGTTATATATAAGAAGGCGCAATATGAAAGGAACATCGCTAGGGTGAACAGTCCACAGGGCAATTATATGAAAAGAAAACGGCAAAGTACGGTAGAACCCGTATTCGGAACACTCACCCATTTCATGGGGCTAAGGAAGATAAACACTATCGGACTTAGACAGGCCAACAAGGTGATGCGTCCTTCCACCATTGCGTATAACCTGAAGGAGTACCTGAAATTTACTCGGAAACGGGTAAAAAGCAGTGCGGGTCAGCTTGCTTTGGCAGCGTTGTTGAAAAGTACCGTTCAATTCCTGTTCGGCGCTTCTGAAAAGCATCAAAAATCGACTTTCCGTTTCTGAACCGACAAGAAAAAAGCCTCTTAAAAAGGCTTACATTCATCCGTTCTGTGACCGGTCAAACCCTTGTGCGACGCTTACCATTGTTGGCAGTAGGTTTTCTGATCAGCTTATTTTCATTTACTCACTTGCTGGTGGACCATCGCAATCCTCCAATCCCATTGATTCAAGACTGGCCTTTCTAATCGGTTCCACAGCGTCATTTAGTGATTGAAGCCCAAAGTCCAATCCGGCAATTGTTCTCAAAGGTCGACTACCTGCTGGACTGTTAATCAAACTTTCAAAAATTTTCACAACAATCATAGGGTCTGTCGGTGCATTTTCGTCTTCGAACATACTTTTGACTTGTTGACCAAAACCATCAGCAAATTCTCCTACATGTTTGTATGCCGAAGCAATATCATCATTGGTGGCTGGAACAATATTTCCGAAAAAATTTGTTGAGAACGGACCTGGTTCGACTATTACAACATCGATACCTAGAGGGGCCAATTCATATCGCATCGCTTCACTTAATCCTTCCAATCCCCATTTACTGGCATGGTAAACACCAAACCCCGGAAATGCACTTCGCCCGGCAATTGAACTAACTTGAATAATCAACCCAGAATTACGTGAGCGCATACCAGGAAGTACAGCTTTCGAAACACGAAGGGGGCCTACGATATTTAAATCTAATTGTTCTAAACATTGCGTTGATGAGAATGCCTCTACTGGGCCACCGTATCCAAAGCCGGCATTATTAATTAGAACATCTACTTCAGGAATCTGAGCTACCGCAGAATTAACACTTTCATCTGAAATTACATCCATTTCCAGCACTTCTAATTTTAAGTCATTTGAATTCGAATAATCCCTCAATTCAGATGCCGGATTGGCATTTTTTCCATTAATATTTCTCATGGTGGCATAAACTTGATGCCCTTTTTCAGCCAAATATTTAGCGGCACTATATCCGAAACCTGAACTACAACCTGTAATGAGTATTTTTTTCATGATGTTCTATAATTAAGTGAAAGTTTAAAGGGTTTTTCAAGTTAAAATAAAAAATTTAATATGTTCTCCTTTTCATTTCTAAATTACCGCCAACGACTGCAGTAAAAACGGTTACTGTCTCAAAGGGCAACTATTCATTTTTATTGTTTGTTGTGTATTGTTTTCAGCCAGTTCCAATCATCAATGCTATTTTTAAACTCTTCAATCAAAGATGTATGAGCATTTTTTTTTGGAAAAGTAATAAATATAACTTCATTTCGATTATCAAAAAATTTACGGAAAATATCTTGTGAAATTTTGGATTTAGGCCTTATATGGTTTTGATGATATGAAAAGATATCCTTCCAATTTGGGTCTTCGGTATTAATAAACCCAATAATTTTCTTTTCATTTCTAATTGCAAATCCGATTTCCTTTGCAGTCCAAGTTGACTTTAAGGAATTAGCGGAAATAAAAACACCAAAATAGGGTGTTGATTCAATTGCTTCAATTACCGATTGATGAATGTGCGCACGATATAGGATATCTATCTCAGCTAACCAGGAGTAGATTCCATATTCTTTAAGACTTTTTGCCAACTCAATTACAAGACTGGTATCCATGAAGCTGTGAGAGAGAAACAAGTTCTTAATGTTCAATTTTCTATCTCCTATTTCAGATTCAAGGAAATGTGTTTGGGGGTCTTCTCGGAAAATACTAAAAACGGCCTTCCTACCAACTTTATCGACATGCCCCCAAAGAACCTCAAGGTTTTTTTTACTTGGAAGAACAGAAAATCTGATTGATTGGCCTCCGGTCTCATCGTAATGACATGCCAATGCGCTATCGAGCCTAGCGGCATTTATATCCTTTAAGTTCAACTTGGCAATAATATCAGTCGCTGTACTCCAACGTGGGCTATCAGGATGTAGAAGATATTTTATTACATCTATCATATCCTCCTTTTCTATAAACATTTGTTAATCCATTTTTTGTTGACACTAATCATACAGAACTTTAGATATAAAGAATATATGTTCTTTATACTCCAAATATAGCGGATAATACATACCCATTTTTATCTGCCCTAATCGGATTACCTATTTTCAGCTTTCACATAATCGAAATTGAAAACAAAAAAATACTGCGCCAGAAAACAGGTTTGCACAGCTTGCCCGATACGCGAACGGTGTTTGGGCAAGAGCTCCCAGGAGAAGATGTTCAGCGTTACGTATTATAGGGCGGCACTTCTGTAAAGCATCGAAAATCGACTTTCCGTTTATGAACCGACAAGAAAAGAGGCTGTCTAAAAAGGCAGCTTCTTTTTTTGATTTAAAGTCAAGGGATCGTAACTTTAAGTTATGAGCCGTAAAGTAGTATGGAAGATCAA
>CAZRIE010000232.1:0-1193 GCA_964600075.1 uncultured Flavobacteriaceae bacterium
CTCAATAAACCGGAAGAGGCCTTCCATTTTATGGAGCGGAACAAGGCTTTATTATTGTTGGAAGATTTGACCAATGAAGAGGCCAAGGAAATCTCCAATTTACCCAACAAAGCAGCAGAAAAGGAATTTAACCTTAAACGTGCCATATTTTTATCGGAAAACAGCTTGCAGGAAGCAAGCAATGAAAGCAATGAGGCTATCGTGGCCAAAAAAAAATCGATACGTGAAAACAAATATCGGTACGAACAGTTTGTAGATTCCCTCAACGAATCGTACCCTGACTATGCCAAATTCAAGAACAAGGCAGCCGTCTTGTCTTTTAAAGACCTAAAGGCCAATTATGTTTCAAGTAAAAAGGCCGTACTGCATTACATCTTGAACGAAGAACAGGGCTATGGGCTGTTGACCCTTCCTGACACGACTTTATTGTTTAAAATAGAAGATATTCCAAGGCTAAACAGGGATGTAGAAACGCTGATTGCCATGCTATCTGATGGGCTTTCCGACATAGACAGCTTCCAAAAAGTTTCAAATTCGGTATTCCGGCAGTTGCTACCCGAAAATATGTATAGTAAAATTAAAGGAAAGCAACTCCTTATAATTCCCGATTATACCTTACAACGGATTCCTTTTGAAGCTTTTGTGGTCAATACTGGCACGAAACCAAAATACCTGATCCAGGAGTTGGAAATAGGCTATGCCTATTCGGCCTCCCTTATGGAATACTTGAAAGGCAAAGAAAGAAAGACATCCGAAAACTTCGTTGGTTTCGCTCCTATTCAGTTCGAGGAACTGGGCTTGCCAAAACTCTTTTTTAGCGAAAAAGAACTTGTGGGCATTGCAGGTATGCTTTCCGGGGAAACACTAATAAACGGTCAAGCCACAAAAGCGAATTTTCTTAAAAATGTCGATGGCCACAAAATTGTGCATTTAGCTACTCACGCAGATGTGGGAGACGGGGAGAATCCCTGGATTGCCTTTAGCGATTCAAAAATGTACCTGAAGGAAATCTATGCTACAAGAAACCAAGCGGATATGGTGGTGCTCAGCGCCTGCAATACCTCGAATGGGGAATTGAAACGCGGCGAGGGGGTCATGAGCCTGGCCAGAGGCTTCTTTTATTCGGGTGCTAAAAGCGTAGTTTCTACTTTATGGCCGGTAGCCGACGAGGCAGGCAAAGATATTCTGATCGG
>CAZRIE010000232.1:1293-3407 GCA_964600075.1 uncultured Flavobacteriaceae bacterium
AAGCGCATTCAATAATTTTTGCGCATCATCGACTTTATAGGTTCCGTTTTTGATTACGGCATTCAACATTTTTATTGCATTTTCCTTTTCATCAAGCTGTAAATAGGCCATGGCCAGATACCACGGCGATTTTTCGACCAAAGTATCAGTTATCTGGGTGATTCTTAAATGTTCCTGCAGCATGGGAACGGCTTCCCGGGCGCGATTCAGTTCGATAAGCGCATTGGCACTATAAAATAAATAATAGGGTTCTTTATCGCTAGCATAAAGTTCGGTGAACATGGGTAAGGCCTCTATATAAGCCCCGGTTTGGTAGGCTGAAAAAGCTTTTATTTTTTTATCTTGGGCTTCTCCACTCCTGACAATGCGATGCACCAGATTGGGGTAAGGTTTAAAATTATCGGCGAACAAATCTTGGGTAGAGGCAAATTGATCAACATTAAAAAAATAGGTCAGGCCTGCCAGCAATAAGATGGAGGCAGCCACTAACCATTTTGTAGGAGATTTTTTGACCGAAGGTTTTTCCATTCTGGCCTCAGCCTCAAAATCAGATAGCATTTCTTTGAAGTTATCATCATCGTCCGATTCGGTCACTCTTTTTAGGTCGGCGTGGAACTTTACTTCCCTGCTAAAATCGGCATCGCTTTTTAACAACATTTCAAATTCCTTCCTTTCTTCTTCTGTTAATTCTTCTTCTAGGTATTTTTCCAACAACGTTTCTCGTTCCATAGCTCTATCTCTTAATAAGTTGTTTGAGGGTCTTTAGACATCGGGACTTTTGGGCCTTTACAACGTTTGCATTATTATATCCGGCCTGCTTGACAATCTCTTCTATATTTAGTCCCCTATAATAGAACAAGGTTAACACCTGTTGACACTTTTCCCCCAATTGTTTAAAGTATTTGCGCAATAAAATCTGCTCTTGGGTCAAGGGCCGAACATCATCCAACGCTATTTCGGGTATGTGTTGGTCCACCACATGTAAGTTAGCCTCATAAGGCACCTTTAACTGTTTTTTCTTTAATTCATCATAAATCTTATACTTACCTATACCAAAAAGGTAGGTCTTTATACTGCTTTGTATGTCATCAAGTTTACCATGGATTGCCCGTTTTCGCAAGGCCAAAAAAGCTTCTTGGTACACATCGGCCAAAGCGTCTTCATCCAAATTGTATCTTTTGCCAAAGCGTAGAAATTCCAACCTATACTGGTTGTAAAGTGCCTTGATCTTAAGCCTGTCATCCGATTGCAAATCCTTAATAGCCTCTTTATCCATCGAATATTTTTCAGGTCAATGTTAACCTTTTGAATTCTTCTTCGTACTAAAGGTAAATGAATGAAAATAAATGTTCAATGCGAACTTTGATTTATTCAATAGAAGAAAGAAAACTTAGTTAATAAAATGACCAATAGCACCGGCCTACCAATTGGATTACGCTAAATGCATTTAGCTCCTTAAACTAATTATTAACATTTAAAATTAAAGTATCATGAAAAAGTTTTTGATCGGCATAATGATTTTAGGTCTTGCCAGCCTAGGGTATTCGCAGGCTTTCGACGCTGAAATGGAAGAGGTAAAATTGTCGGATGTTACCATAACGCCAATGAATCCTGACTATCTGGATAAGGTAGGGGAATCTCTATCACCTTGGGTCTTTACCCTGGAAAAAAGGGCATCCCGGTACAGCATTAAGGACTCAACATCCTTCATTCCTGGTGTAATAAATAGAGTTCGGTTTATCCAAAGAAAAGGTGAACTTACTGCCACTTATAACTATAATGGGAAAATTTTGTCAACCCGAGAGCGGTATAGCAATCTTGTACTTCCACCAGCAGTCAGAAATGCCGTTTTTAGCGACTATCCTGACTGGAATATGAAGAAAAATACGTATCACGTTTCTTACAATCATAAAAAGGGCGCGAAAAAAGTTTATAAGGTGCAAATCAGAAAAGATGGCATCAAAAAGAACCTAAAACTTGACGTTAACGGTAATTGGATATAGGCGCTATTTATCACAAAGCGAAGAGAACTATTCTCATTCGTTTGCACATTGACAACACCATTGTATTTAACAACTTAAAATAATTAGTAATCTTTAAAATTTTAATATCAT
>CAZRIE010000233.1:0-3399 GCA_964600075.1 uncultured Flavobacteriaceae bacterium
TCCTTTAAAATCAGGGTCTCCCAGCGATTGGTTCGATTCTTGCCGGGGTCACAAAAACTTCCCGAACTCTGGATGCAATTCTCCCGAAGCTTCGGGGTTGTACGGGTTACAAAAATACTTCCAGTTTATCGTTACGGTTATCATCACACTATCCAGAAGCTATAGAACCGATATATGATTACTGGTTTTTAATTCCATTATATTTTTTTACTAGTCTTGAAAGCCTAACGCTACTAATTTGGTATATTTAGGTTTCTAGAATACTACACTTAAAATCAGACGAAATGGCCGACCCTAGGAATTCAAGAAGAAAATTTATCAAAAAAAGCTCCATGGCCTTTGTTGCAGGCAGTATTTTGCCGCAATTCAGTGCGAAAAGCTACGCCCAAATTATGGGCGCCAATGAGAAGATTAACGTTTCTGTAATGGGCGTCAATAGTCGTGGCAAGGCCTTGGCCCAAAACTTTGCAAGCCAAGAAAATTGTGATGTCATCCATATATGCGATGTAGATAGTAGAGCGATTACGAACTGTTTGACTGCCGTATCGGAACGGCAAAAGGCACAGGCCAAATCATTTACCGATTTTCGTAAATCGCTAGAAAGCAAAGATGTTGATGCATTGGTGATTGCAGCCCCGGATCACTGGCATGCCCCTGCTTCACTCTTGGCACTACAAGCGGGCAAACATGTGTACGTCGAAAAGCCTTGTAGCCATAATCCTAACGAAGGGGAGATTCTCGTCGAGGCGGCAAAAAAATATGGTAAGATTGTTCAGATGGGCAATCAGCGACGATCTTGGCCCAATGTTATCGAGGGTATCAATGTACTGAAAAGCGGGGCTATTGGTCGCGTATATTACGGTAAGGGGTGGTATACCAATAATCGCGCATCGATAGGCATTGGCAAAGAAACTGCAGTTCCCGAATGGCTCGACTGGGAACTCTGGCAAGGCCCTGCACCTCGTAAAATTTTTAAGGATAATATTGTACACTACAACTGGCATTGGCTTTGGCATTGGGGTACAGGGGAAGCCCTGAACAACGGCACCCATATGATAGACCTTTTACGGTGGGGCATGGAAGTCGATTACCCCACCAAGGTAAGTTCGAACGGAGGTCGCTATCGCTATAAGGACGATTGGGAAACACCCGACACCCAGATAATCAACCTTGATTTCGATTCCGGCCAGACCATGTCTTGGGAAGGTAGAAGCTGCAACGGTAAAAATATCGAGGGTAGCTCGGTCGGCGTAGTTTTCTATGGGGAAAATGGAAGCTTGCTAATCCCCTCAGGCAATAGTTATACCCAGTTCGATTTGGAAGGAAAAGTTGTAAAAGAGGTCAAGAACACCCAAGAAATCGATGCACGAAATAAAAGTAATCCCGCCGAACAACTCGATGCGTTGCACATTCAGAACATGTTCAAAGCTATAAAAAATGGAGGCAGTCTAAATTCGGATGTTGATTCGGGCCATAAGAGTACCTTACTGGTCCAATTGGGGAATATAGCCCAGCGCACGGGCCGGTCTTTGGATATTGATTCAAAAAACGGACATATCATAAACGACCAAGATGCCGAAAAACTTTGGAGCCGTTCCTATGAAAAAGGATGGGAAATAAAACTATAAACAATAAATTACATGAATTCTAGAAGAAAATTTATTGAAAAAATTGGGCAGGGTGCGTCTTTTTCGGCAATCGCACTCGCTACCCCCTTGGGTGTATTCTCCCAATTCGACAACAAACGAAATACAAGTATGAAAACCTTTAACATTGGCATTATCGGGGCCGAAAACTCACATACCGCAGGTTTCGGTAAGCTTTTCAATGTCGACAAGGCGTTTCCCGGAATGGAAGTAAAATACGTGTGGGGCGAGACCGAGGAGTTTGCTAAAACGGCCATGGAGAAAGGGAGTATTCCTGAAATGGTCAAAGACTCCAACGACATGCTTGGCAAAATAGACGGACTTATAGTAGACCATCGCCACGGTAAATTTCATTTAGAGCCTGCGATTCCATTTATTGAGGCAGGAATTCCAACTTTTATCGATAAGCCTTTCTGTTATCGCGCCAAAGAAGGTAAAGACTTTTTGGCCTTGGCCCGTAAGTACGGCACACCGGTAACTTCTTTTAGCTCTATCGCACATAGCTATGAAACCTTTGACATCAAAGAACAGCTAAAAACTATGGGTACCATTAATCAAGTGATACGTTCTGGTCGGGTAGGCCTTGATTCGGAATATGGGGGTATCTTCTTTTACGGCGCGCATACCGTACAACCTTTGTTATATCTTTTCGAAGACGATGTAGAAAAAGTTCGGGTAAATGAAAACGGAGAAAACAGTAGTGCAAATCTTATTTTTAAGAATGGTATGGCAGCGAGTTTGGTCTTTACTACTAAAAAATACGGCTGGCAGACCTTTGTGGAAACTGAAGAAGGCATCGTAGAATTGAAGTCAAAAATAGAAGAGAAAAAGCCCGGTAAAAACTATGCGGACATGGTAGATATGTTCAAAACCGGCAAAGAACCACGAAGCCATGAAAGCATCATCCACTGCGTTGCCGTTCTGGAGGCCCTTGAAAAATCCGTTGCTAGCGGACAATGGGAAAATGTCATTTCATATGACCAAATTTAAATTCCATCAATGAAAACACTTACTTTTTGTATAATGCTTATCACCATGCTCATTCTCCCTTTTCAATCCACCGAAGAAATCAAGATCAAAGGAGTTCTTTATTCAAATGATAAGACGGTCGAGCTTACTTTGGAAAATGGAAAAATCAAGCAAATCAATTCGTTGGATGGTGTCACAAATACGCCAAAAACCTATATCGCTCCCGGATTGATCGATATACAAATCAACGGCTACGTCGGCGTAGACTTTTCCGGACCCGACCTCACCGTTGAAGGTGTAAAAAAAGCGACCAAAGCTTTGTGGAAAGCAGGAGTAACTTCCTATTTTCCGACCATTATCACCAGCGATATCGAGAGGATTAAAAAGAATTTTGCCGTTTTGGCCAAAGCTAAAAATGACCCTGAAATCGAAAAATCTATTCCCGGATTTCATTTAGAAGGGCCATATATATCTCCAATTGCTGGTTTCCGAGGGGCACATTTGGAAAAATATATCAAAGCTCCCGATTGGGAAGAATTTCAGGAAATCCAAAAAGCTGCTAATAACGGCATCAAGATTATCACTGTGGCACCCGAACTTGAAGGGGCCATTCCGTTTATAAAAAAGTGCGTTGAAAGCGGGGTTATCGTTTCCTTGGGCCACCATAACGGGTCGGCAGAAGATGTGCAGGCGGCCGTCGGCGCCGGGGCAAAAATGGCTACCCATCTCGGTAACGGTTGTGCAAACGAAATCAATCGGCATGACAATCCGTTGTGGCCACAAT
>CAZRIE010000234.1:0-3380 GCA_964600075.1 uncultured Flavobacteriaceae bacterium
GTTGTAGAATTTGAACTACAACAAGGTAAAAAAGGACTTAACGCGGTAAATGTGAAAGTAGTAGACTAGGACGCATAAACTTTTTTTATACAAAGCCCCAACAATATTTGTTGGGGCTTTTTTTTTGGCCGGTTTCCAAAACGGTCAAGTGTGATTTTGCGAAGACTTTACCTTACCATTTATGCTTTCTTTTATCTATGATAATTCTTCTATGGTTTTGCCTCGAGTCTGCCCTTTGTCAGGGATATTTGGTTCTAAGAAATTTACTATTCTTTGAAATCTTAATACTCTTAAGTTTCGCCATGAGATTTCATTTTTGAAATTAGTATCTTGGTAGATTAAACAAACGAATTAAAATTATGTACCACAATCGACGAAATTTCATTAAAAAAAGTTCCTTGGCCTTAGCAGGCTCTAGCGCCGCATTTTTATTTCCTATGGAATTGCTGGCCAAAATCCGAAAAAGGGTGGGGGCAAACGATAGAATTAATGTTGGTCTTATCGGTTGCAAGGGCATGGGTTTCAGTGACCTTAGCTCGATGCTTAAAATTAGCGAAATCAGTGTTATTGCTTTATGTGATGTTGATGAAAGCGTACTTAAGGCCAGAACGGCCGATCTCGAAAAGGCGGGTATTAAAAAACCAATGTGGTATAGGGATTATCGAAAATTGCTTGAAAACAAAGATATCGATGTTGTCATTATCGGTACGCCCGATCATTGGCATTGCTTGCAGTTGACCGATGCGCTGCAAGCGGGCAAGGATGTATACTGTGAAAAACCGATTGCGAACTCTATTCAAGAAGCGAATATCATGCTCAACTATGTAGGTGCCAGTAACCGCATGGTACAGATTGGTCAGTGGCAACGTAGCCAGCCCCATTTTGTAGATGCCATTGATTTTGTGCATTCAGGTAAGTTGGGTAACATTCGCTTGGCGAAAGCTTGGGCCTATCAAGGCTGGATGAAGCCCGTTCCAGTATTGTCCGATGTAGCCGTACCTGAAGGGGTGGACTATAAAATGTGGTTGGGCCCCGCACCTGAGCGACCATTTAATCCTAATCGATTTCATTTTAATTTTCGTTGGTTCTGGGATTATGCAGGAGGATTGATGACCGACTGGGGCGTACATCTGATTGATTATGCGCTCTATGGCATGAAAGCGGGTACACCGAAGTCTGTGATGGCTTTGGGTGGAAAATTCGCCTACCCAGATGACGCTTCCGAAACACCTGATAGTCTACAGACCGTTTTTGAATACGATGGCTTTTCTATTCTTTGGGAGCATGCCACAGGAATTGACGGTGGTAATTATGGGAGAAACCATGGTATTGCTTTTATAGGGAATAATGGCACACTTGTGGTAGATCGAAATGGCTGGGAAGTTATTCCCGAAGAAGAATTTCAGGGTTGGGGCAAGGAAGGCATCCCTAAAATGGAAGCAATCTCTTATGACAAAGGAGATGCCAGCGGATTAGATTTGCACACAGTCAACTTTATCGAAGCTGTAAAAAGTCGCGATGCCTCAAAACTCAACGCACCCATAAAAGTAGGTTATGATGCCGCATTGGTTTCACACATGGGTAATGTCGCCTTTAAAACGGGTAACCGTATATATTGGGATGAAACTTCAGGAAAATTTAAGGAAGAAGAAGCCAATCAATTTATAACTGCCAATTATCAAAATGGGTGGAAGTTACCGATGATTTGACTTCTTTAATAATTTAAGTCTTCAGGACATATCCATGAAATAATAAGAGCGTTTTGAACCTCTAATTGTTCCATTTATGAATTTAATGACCAATTGAAAATCAACTACCAATGTTAAATTGGCACTATTTTTAGTTGCTTATTGCTTTCGTTTTTTTAGATGAAACTTCGAAAAATACCGGAGCAGAAAAATTAGAAGTGCTATTTATTGCAGTTGATGACTTAAGACATGAGTTGAATTGTTATGGTGTTTTTAAACCGATGTTCTTCGGCGTAATAGGCTTCTGTTTTTTCAGATTTATCTATGTCGAAATAGATTTTGGATTAATGTAAAAAAGTTAATGTTACTTTACCCGTAGCTTTTGACGAATACCCATTAACTTCTTTGACCCACCAACTCACAAATCTTCACGATGACCTCTACTGCTTTCTGCATGCTCTCTACAGGAACATACTCATACTTTCCGTGAAAGTTATGTCCGCCAGCGAAGATGTTGGGGCAGGGCAGGCCCATAAAACTGAGTTGCGAACCGTCGGTGCCGCCCCGAATCGGTTTTATGATAGGGGTCACACCTACGGCTTCCATCGCCTCTTTTGCAATTTCTACAATGTGAATAACAGGTTCGACCTTTTCCCGCATATTAAAGTATTGGTCTCTGATTTCCAATGTAATGCACTCCCCGTGAATGCCATTTAATTTTTCTGTGATAACTCGCAGTAACTGCTTTCGTTTTTCAAATTGGCCGAAGTCAAGGTCTCTAATTAGCAATTCGAATTCGGCATGTTCAATTTCACCTTTTACGTGATGCACATGAAAAAAACCTTGACGGGCTTCCGTATTTTGAGGGGTTTCCTCAGATGGTAGAATACCTAAAAACTCACTGGCAATACTTATGGCGTTCACCATCTTGTTTTTGGCATAACCTGGGTGTACGCTCTTTCCTTTAATTATTATCTTGGCGTTTGCTGCGTTGAAATTTTCGTATTCGAGTTCTCCGACTTGGCTTCCGTCCATGGTATAGGCCCAAACGGCCCCAAATTTTTTAACGTCGAAATGATGGGCACCACGACCGATTTCTTCGTCGGGCGTAAAACCGACCCGAATTTTTCCGTGTCTGATTTCGGGGTGATCGATGAGGTATTCCATGGCCGTAACAATTTCCGTAATCCCGGCCTTATCGTCAGCTCCTAAAAGAGTAGTGCCGTCCGTGGTGATTAAGGTCTGACCTTTGTACTGCACCAGATCTTCAAAATAATCGGGAGATAGAACGATATTTTCCAGAGCGTTGAGCACAATAGCTTCACCATCGTAGTTTTCAATGATTTGCGGATTTACATCGGTACCCGAAAAATCTGGCGAAGTATCGAAATGCGAGATAAAACCTATTGTGGGCACGTCGGTATCTATGTTGCTCGGTAAGGTGGCCATGATATAGGCATTGTCATCGATAGTGACCTCTTCCATACCGATTTCCTTCAGTTCTTCGGCAAGTGCACTGGCCAGGTACCACTGTTTTTCCGAGCTCGGAGTGGTTTCCGAATTTGGGTCGCTCTGCGTATCGATTTTTACATAGCCCAGAAAACGGTCAATGATATTTTGCATGGATTCAAGTTTGGTTAAAAGTACAAAATTGTGTGTTTTCCTAAATGTAACCTTTCCTCACTATATGAT
>CAZRIE010000235.1:0-3338 GCA_964600075.1 uncultured Flavobacteriaceae bacterium
ATTAATTCAGGACATTGATATTTTATGCCCACAGATTCTCTTTAATGATTCTTTGGCTTTATTATAGATGATTTTTTCGCTACTTTACTCGCAATACGGAAACGTAAGTTTCATCATAAGGTCTGCCTGATTTGGCGATAGCAAAGCTTTGTTTGAGCAGCTTGTTTGAAACCGCTAACAATGCTAGTTTCTAGCTCTTGCCCTTAATCACAATGCGTTCATATGCTTCTTTGCAGGCCTTGTTATGATTACAGGCATTAAATGAGCATAAGAATAGTAGATTCCTCAGCTTTCTATTAGCAACTTTACGTATTCGACTACCACCTCTAACATTTCTGCCCGATTCTCAGATCGTCGAAGAGATACCAACATAACTGCATAGCTGAAATGCCGTTTCGAGATGCAAGTCCCAAATTCTTACCGATAACTTTGCCCGTGATTCCTTTGTGGTTTTTGTAATGTTCCGGCAGATAAACGTTAATCAAAAACGGCACAGGGCGCATCTTGCTTATGCCGATTAAATAGTTCATTTACCATTTAATTCTCGTTCAAGAATATCCAATTCGGTTGCATCAATTTCAATTTTAAAATACGGCTTACCCAAAGTGGGTTCTACCTTTTCTATTTTACTTAGTACTTCTCTAAACTTTCTTAGGTCATTTCCTTTCTACTGAATTAAACTATAGTATATATCTAAGGAGATTGTTCCCTCCTCCATATTCGATTCTTCCCATGTCAACTTTTTTAAACTCTTTTCAATTAAAACAGGTTGTTTGTTTTCTTGAATTGCATGACCTTGAAAAAGACTTAAAAGTATATCATATGAGTGTAGTAAAAACGAAAAACACTGAAAATCATACGATTAACAGTGCTTTGATACCACTTAAAAAGTGTTTCGTCGGGATGACAGGATTTGAACCTGCGACCACTCGACCCCCAGCCGAGTGCGCTACCGGACTGCGCTACATCCCGTATTCGGATTGCAAAAATATAAAAGTTGAACAGATGTAGTACTATCTTTTTTAGAAAAATACTAGAAACTATTCTAGACTCTCTATCCATTCAAACATACGTTCCGTCCATCCTCGTAAATGAAGGTCTTTTCTTGCTAGAGAAAATCCATGACCCCCTTTTGGATAAATATGCATGGTAGCAGAAACTCCTTTGTTTTTTAATGCTTGGTAAAAAAGCAAGCTATTTTCTACAGGAACCACTTCATCATCAGTGGCATGAAACAAAAAGGTGGGAGGTGTTTGTTCACTTACTTGTTTTTCATTAGAGAAATAATCAACCATTTCAGGCTTGGGGTTCTCCCCTATTAGATTTCTTTTTGAACCACCATGGGTCATCGCTCCAAAAGAAATTACCGGATATCCCAAAGCCATAAAATCAGGTCGAGCACTTTTCGTATCAATCTCGTCCATAGCTTCATATACTTTTTCGTTAAAATGAGTCCCTAAAGTCGAAGCCAAATGACCCCCAGCCGAAAAACCTAATATTCCAATTTTATCAGTATAAATATGAAATTCAGACGCCTTACTTCTCACCATTCGCAAGGCACGTTGGGCATCTATAAGAGGTACATTATGCTTGTTAGTCTGTGATTTTGAGGATGGCAAACGGTATTTAACTACAATACCCGCTATCCCTTTTCCATTCAAAAATTTTGCAATATCAGTACCTTCCCAATCATAGGCCAATATTCCATACCCTCCTCCTGGAAAAATCAACACCGCCTTTCCGTTAGCATTTGATTTTGCAGGCAAATACACTTCAATAGTAGGCGCTTGAACTTTACTAATGCCAAGTATGCCATTTCGCGTTTGCTCCTCTCTTTCTTCACTTTCTATGTGATTCGGAATTTTGTCCTTTGGCCACAAGGGCATAATAGTATCTTGACCCATAATCTGACTCGTAAATAGAAGTAAGAAGATTATATGAATATATTTCATCACCCTTTATTTTAATTACATTCCCATTTAAAGTTTGCCACAGCATCATTGGATGCAGTCCCAAGATTATAATGCCACCACTCGGTTCGAATGGACCAGAAACCATGGCGCTCCATCGTTTCTTTTAATAACTTCCTATTACTCAGAATTTCGGTTGGAAGATCTAAATTATCGTGATAAGCGCGCTTACCAAAAAAATCAAAATCGGTTCCCATATCCAATTCATTACCATCTAAACTCACCAAAGTTATATCCACTGCGCCACCTTTATTATGTATAGAACCTTTTACTGGGTTTGCAACATATTGCGGGTTTGGAACAATTTTCCACATTTTGTATTGTACAGAATTTGGCCTATAACAGTCATAAAACTTTATTTTCACCCCGTTATTCTTAAAATCTGCGTTCGCAGCTAGTAGTGCTTTCGCTGTCTTTACCCGGGTATAACACTCCGCACAATCATAAACTTTTTCTTTTAGGAAATTATTCTCCGTAGCGTAGCGCAAATCATAAGCGAAACCATCACTATAATCGGCCAGGCGAACGAAGGTTGAATCTGCTAAGCCTTCTAACGATTTAAACTTTATTTTGGGAGATCGTTTTTTATTCACAATCGTATCCAAAGCCGCACCCACTTTTTGTGTAGCACTTTTTCCTCCATTTTCAGGTGCAGGTTTTTCTTTGCATGAAAATGAAAAGATGACAATTAACAGTATAATTAAAGGGCTAATACCTTTTGTTACGTTTGGATTGGTCATTGAAACATCATAGTTTTTATAAGCCTCAAGATATGAATAATTTTTCGCGATAAAATCAGTACATATACAAATCGCTACCGATTAAAGTTTTGGATTATGTACCTTCAAACAATTACAACAAAGGTATTAGCACCCTAAAAAATTCTTCAACTTATGAAACTCAAAATACTGTTACCCATCCTCGTCTTTTCTTTTCTCTGTGCCTGCAAAAACGAAAAATCAAATGAGGCAAACAAAGTCGAATCAGTAAAAGACCCATGGATGCTAGGTTTTGAAAAAACTGACATTAATCCGATAATGACCGCCGATTCTAGCTATGTATTTACAGATCCTATTACGGCTAAGGAAGTGCAATGGCAAAAGGCAGATGTCTTCAACCCTGGCGCAGTTGTTCGTAATGATACTGTTTTTATGTTATTCAGGGCCGAAGACAATCCTGCTGCCATTCTCGGTGAACGAACTTCCCGTATCGGATTAGCCCATAGTATAGATGGTATCAATTTTACCAAATATCCAGAACCGGTTTTTTATCCTTCCAAGGATGAGTTTCAAAAATGGGATTATCCTGGTGGAATTGAAGACCCGCGTGTGGTGGAAACTCCAGATGGCACCTATATCATGTTATATA
>CAZRIE010000236.1:0-3336 GCA_964600075.1 uncultured Flavobacteriaceae bacterium
CAATAATTATTGCTATGCTCACTTTAATCCGGCGCACGTGGTTCACTTTGACCGGCTCATCCAATTTACCCTTCTTTCCAACAGTAACAGCTGTTTAGCCGTATCACTTTACATAAAAATATACTTTACATAATGTGTGAGTATGATTGCCGTCGATAAGGTTTTTAACGCGGTTGCAAAAATCAGCCGTATGTCAACCATAGTACCCGCTATTCCGCCAATCGATAAGGTGCAAATACCTTTGACTATGTTGCCGTTGTTCAGAAACACAACTTTGAAGGATTCATAAAGTTCAATACTCTCTTTGTCCCACGAATCCATAATGATTTTGTTTGCATCCTCTGAGGAATTGATTTTCAATTGATTTCTGCTACCATTGTTTTTGTAACTTATTTTAATTTCGTTCGCTTTTTCCATTGTTCCAAGATTTTGATGGCGAGCGTTAACCGGATTTTAAATGAAAAGCCAAATTTTTTCATTTGGCGTTTCATTTGGAATTCGGAGCTTGCAAAGCAAAATCTTGGGGCAATGGTTCAAGAACGATTATTGGATAGAGCAGCTGAAAGATAAATCCAAGTGGACGATTTTTTTCGTCCGTTTGGGTTTATGCGCGGTTCCGAGGGTGTTGAAAGACCGGAGACGAAAAGACGACCGAATGCGGACCAGCGAAGCGTGTCCGCTCGGACAGGCTTGAAGGTAGAGGGTTTTCAACTTCCGCAGGAACAAGGGAAATATATTTGAACAATAACTATTCTATTGAATTTATACAAAAAAAGTAATCGATTCTCATGATTATACTCAATTAATAAACGTTTTTCATGCAAAGTAATCATATTTCATGGTATATTTGTAATCATATTTCATGAGTAATGGCAAAAAGTAATCGTTTTTCACGTAAAGTAACCAATTTTCATGGTAGAGTCTTACCAGAAGAGGGCGTGTTGGTAGGCTATGCTCAACTTCTCCAAATTTTGGAAGAACATACAGGCAGGCGTTTACCACTACCCAGCATACTGGCAATGGTTACCGATAAGCAGCAACGCTATAATACCGAAAACTGGCAAGTATTCGCCAATCGCTATATGCCATCAGCGGATGAAATAGCGCATGTTACATTTGCCTTGAAATACGAGGGCATTGAGTTGTTGATATTAAAAGAGTTTTTTCTTTATGCAGGTGACGGTCTTGTTAAGGCCATGATGAAAAATGAACCCACCAGCCAATATTCAAGACGGGTATGGTTCCTATATGAGTGGTTAATGGGCAAACAACTTGACATTCCGGATTTAAAAGTAGGCACCTACGTTGAAATCGTCAATCCAAAACTTCAATATGCAGGGCCAATAGAAAACAGCACCCGACATCGTGTAAAAAACAATCTTCCTGGTACTCCTGAATTCTGTCCGTTAATCAGAAGGACCGAGAAATTGGAAAAGTTTACGGCCACCAAATTTCCTGAACTTATGGAAAAGGGGTTGAAAGGAAGAAACAAAGACCTAATCCTTAGAACGGCAGCCTTTCTCCTATTGAAGGATTCCAAAGCCTCGTTTGCGATAGAGGGTGAATACCCCCCAAATATGAGGGCAAGAAATTGGGGCAAGGCTATTGGGCAGGCAGGAAAAAAAGAGTTATCCATAAGCGAGATTGAACGCTTACAGGATATTGTTATTGGAACAAAGAAATTAAAACATATGGGCATTCGAACCAATGAGGGCTTTATCGGCGAACACGACCGTGAAAGTTTTCTGCCTATGCCCGACCATATCTCCGCAAGGGCAAAGGATTTACGGTCGCTCATGAGTGGGGTCATAAACACCAACATGCTATTGCAAAATAGCGAATATGATCCTGTATTAGCAGCAGCTAGTATGGCATTCGGCTTTGTGTTCATCCACCCCCTCTCCGATGGAAACGGTCGGATCCATCGCTATTTGATACATCATATTTTAGTGCGTATGGGCTACACGAAACGGGATATGATATTTCCGGTTTCAGCTGCCATCTTAAACCGTATCGGTGAATATCAAGACGTTTTAGAGGCCTACTCCGCCCCAAGAATCGATTTGGTCGAATGGAAACCAACAGCGGATCATAATGTTGAAATTACCAATGAGACCATCGATCTATATCGTTATTTTGATGCAACGCTGCAAGCTGAATTCCTTTATGAATGTGTTGAAGAGACCATCGAAAAAATAATTCCCGAGGAGCTGGACTTTCTTGAAAAGTACGACCGAATGACAAATTATATTAATTCTATAGTAACCTTACAGGATACCAAGGTGGACTTATTGATTAAGTTTCTGAACCAAAATCAAGGCAAGCTTTCAAAGAATAAAAGGGAAAAAGAATTTGAGGAACTGACCGATGAAGAAATCAAATCCATTGAGGAATCATATAGCTCAATCTTTTTAGAAACACCTTGATTCTAAAATTCAAATTGAATCAAATCGTTTTCGGTTTCTGTTGTTGGTTCTAGAATACCCCTAGCCTCTTGAATGATTTTTTTATAATTTTTCCGAATATCCATATCTGTTGCCTTTATTGGAAAGTCAAAATTTTCATTTTGAATGTTCGTATTTATTTGAAAGCCTGATTTCAAAATTTCATGTTCATTCCCCTCGGCAATAAACCCATAAAACTCTCCTGGTTGAAGGTTCATTACATCCGTAGTTTTTACCCTGTCTCGTTCTTGGATGGTTTCATTTATATTTTTGTTCAGGGAGTTTGTATGCTTTCCAAAAATGGAGGACTGGTAATAATTATCGCCACTACTTGAAGTTTTAAAAGTTTGATCCGCTTTACCGAATAGTTGGCATATCATCTGGGCTGAGTCCTTGTTGACCGTTCTACCATAAAATTGATTCCCCATATTGGATAGAATTACTTGCGCTTTATCCCTTCCATAGCGATCTACTAATTGACTGAAATCTTGACAGGCCAGAACCGTTGCCACTTTGTTGCTTCGTGCAGTTGCAGGGGTCTGTTCCAATTTGTTGATATAAAGTGTAGGTAACTCATCCACTAGCACTATCGATTTACGCTTGTCGGGCTGGTTCATTTGCTTTAGGGCCACGGCTAATATCAGGGAAATAGCAGGGGAATTGGTTTCGGATAAAGTACTTTCATTCCCGATGCATACAAATTTTGGATTCAACGGATTATTGATATCCAAATCGATGTCGTTTCCGGAAAGTACCCAAAAAATATCAGGCGTATTTAGTTTGGCGAGGTTGGTCTGTAACGTACTGACCACACCGGAAATCTGCCGCGATGATTCATTTTTTATTGCTTGTTTCAAACTGGCCACGTAGCCTGCAAAAAACGGTCAAAGTG
>CAZRIE010000237.1:0-3322 GCA_964600075.1 uncultured Flavobacteriaceae bacterium
ATCAACATAATATATTAACTATCAATTGATTATGTCGTTTCCAAGGCTCGACTAAATACTGTTGTCATGATTGTTCGTTTTTTGATGAGGAACGTTTTATATATGATTCGAAACGCACTTTAGAAAATCACATAATTTTTCTAATAAACTTATAAGTTACAGGAAAACAGCTGAATTAAAGTGCTTAAAATCAATTTATTGAAGCTTGATTCAAGAATACAAAGAAAATTATTTTCTGTCGCTTTTCTAAATACATTGACGCTTATGGATTAACCATCTCAACTTTAGGATTCCAAATACCCGTAGCCGCAGTTTCGTTTACAAAACCCGAAAAATCCTTAGGTTTTCTTTTTAGCACCTTCTCAATATCATCGCTTATTTCAGAGATGCGGGGGTCTCCCAATACTTCAGTGAATAGATAATCAATCAACCAAATATAATCTGAGGGTACGCCGTGTTGTTTCAGCATTTCGGTATAGGCAGGTAAAGCAATCGGGGTAAAGGCGATATCACGACCCGTGGCATTTGAAATTTCATTTATAACCTCTTTAAAGGTAAGTAACCTTTGACCCGTCAGTTCGTAGATCTTTCCATTGTGCTCATTATACAATAGGGCTTCCACCGCAACCTCGGCAATATCCCCTGTATCCACATAGGGTACTTTGGCATCTGCTTGGGGCAAGGCCACAAACCCTGCAATGATTGGATCGAGAAAGAAGCTTTCACTAAAGTTCTGGTTGAACCAACTAGCTCTTACTATGGTATAGTCCAACCCTGAATGAATGACTACTTGCTCACAGCGTTCGGCCTCTCGCTCTCCTTTTCCTGATAGCAGCACCAACTTTGTTATAGCGGCATTTTTAGCTTCTTTTATCAATTGTTCAATGGCATCTAAAGCTCCTGGAACGGCCAAATCCGGTTGATAAGTAATATAAACCTTATCTATGCCTTTTAGAGCTTTTGGCCATTCTTCGGGTCGGTGCCAGTCAAATGATGGCCGGCCGGCCCTTGAGCCAACTCTTACATTTTGCCCGAGTTCCTCTAATAAGTTTACGATTCTTCTTCCAGTTTTTCCGGTTCCTCCGATTACTAAAATGTTTTCTGATTTCATTTTTTGTTCGTTTTAAGACCTGCCTAATACCGGCATGTGGGTTACTATTGATTATAAAGCTTCAACTGTTTGAAGCTTTTTGATTTTACTTTTTTTAATGGAGTTTTTGATAAGTTTTATGAACCAAGGCACGCCATATCCATTTTTGTGCAAATGTTCAGCTCCAAAATCATAGATGGCCTGATTGCCTTTAATTCCGTGGCCATCTAAAAGACGATTATAGAAATTAAACAAACATCCTATAAGAATAACATCTTGTAAATCTTGCTCGCTCCAACCTGCATCAAATACGGTATCAGCATCTTCTTGAACAAGTTTGCTGGGCGAAAGTGTCAGTTTCTTTAGATAATGAAAAAGAGGCTTTTCGGTCGAATCGATCGGTGCATTGTCTAGGTCTTCTATTAAAGCTTTAATTGTTTCTGTTCCGACTCCAAAATTTTGGCTACGGCAGCATGGGGTCCATAGCAAAATTGGCAAGCATTTAGTCCGGAGACAAAGGCAGCAAAAACCTCTTTTTGAGCCGAAGAGAGGCCAGACTTCCCCCGCATAATTTCCAGAGATGCCTTGTCAAGTGGACCAAGGCGCTTCCTGTTGTTCCAAGTGATATCCGTGATATCCGATAATTCATGTAATTGTTTGAAAAATGGCATATTATATAGTGTTTAGAGTTTTTTGGTTTGAAAAAAGAGGGTCAAGACGGCCAGTAGGAATGATAGGAGGGCAAAAGCAGTCCTGATGAGGTGTAGGCGATTCCATTTTGTTTCATAGAAGTTTCTAAAAGCAGTGATTTTATCTGGATTTATATCGGTGAGCTTCAGTATATCCAATTGGTCATTCAGCGGAACATTACCCAGTGCCGTTACACCAACAGTACCAACTAAATAAAAGATAGAAGCCGCAAGCATTAACCAAAATGTAATCCTGCTGGTATGAAATTGATAAATACTCGCTATACTTAGAAATACCACGCTTCCGAAGAAAATCAGAAAGAACGCAGGATTCAGAATAGCCCTATTAATGCTTTGCATTGTTTCCAGATACGTGGAATCGGCCAATTTTTGCGTTCCTGGAATTACAGATACCGACCAGGCGTAAAATAGCCCTGCGGATAGTCCGGTCAGGATTACTGATCCGAAGAGAATGAATGATTTTATTGATAGATCCATAGTTATTAATTTTTTGCGGATGTAATCCACGTTAGTAAATTTTGATATTCTACGTGAGTGAGTTTGATTTTCTTGCCTTTGGGCATTCTCTTTTTAATGAATACCTGCTGGTAGACATCACCTGCCTAGGGATTCATTTTTTCGGGAGTGAACACACGTCTTTTATTTCGTATGTTATGGCAGACATTACATTTATTATCAAGTATTGCGTACGCCTTTACTTTTGTAGAGCCCATGACCGCTATTGTTGAAAGATTTAAGAGGGCATACTCCTCTATGGGCTCTTTCGATATGTCAAGTCTTGGTATAAGGGATAAGGTTATTCCGATTATTAATTTGGCTAGTGCTGTCATCCTTTCAACAATTTTGGTTATTGATGATGCAAAATTGGGTAAAAGTCATGGGCGATTCTTGACCCTTCAAGCCAATGTTTTGACCGTTTATGCCAAAAGCAAGTTTTTAGCTGATTTTTCTAAATTCGGCAGGGGTCTGTGCGGTCCATCGTTTGAATGCCCGATTAAAGGCACTCTGCTCCGAGAAGCCAGTTAGAAAAGCGATTTCACCGACGCTTCTGGAGGAATGAAAAAGAAGGTCTTTTGAAATTTCCTCCTGTGTACTTTTAATAAGTTCTCTAAAGGTAGTCCCACTATCAGAAAGCCTTCGCGTGAGTGTTCTACTGCTCACTCCGATATACTCACTGACGTGATCTATGCTCGGAATACCGCTAGGTAGTGCGTCTTCTATTAATTTTCGTACATCTGTGACAATTCTATTGGGGCTGACTTCCATCCCTATTGTTTCTTCTTCGACACGCTCTACCAAGAATTTATTAATGCTGGCATCTGCCTTGGCTGTTCTGGTGTCAATGTCAACGGTCTTGTAGGCAATGAAATTTTGTGCTTGGTTGAATCGAATTGGACATTTAAAAGCCAATTGATAGCTTTCCATGTCAGTGGGTGGCTCATGTTTGAAGGATACGCTTATGGGGTCAATATCAGTTTCTGTCATACTTTTGAGAACAACTACCGCTGCGGAAAATGTTGCC
>CAZRIE010000238.1:0-3300 GCA_964600075.1 uncultured Flavobacteriaceae bacterium
GTTTAAAATCAATATCGTTCAGAACATAGGTGGGCATTACGAGCATAACTGCAGCTGCAGCTACGCCTACCAAAAAAGTAAAATTGGAGATATAAAGGCCCCAACTTACCCTATCGGTCATTCCCGTTGCGCTTAACCCTTCGTCCAATTGTATGGAATAACAATACATACCGATGAGCATTACCGCCGTCAAGAAAACCATCCAGATATGATAGGTTCTTGAACCATGGGTGATGTACCCAAGGCTGTCTTTTACCATACTCACAAAAGCCCTAAGTGTTTCCATTTAGATTGATTTTGTTCTACCCTAATTTATTAATCCATAAAATACCAGAACTTAGGCTCAGTGCCTAAATCCTCTTTTAAACGGAATACCTTTTTATTCTCTAAAACCCATCTAATCGTGCTATCCGGGTCTAATAAGTTTCCGAAGATTCTAGCTCCTGTTGGGCAAGCCTCGACACACGCTGGGTCTTTACCAGATCTGGAACGTTGTATACAAAACGTGCATTTTTCCATTACTCCCTTTTTACGCATACGGTTGCCCAAATAGTGTTGGTTCTTATTTACTTCCTCTTGGGGAACTTCGGGCTTGCTCCAATTAAAACGTCGACCATCGTATGGACAAGCGGCCATGCAATATCTACAACCGATACACCAATCATAGTCAATTACGACAAGGCCATCTTCTTCTCGCCATGTAGCTTCTACCGGACACACATCAACACAAGGGGGGTCATCACAATGAAAGCATTGTGTACCCATATAAAAATGTCCTGCCGCCGGAACTTCATGATAGTAGTTGTCATCGGCCTCATTGAACTTAAGACCTTGCCCATCTTTCATCTCATGAATACGAATGTATTGCATCTCTGAATTCCTATCTTGGTTGTTTTCTTCAACACAGGCACTCACACAATTCATATAGCCTTGACATTTAGAGATATTAAAAGCATAACCAAAAAGCACGTCTTTTGACGCATCGGTTGCCGTCATTGTGATGTTTTCTTTTTTTCGAAGTTGATACGAACGCACCAAACGGTCTACCGTCGCATCGCGTTCTTCCTGCGTCATTAATTTGTAGTTGCCTTTGAATTGTTCCTCCCAATCTATCTGGGCCTTTTCCTTTGTTTCTTCCCCGGCAATAGCGCTACAGGATGTCTGAACGGCACCTGCACCGATCAATAAACTGGCGGTCAATTTTCGAAATGCGGTTCTTCGGTCCATCTTAACGTCAAAAACCTGCTGAAAACCATCTTTTTTGGTTTCGCCCACCATTGTGCCTTCGACTGCAGCATCAAACTCATCGGCCGTTACTGAATATTCGCTTTTCGGCATAGGGGCACTGTGAGAGCCACATCCCCCAGAGGTGCTACCACAACCGCAGCTAGAAGCTACAGGTTCTGGTTTTGGAGGAGTATTATGAGATCCGCAACCCCCTGCTGTTTTTCCACAACCGCAGCTAGAAGCTGCAGGAACTACCTCTCCTTTGTTTAACCCGAAATCTAACGTAAACCATTTCTTTTTCTTACTCATAATGCAATTCTTAGTTTGGAAGCTATTCTCTTTCTTTTACCTTTTGGGTATTGAACAGAACCGGCCATCTTGGTGCGATTTGGGGTTGATGGGGATTATGACAATTTACACAAGTCATGGCAGCTCTAGGTTTGGCCCAACCTCCAATATTCTTTCCATGCGCACCACCTTTCCAGTCTTCAAATTGACTGCTATGACATTGAGCACATAGTTTAAAGCTCCTATTAAAATCAACTGCATTTCCCGTAAGGGTATTCAAATTGTTCATGTCATTACCATTATGGCAAGTGGCACAATTCATGGTGTTTTCATTGGCGTGTACAAGTTCAATATCCCAATGAGCCTTTTGTATTGCCGTATTCTTCTGCATGTCGACCAATGGTTTGGAGTGGCATTCAATGCAGGCGAACGATTTTATCTGACTCTTACGTTCGGGAATTAAAAAGGTATGTGTTCCCTCTGTTATTTCTATGGTCTTAATATCCCCGATAAAAGCTTCTGATGAAATATCGCTATCATGATATTTTTTTCCTTCCTCTTCTATTTTTTCCTTCAAACTATGATATTCACCCTCTTTGTGCTTACAAGCACAGACCGCATAAAGAAGAATCAACCCTAATAATAGTCTTAGCTTACTCATTGGTTGCTGTTTTCGTGCGTACAAACAATTCTACATTTTCATATGGACGTTCTTTTGGCACGTGGCATTGTCTACAATTTATTCTTTCAGGATGTTCAACACGCAGTTCCTTTACGGCACTCGGCCCCGCATGACACGAAAGACAGTTTTCGCGCATTTGAAGTTGATGGGGAATTACCGGCGGACTGCCCAATAAAGCATTGTTCACACCAACAGCCGGAGCAGGTTTTTTATAAAAATTAGTCTCTTTGAAATTTGACTGGGTTTGTTTCTCCACATGGCATTGTTTGCAATTGACCATTTGAGGATGTGGAGTAACGGGGGCATAGGCATTGAACTTTTCCACGAAACCCCCGTTTTGATGGCATTGTAAACACACATTGCCACCCATACTCCTTTTTTCTTTTACAGGATGGGGAATACTTGGTGGGGCTCCCGGGTAGGCACGGTTATCATAATACGTGTCTAATGTTCGCTGATGATTTTCATCAACGGGCATGTTTAAATAATCTAAAGCAAATTCGGAATATTCAAAAACTGCACTTTCCGATAAGATTATAGGAAGTTCTTTTTCTTCGGAAATGGGAATATAGGCCTCCTCCTGACCTTGTTGGTAGCTGTATATCCAATTAATCAGAAAGCCTACAAACAGTAAAGCGAAGATGGACAAAATTCCTGCTCTTTTCATGTTTAGGCCTTTTCTACGTTAACTGCACATTTCTTATAGTCAGGTTGTTTGGATATCGGACAAAACGAATCCAACGTAAGATCATTGATCAACATATTCTCATCGAAGAAGGGTACAAAAACCTGCATGGGAGCAGGAACACCTCTTTCGTTTACAGAAGCGGGAAGGGTTATTTCTCCTCGCCGAGTGGTAAGTTTGACATTATCGCCAGTTTGTATTTGCATACGTTTGGCATCACCAGGGTTTAACTCCACATACCCATGGGGCATTGCTTGATGAAGTACGGGTATTCTCCGTGTCATTGAACCGGTATGCCAATGTTCTACTACACGACCCGTACCCAACCAATAAGGGTATTCAGCATCAGGTTCTTCGGCTGCAGGTTCGTAAGGGCGCTGCCATATGATTGCTTTTCCATCTTTCTTACCATAAAAAT
>CAZRIE010000239.1:0-3290 GCA_964600075.1 uncultured Flavobacteriaceae bacterium
TATATAGCCAATACAACTAAAGTCGGCACTGAGTTGGTCAATTTTCTAAAAAATCGCCTATAACAAAGACCCGACTCATTTTCATCCAAGCACAGGAATCAAATTCAAAAATTAAGCAAGAACTCGTAAACAGTATTTTAAATGGCTTTGGAATTATATTTGTTATCGTTGGTATTCCTATACTAATCCTAAATCTTTATTTCGTTTTCTATATAGCGGTATTATTAATTGGCATCAACAAATGCTAAAGCTTCTTCTAATTGAGAAATATCAAAATATCTCTCTTGTCTCCCTTTGCTTGCCCTGGCAAAAAACAAATTATCTATGGGAACCAAAGCTTTTAAAACATTAGAATGTGCTACAATTGCAAGATGCCCCATTTTCTTGTAATTTCTAAGTAACCAAATTATGTCTTCAAAAAATGCTTTTGCATTAGTACGAGAAATTTTAATTTCATCAATTTTTACAAGGACATTAATAGATTCAAAACCTTGATTCAATTTTGTTTCGAAAAATTTCTGACAAAGTTTTTCATCTGTTTCAGTGAAACCATCAATTACCTCAATAGCTAATACGTTTGTGTCGAAAGTTTTAATTTGTTCTATCATAATTATTTATTTTAAAATTAGGCAATGGTTTGGCTATGAATAGTTACTTAGGTTAGCACTTGGCTGTGCAAGTGCTTATAGGAGCCATTCTTGTGTTGTTCATTATTCGACATTTACATTAAACAGACATCCAACTAAAGCCGTCAATCCTATTGCAACAGTTCCCCAAAAAGTAATTCTTAAAATTGCTTTTCCAATACTTGAAGCACCGGTCTTAGCAGATAAGCCGCCTAAAATAGTTAGGAATACAATTGTAAAACCATATAAATAATATTCCATATGTAGAAGAGGCAGAAATAAAACTACGATAAGCGGAAGTATACCGCCCACTGTAAACGAAGCCCCTGAAGCTAATGTTGCTTGAATTGTTTTCGCTTGAATGTAGTTTTCAGTTTAAGTGTCAAAGCTATAACCCAAACAGCAGGAAAAATATGACCTAGGTCATGCAGCTATTTTTTCCCATCATGACTTAGGTCATGATTTCTGTGTAAGCACCTCAATACCTTTATGACTTGCAAATAGCATGAATAAATTACAACATGAACCATTTTAGAAACAGGCCCAAGAGCTATTATATTCACAAAGTCGATTGGCAACAACGCCGTGCATTAACGGAATATTAGAAATCAGACCTTAAATTTTACAACAACGATTTCCAGTTTTTGCATCATCTTATCGATAAGTATTTTACGTGGATCTCAAAAAAACAGAATATAGATATGGTTCGGGAGATTGAAGTGGGATTTCTTGAGATGGTAAATAGGTGTGGATCTTTATTGAACCGAGCAAATAAACAGGTACATCATTTAGCCGAGTTGTTAGATAATCCCTTTGCATATGATTACTACAAGTTTAGAACGGAACATGAACAGCTCGAAGATGAACTCGCGAAGTTTGTAAAAGGTTTTAGAAAGAACCGAAAAGAAGTGTTTGCCATTACCGAACACGTAATGAACGGCGAAGAAATGGTACGCCGGTTAAACTTGGTATCAAAATAGGAAGTAAATCGTATGATATCTGAGTACCTCAGGTATCAAAAAATTAATGAACAGCAACACATGAAAAAAATTATATTACCCACCGATTTTTCCGAAAACGCACAAAAGGCCATCGATTATGCCCTTCGTCTTTTCGAAAATGAAATATGCACGTTTTATATACTACATGCGTATCACGACGCGCCTTCTTCTGCGATAACTAGAATGAGTGCCGAAGAAGACCTGAACCAAGTCGTAAAAAGACTTGAATCTCAAAATGATACTGAAAAACATCATTTTGAAGGAGTTTTCGAAATCGATTCCGTCCTAAATTTGACCAACCGGACCCAAATCGACATAAGTGCGGATTATATCTTTATGGGAACAAATGGCTCATCGACCCTGCGTGAAATTTTTATTGGAAGTAACACCCTAGATCTCATCAAGTATATTGCCAATTGCCCAGTAGTCGTAGTCCCCGCAGCATATGAATACAATGGACTTAGGGAAATCGTTTTCGCGACCGACTTTAAGCATGCCTTCTTGACTATAGAACTTACGCCACTTATTAATATGGCTTCGCTTTGGGGTACTACTTTGAACGTGGCTCATATCAAAACGGAACAAGTTTTGAGCGATACGCAAAAATCAAACAAAGAATTATTGAGAAACGCTCTGAAAGAAACCAAACATCAATTTTTTGAAATTGAACTGCGAGATACTGTGGCCAATACCCTATATCAAATAGAAAAAGCAAACAAGAACATCGGCATGATAGCCACTCTAAAAACAAAACATGGGTTCTTTCAGAAACTAACACACGAAAATATAGTAAAGAATATAACCTTTAAGAGTGAAATACCCTTGTTGGTGTTGCCTCTAATTGAATAAGTGGAATATTGGTTTGACGAGTTGTTCTAAATCAGTTAAACAACGATTCGTTCACTATAATTCTCTCTTTGGCGTATAAAGTCTTTATCATATTCTATGGCATTCACACTAATTCTAGTTTACAATCTTCAATTTTTAAAGTATATAAAATGAAAGAACTTCATAAAATTCTAAACGAAATCACCCAAGTTACTACCAACATCGAAACCAATTACCCTGAACTCTATCGTTCATTGGATGAAAACCCCATGACCTTGCCCGTCAAACAGCATCCGCACATGGACAAAATAGTTATGCAAGAATATCTAGAAAGTTTAAAGGAATTATTAGAGCATCATTTGGAGACGCATAAGAGCAATTTCCAAGGGTAGCTGAATAAAGAAAGTATAAAAATATGGTTAGAACCTAATTTAATATAAAGCCTCTATACAAAAAGTAAAGAAAAATAGATAACCCGTATGATGAAATAGAAAACGAATAATTAAAATACTTTAAAACAATACTCTGGGAGAAATAGCCACATCGGACAGACAAATAACTTTGTTTTACAGCTCTAATTCAACAAGGGCAAAACAGACATTGGCATATGCTAAAGCAGAAGGACTGCCGATGCAAGAAATTGACATATTAAAAACAAAATTAACTGGAACTCAAATCGTAGAACTTGCAGACCGACTGCATATGGAAGTGGCTGACTTGGTAAATCAAGAACACCCATCTTACAAAAAATATTTCGAGCATCACGATTTTTCTACGGACGATTGGATAAAGATGATTCGGCACAATCCTGAAATTATGAAACAACCCATAGCCT
>CAZRIE010000240.1:0-3264 GCA_964600075.1 uncultured Flavobacteriaceae bacterium
CTTCTTTTTTTACACTATATGTGGACTACTCCAAAATAATAAATTCAGACCTCCGGTTTAGTTCGTGGTCGTTATCGGAGCATTTAACCCCATTTGCACATCCATTTATTAATTTAGTCTCGCCAAAACCTTTACCCTCAACACGTTCTTTCGAAATGCCTTTCTTAACCACATAGGCCACTGTAGATTCGGCACGTTTCTGCGAAAGCCAGAGGTTATAAGAATCTTTTCCTCTACTGTCGGTATGTGAGTTGATTTTTATCTTTAGGCTAGGGTATTTTTCCATAGCCGCAATAACTTTCTCAACTTCTATTTCAGAATCTTTACGTATGCTGTATTTATCGAAATCGAAATAGATGGTACTTAACTGCAACAGTTTGGCCAAATCATCTCCAAAACCAGCACTAATCGTGTTACGCTCTAAATAAAAATCCATTATCTTGGCCTTGCCGTCCGATTTTCTCAAATATTCTTCTGACGGAATATAACCATCGGTCATTGCTCTTACAAAATTACCCTGGTTACAATCCAAAGCAAGTATATATTTGCCATCGACATTGGTTATCGCCGACATGATTTCTTCATTGTTTTCATCGATAACCTTTACGGTGGCACCAACCAATATCTTATTGGAAATCTTGTCCCTGACCGTACCGGAAACTTCTTGCGTACAATCAAATAATAATGCTTTCGTCTCTAAAAACGCATAAATATCATCGGCACCTTGACCTTCAGAACGGTTAGAGGCAAAATATCCCTTTCTTGTGATTTCGTTAAAAATAAACGTGAAGTCGTCCATTCTTCCATTGATAGGCTCACCTACGTTCATAACTGAACCATTAAGTTTGCCATTTGCTATCTTGGTCGCAAAAACATCAAGCCCGCCTAAACCGGGGTGGCCATCTGAAGAGAAATATAAAACTTCTTCACTGGTAAGAAATGGAAAGGTCTCTCTTGCTTCAGTGTTGATTATACCTCCTAAATTTTCTGGAGTTCCAAAACTTCCATCTCCATTTATACGCACTTTAAAAATATCCGACTCGCCCAATGAACCTGGCATATCGGAAGCAAAATACAGGATTCTCCCATCGGGGCTTAATGTGGGGTGCGCAACAGAATAATCATCACTGTTGAAAGGTAGTGCTTCGATGTTGCCCCATTCGCCCTCATCGGTCAGTGTTGCTTTAAAGATTTTAAGACGTATTACACCTTTCTTATCCTTTGCGTATTTTCCTTCCTTGAAATTATTCCTAGTGAAATAAAGTGTGCTCCCATCTTTGTTGATAGCCGATGTAGATTCGTGCAACCTTGTATTTATATGATCGCTCAGTTTTGCGACCCAACCTTTTGAAGTGCTATCCGCATTAACCTCATAAAGGTCTAAAAAGTCTTTCGAATTCCAAGTGTGGCGGTAACGGGCAAAATTTCCCGTATCGCGGTCTGATGAAAAAATAAGACCTTCTTTGTAGTATGTAGGCGCGAAATCTGAATAAGGGGAATTGTACTGAAAGGGAGACACGTTATATCTGCCCGAATTTCTTTTTATGTCACGTAAATATTTTTTTTCATCTTTAAATGCCGTGGCCCTGGCGTCATTTGAGGTAGCTTCTAAAAACTTAGACATAACGTTACTAGATGCCTCATAATCTTCAAGGGTCTTCAACGTTTGGGCATATCTAAAATAGTATTCAGGCTCTACTTCATCCGAATACTCCTCTACCAATCTTTTGTAGGTGTTTGCCGCTTCTTCATAATCGGCGTTAAAGTAATACGCATTACCCAACTTCTTCAGCAAATCAGCCGAAGTATAGCCTCTGTCGAGCACTTTTTTATAAATATCAATTGCGGGGCTAAAGGAGTATTCTTCGTATTTTTCGTTTGCCCTGGTCACCAATTTGTCCTGTTTATCTTGGGCATAACTACTTAGGCCCGATAAAATAACCAAAACAATTAGTATGCGCATTTTTATCATTATAGGACAACGTTTAGAAGAATCGGGGAGAAACTAATTTTTCGAAAGACCTTACCAATTCCCATCTCAGAAATATTTCAAAAGAACCATCGTTGAAGTTGGCAGCTCCGAAAGGCGTAGTCTCATTATCATAGGCCAAACCTAACATAAACTGGTCTGTAATCTGAAAACCGGCCAAAGCACTTACAGCAGCATCCCACCGATAAGCGGCACCCAAAGAGAATTTTTCGGCAAAAAGAAAGCTTGCCGAAATATCTACCTGTAGTGGTGCTCCACTGACCACCTTGGTCAGTAACGCTGGCTTCAACTTTAAATTGTCGTTCAAGTCAAAAACATACCCGGTAATGAGATAAAAATTAATACGATCCTTTGAAAGAAAATCAATATTGTTAGCATCGCTATTTGCATTATCAAAATGCTCTGATTCCAGCAAATTAGGAGCAGAAAGGCCTGCATAAAATTTATCGTTATGAAAATATATTCCCAAGCCTACGTTAGGGGAAAAGCTATTTTCGATATTGTCAGTATTCACGCCCTCCTCAAAACCGGGCCTTTGTCTAAGTTGTTCAAAATCAAGATTTAATAACTTACCCCCCAACTTAAGGCCAAATGACAATTTACCTTGTAAAGAAACATCTACAGTATAGGAAATCAACCCATCGATATAAGTTTCCTGAACCGTTCCTTCCCCAATCTTATCGTTTATAATGGAAATACCATAACCGACCTTACTATTTCTAATGGGAGAATGAAGGTTGACCGTAAAAGTCTCGGGAGCCCCTTCTAAACCAACCCATTGCGACCGATATAGCGCGGCAATACTCAGCTGCCCCCTTGAACCAGCATAGGCAGGGTTCACACTCATCGTATTGAACATATACTGCGTATACTGTGCATCTTGCTGGGCATTCGCGTTTTTCCAAAAGATCAACACTAAAAATAGGGACGCTAGGAGGCTCTTCTTTATTGTCATTGATCGATCTAAAATTTATTTGCTGATGTAAATATAACCACTCTCCGTTATACTGTTTTCATTTACGGTATTGTAATCAAAGATATAATAATATACTCCTGCCGGTAAATACTCCCCGGCACTAATGGTCGATCTTCCTTTTGATCGGCCGGCGAAAACATTGTTCTGATTGTTATAGTCTTTGCCTTCATAGACCGCTACCCCCCATCTATTGTAAATTCTGATGCTATTGTTCAATGCCTTATCAACATTATCGATCCACAAAAATTCATTTTTACCATCGCCGTTAGGTGTTACCATTTGCATAACTACAATTTCA
>CAZRIE010000241.1:0-3261 GCA_964600075.1 uncultured Flavobacteriaceae bacterium
TTTTCTATTTCCATAACCATAAGATACAAATAATAGCTAAATTAAACTAGAGCCTTTATTTTTAACCTTATAAGTTCCTTTTGGACTTCAATTGATTTTCAAGCTCAATGATAGTCTTAATATGTTTATCGGCTATTTCTTGATGAAGCTTATCAAATTTTAAAATAGGTTCTCTGACGTTCGGGGTGTTGTAGATCCCCTGTTTGAACAAGAGCCGTTTAAAAAAATGAATTGAAATATCAAGATGCTGATTCGAGAAAGCTAAAACAGGCACTATTTTATTGAATAGCTTTTCCGATTCTTCTATTTGACCGTTCTGGTAGTAGTGGTATATTTCCGTGTAGATATAATGCATTCCGGTAGGCAAAAATGCATGTACCCCTCGTTTTAGGCCTTCCAATAGTTGGGATACGGCCCAGCCTCCACTTAAGTTCAATCGGCCTTTGGTCAACGCCAATATTCTTGAATATTTTATTCCTGCAGGTACGGTCTCGATTTTTAAACAACGAAAGGCCTCGAATTTTTCAAAGAGATTACAGATCAAACTGTCGGGCAACCCATCACCTGAAAAATCCCAATCTTGAAGCATGATCATGTCCGGACCAAAACTGGCCATTTCTGAAAAATGAGCTTCGAATTGGGTGTCGTTCTCGTAGGGTATTTGAAAAAGCACGTTTTTACAGCCTAAGGCCAAATGCGATTTAAGCAGCTTTTTACTTTCGTCAAGAGTTTTGGCCCCTATTCCTGCGATAACGAGTACATTTTCGCAAGCCTCAAGAACCGTTGCGACCATTTCAAGTCGCTCTGAAGTACGCAATTTGTATACTTCTGCCGCCATAGCGGGCACTAAAAACCCTGCGACACCTGCATTTAGGGCTTGTGCTACATTCTTCTTCAGGGCAGGCAAATCGACCTTGTCCTCTTTTGTAAAAGGTGTATTTAAGACGGTCACAATGCCGTGAAGTGGAAAAAGTTCTTTTTTCAAGTGTTTCGAATATTTATTCAGTGCAATGTACTTTGAAATACTTTTTCATATTCATAATTCTAATTTTCTGTTAAAAATTTGTCAAAGAGTTCTTTAGATTTTTCCTTTCCACAATTTTTTGAGTATACAGATAGAATATAGGCACTATGAACGCTATTTGGATTTTTATTGACAAACTCCATTGCTAGTTTGAAACGTTCATCTTCGGGAAGTGAATCGGTTTCTTTCATTAAAGCTTGGCTTAAATTTTCTTCATTTGAACCTGTTACAGATGCATTCCTAAAATCCGATTGAGTTGCATCAAAGGTCATTGGATTGTTTTCTAACCATAAGAAACGATAGTGCGAAAAGTTTTTTGTTCTCAAAATCACTTGTAATGGCGATTTTGACAATTTGGTATTTAAACTGAAAGAATTATTCTCAATTGCTACAGAATCGATTAAAGCTTCTGTGTTGTCCAAATAAAGTACTGTTCCATTTTCAACATCTCTTGTCGTTCCATATAAAGAAAATTCCGTTTTTGGTTCTCCATTGCAGGATACGATCAATAGAGTTAGTATGCCAAATATTACTTTTTTCATATGTGTTTGTTTCAAGCTTGTTGCCAGCGGTTATGTATAATATTTGGGTTCTGTCGCATCATTCATAGTTAGGGCTGATTTTGGGCTTTTTTTGGCAAATTTAAAAAATGTAAATATCTGAATATCAAAACATAAATTTCTATCCTTAGGTGTGAAATTTTAGAGATATACAGATGCGACAGAACCCAAATAGACCCCGTTACTATTCGAATACTTCCACATGGTTCAGTTTAGCATTTAAACTTTTTTAAAAAAATGGTACGAGAAAGGGTTCTAGCACAAGTCTTAGATGATTTTATATATAAATAATATTTATGATATATATGTTAAACATAAATAAATACTTATGAATACTGCGCCTTATATTTGCATCCATAGATTCAGTAAACAATTAGAATACCAGTTGCGGGGCGATGGAATAGCATGTTTAAATGATTTACGTCACGACGGTATTTATAATTAATAGAACAGGTTTTAATTTCGACTTACATTTTGAATACTAGAAGAAAACAGAACGAAATACGTCATGCAATCGCCTTTCAGCTAGAGTTAATAGTATAATGAATCAATTGAGTATTAAGGTAAGGAACTTATGTTAAAGAATTTTTTAGGCAATAGTCCAAAATGGTTTAAAGCGACAATGATCAGTTTTCTGATTATAAATGTGATTTGCTTATACGTTTTAGGGCCTGTAGTAACCGCATGGCTTTTTATTGCAGAATTCATTTTCACTCTTGCCATGGCCTTGCAGTGTTACCCACTTCAGTCGGGTGGTCTATTAGCCATTCAAGCTTTACTTTTAGGACTAACGACACCTGAAACAGCATACAAAGAAGTAAATCAAAACTTGGAAGTGATTTTACTTTTAGTTTTCATGGTTGCGGGAATTTATTTCATGAAACCCTTACTCATGTTTATTTTTAGTAAGGTATTCACCAAAATAAAATCCAAACTTCTTCTTTCACTTCTTTTCGTTTCCCTATCTGCAATCTTATCTGCTTTTTTAGATGCGTTAACGGTAATGGCTGTTTTAATAAGCGTGTCTGTAGGCTTTTATGGGGTGTATCATAAAATTCATTCCGGATTAGAAGATTACAATGAAAATAAGATTTTAGATAAAGATGAATTAAGTGGAGAAACATTGGTTCAATTTAGAAGCTTTTTAAGAAGTCTAATAATGCATGGTGCGGTAGGTACTGCTCTTGGTGGTGTATGTACCATAGTTGGAGAACCTCAAAACTTACTGATTGGTGAGCGAATGGGATGGGATTTTGCAGAGTTTTTCTTTCGAATGGCTCCTATTACTATTCCCGTATTTTTTTGTGGCTTGGTAACAACTGCGATTTTAGAATTAACAGGATGGTTCGATTTCGGAGGTAAAATGCCACCTGTTGCTCGAAAAATCATTAGTGAATACATTGATGAAGAAGATGCTAAAAGAAAACCAAAAGAAAAATATGCTTTATGGGTTCAGGGTGTAGCAGCAGTTTTGCTAATCATTAGTCTTGGCTTACATATTGCTCCAGTCGGCTTTATTGGATTAGGGTTAATCATATTTCAAACTGCATTCATTGGTATTACAGATGAACATAACTTAGGTCATGCTTTTGAAGAAGCGCTCCCATTTACAGGCTTATTGATTGTTTTTTTTGTAATCGTTGCCATGATTCACGATCAGCATTTGTTCTCTCCAAT
>CAZRIE010000242.1:0-3261 GCA_964600075.1 uncultured Flavobacteriaceae bacterium
CTTCTCGGAGTTCTTCTATTTTAGATACCTTAAAAGATAAATAGCCTATGATGACTGCAAACGCCGGACATAGTATACCACGTGCGCCGGGCTAAAGTGAACCACTTAAAAACGCATTGCAGCCTAGGCTATATCTGCAGTTTCAATAATTATTGCTATGCTCACTTTAATCCGGCGCACGTGGTATACTATGTCCGGCTCATCCAATACATCACGGGCGACGGCACCGACCAAATAAAAATCGACATGGAATTTTTTAAAACCTCGTTCTAGAGCTGCCAACATTTCTAAAAAGTCGGGTAGTTGGCGGAGTTGTTTAAAATTTATCATGTAGGTACTCATTGTATATTTTTTCTGCGGTTTCGGTACATCGTCTATCCCCTTTCATTATTAGGTCGGCGTAAGCGAGCAAAGGATGAACCGCATCTTTTTCCTCGGTATTGTCTTTCCAAAATTTTTCATAAATCTTGACATTGCCTCCTTCTTCGGGAACAAGTCTATAGTTCTTCATCAGTTCGTTTCTTGGTTCGGTGGTGTAAAGCGTCAACTCCTCCGGTCGTAGATAATTGGTATAGATATCCCCGGCGGGTTCGCCTCCCCATAATGTTTTCCCCTGTTTTAATTGAATGTCTTTCCAGTTAAAAAAAGCATCATTATCCGCAAAGTGGTATGTTCCAATGGCCAGATTTGGTTTCAACTTTTTTTCATAGGCCATAATCCATTTTTCGAGTAATTTTTTAGTGCCCTCTAGGATATAGGTGTCCTTGGTAAGTGGAATGAGGAAACCATCGGCCTTTAGGCCATTGAAGATGTTCGTAATAGTACCGATACCTGTATCTGTTTTATCGGCTATCTCACGATAGGTTTTGTTGACCCATGTATCGTCTAATAGGAACTGGTAAACAACCTTTAGTCCGGTTTTGGTAAATGCCCTATTTGTCGTCTTTTGCTTTATTGCGATGGGTTCATTGGCATCGAGCCAAAGGAAGGTTTCTTTTTCATTGAGGTAAATATTGCCGTTCGCCTCAAGATAGGCGATATTCCTGTTACGAAGCTCTTGTTTTATTTTGGGAAATATGGTTTGTGCAACGATCATAAATGGTTGATACTCCTTGGCGAATGCCTCCAATTTTGGAAGATGGATATTTCTTAGCTCTTTTTTAATTTCTATGCCAAGCTTGATAGTCCGGTCGTTCAGGGTAAGGGCTATCGTACCATCTAAGACTTCATTGGGGGCGTTATCAAGCCATTTGGCTCTAATTTTGCCCGTTTTCTGAAGGTTGGCCAATGCGTATTGCACAATTCCTTGATTGTTCATTGTTCACTTTATTTTATAGTTCACGAAAACGTGAACACATAAATATTATGAACAAAAATACATAATTATTTTGAAATGAAAGAATATAGACAAAAAACTAGGTTGATATCTTATTTAAACGCAATCTGTCATAATGCGTAAATAGACTAAAGGCCGATTACAATATCAAGAGCATCGTCCAAATCTTTGTTTATAAAGTTTTGTTGGTAGTCAATGGTTGTTTTAACATCAGAAGGTTCTGTCGCATCTGTAATATTTGAGTCTGTTTTTAGAAGATAACTGGAAACCTAAAAAACGTAAGTACCTGAAGATTAGTCAAATATGTATTTTGTTATGACCGAATTATTGCAAATTTTGACAGATGCGACAGAACCATTTAATCATTACCAAGGAAATTCTACCAATTTCCTTTACGCTGTGTCTTTTTGGTATCTTAGTTCTCAAAGCAACTAGCCATACACGATCACGTTGTGCGATTCACAAGATATTTTTTTTTCACACAAAGACAAATCAAAAAATACTAAAAATACGCTTATGGGTAACACAAGCAATGAAATAAAGAAGACGCGTTTAATTTCACTTGATGCGTTACGAGGTTTCGACATGTTTTGGATTATTGGAGGATCCGGAATGCTAGTTTCGTTAGTGAAAGTTCTAGGGTTTCCTGAAAACTGGGTAAACGGATTAGCCATGCAAATGACGCATGTAAAATGGGATGGGTTTCATTTTTTTGATCTGATTTTCCCTCTCTTTATATTTATTTCAGGAGTAGCGGTACCCTACTCTCTTTTGTCTCAAAAAGCAAAAGGAGTCCCCATCAAAAAACTTCAATACCAAATCATAAAACGCTCACTCATTATCGTTTTTATTGGAGTTAGTTTCAGCCTATTCAAATTTCAATGGGAGGCTATCCGTCTTTACCAGGTCTTATGGTTGATTGGGATGAGTTATATGATTGGCGCAAGCATTACTTTACATGTGGAAAGCTGGAAGTACCGACTGGTTATTTTCTTTGGCGTACTACTAATCTATCACTTAATAATTTTCTATCTGCCCTATCCTGGAAAAGGAGAAACCATTACCCCAGGAAACAACCTTGCGGCATGGTTGGACCGTAACCTCATCAAAACAAACCTGGCCGTGGGTGTCTATGATGCCGAAGGCACCATAAGGATCTTTACCGCTGCAATGGTCAGCTTACTTGGTGGTCTAACAGGGCAGCGAATCAAGTCGTATAAACAACCTAAATTTCGTTGCGGAATCGAACTATTTGTCGCTGGATTGGTCTGCTTATTTCTAGGTTGGTCCTGGAGCTTGTCGTTTCCTATTATCAAAGGTCTTTGGTCTCCATCCTATGTGCTTTGGTCAGCAGGATGGTCGTTACTTTTGCTTGCTCTCTTTTATACCGTCATGGATGTGTGGAAAATGAAATGGATAGGCTGGTTTTTTGTCCCAATCGGAATGAATGCAATCACCATATATGCGGCGCAGTGGTATTTTCCACTTCACGGCAGCCGAGACTTCTTTTTCGGTGGTTTTGCGAACCTTTTTGACAATCCCGCTACCCAACAATTTATTCTGTATTCAGGATTGGTTATTATCCAATGGCTTATCCTATATACCCTTTATCGAAAAAAAATATTTATACGGGTGTAATCCCCTAAGCGAACCCGAATAATAAATAGTGTAAGTTTCTAAATAAATCATAAAAATCCAATATTATGAAGTGTTTTTTAATGCCGAAGTACTACCACTATGCATGGCACATTAATTCTATTTAGTTTGGTGCATTTATCAAGTTGTTGCTTATCTCACCTGCCACCAGAAGTAGATTTGAGACTACAAATCATCAACTCAAATGGACTGGATATTTTCTTCAATCCTACTTCTGATTATGACCCTAGTGCTACTTGGCTCTATTACTGGATAGATCGGTCAAGGTG
>CAZRIE010000243.1:0-3222 GCA_964600075.1 uncultured Flavobacteriaceae bacterium
CAGTCAACAAGTCATATAGCGCTAGCCTATCGGCGCGCCATATGCTTAGTTATTGCCATTAGTACTTTTTCGTCCAGGTTGTTTCAAACCTTTCACAAACTATTAGCATTTCTTCTGTCGGTTTCTCTCTGCTTTTCTCCATTGCGTTCGCAAAAAAGTTCCAATGTGCTTTTTTCGATTTTTTGAGCGGTTCAATTATCGTTCCCATATCTCATTCAGCATAGTCTTTGGAAATTTGATTAAATGGAATTGCATCTACCTTTTCAATTTCAATTTCAATTATCGTTCGTGCTTTTCCGTCAAAATCCGTTATAATATGTTTTGTTCCGATTTTTGGTAAATCAGCATTAGATTCTTCAAACCAAGAATACAAAGAGGGTCCTGCTTTCTTTTTTCCGTTTAAAATTAATTCCGCTAACCGATTTGCGTCTTCTTCATTATTATGAAAATACCAAGAGTCTGGTAGTTTGTCTTTTTTGAATTCGGGATTTGATTTGGTAAAATTGTTCCACATTTCATAAACGGTTTTGTCAATTCAGTTTTCGTTTCAGTTTTTACAGCTAATTAAAATCAAAAACAGAATGATTGCTAAATGTCTCATGTTTTCTTTCGGTATTAATGGCAACAATCGTATCTAGTAACAATATTTTTTTTATATCGGTAATTAGTCGTACTGCAATTTAGAAAAACTAAACACATAAAATCTTAGACCCATCGACGAAACCCTTGGCTATAATTGCCAGTGCTGAATGGTCCTATTTACCAACAAACTGGGATGCCAACAACGCGATAGTTTTCTAGCTTCGCAAACCGTTTGCCTATCATACCGTCAACATGAAGTGAAGTCTATTTCAAAACCCCTCAGAAATCTAGAGCTAGCGATTCTTCGTCTGCTAGTTTTGGGGTTGGACGTTCTGGTGGGGGTGCGGCTTTTTAGGTTGACTTGGATTGACCTCTCCTTTGGGCACAGGTTACAGCTGTCCGACTGTGGTGGAGACAAACGCTAGCGAGCGCTTCTGTAAAGCATCGAGAATCAGCTTTCCGTTTCTGAGCCGAGAAGAAAAGAGCCTCTTGAAGCGGCTTATATTCATCCGTTCTGTGACTGGTCAACCCCTTGCGCTCCATGACAATTTGCAATCCTTCATTTAGTTACGTATATCCTTTAAAAATCCATCGTGCACGGGTGCCGGGCTGATAGCCATACTAAGTTTGCAACGGTTGCCCGTGTTGTGCGTAGGGTTATTAATTGCGCTCCAGTTTTCGTTTTCTTCCGATAAATAGGTATAAAATTGGACCTAATATCGGAACAAGTCCGACGACTAAAATCCAAGTATAATAATCCTCCTCTTCAAATGAACTTTTTACAATGTCAATGGTAGCATAAATCGATATTCCTATTGATAAAAGTATAATACTATACCAAATTAATTTTACTTCGTAAGAAGTGTCTTTTAGTAATACATCCATAAAATGTGATACATCCATAATCTAATTATTTTTCAGTTCAGAGTTTTGTTAAATAATCAATTTCCGTATTGTTGCTCAATAACGTAAGCACGACATTTTGAATATGCTACGTTTTGCATTTTTACGCTCCAAATACGCAATTTACTACTATGTTTTGTTATTCCTACCATCTTTATGTTCAGCGCTATCTGCCAAATGCACTATTTTTTTTGTTAGGCGCTTTATTAGTTTCGAGTTAATTAAAAAGTAAAGGATTGTTAAGATGACAATTAACAATCCAAATCCCAAAATCTTATTTTCAGAAAGATTAGAAAGAAACCATAGAATTACAATTGACGACATTATTGGTACTATATAACCCCCTGGAAGCCTAAAGGTTTTTCCGTGAGAATCATACTTCTCATTTCTCCTTAATTTTATGAGAGCTATCGATATGCCTAAAGCAATAAGTAGCGAGGAAGCACTTGATATAATTGCTAAATCCTTAAATCCACCAAACGATGCAAATAAGAAACATAAACCTGCAAACACAATAATAGCGATATAAGGTGTGACGTATTTAATATGAATTTTGGATAATATTTTAATTGGAATTACCTTGTTTTCTGACGCTGCGAATAAAATTCTTGGAATACTTAACACCTGGCTACTTATGCTTCCAAACATAGAAATAGCTGCGCCAATGGTTATTAATCCAAATCCGATGGGGCCAAATATATGACTGGCTACTTCACCTAATGGGTTTTCTGTAAATGAAGGAAGTGATGACCCTAAAACACCTTGTAAAACGGTTTGAACCAATACATAAATTATTCCCAGTGTAAATATGCTAAAAAGTATAGCCCGAGGAATTGTTTTTTGAGGATTGCGCACTTCACCACTCACTGAAAGTGCTATTTCTCCTCCGGCAAAAGCAAAAAACAAGATAAGTGATGTGCTTCCAATTTGTTGCATTGAGGGTGTAGAATCCCAAATCAAATTGGTTAAGTGAATATCTTTAAAGCCAATTAACACGATTAATAAAAGCGGCGCAATTTTAATAAAGGTTATTATCTTAACAAAACCAATTCCTTTTTTAAGACCAATTACATTGATATATCCCAATCCAGAGAACAGAAAACCAAAAAATAAAATTCGCGTTATTTCACTTTGAAAAAAAGGAAATACTTTAAAAATTATAACTATAACTGCATTAGCAATCGCGCCAATACCTGTTATTGATGCGAGCAACATAATACAGGCAGTTAAGAATCCGGGATATTTCCCAAAGGTTTTTTGAATATAAATATAAACGCCGCCTGTATCTGTTATTTTACTACCAACTTCGGCAAAACACAACATCATTAAGGTAATTGAAATACCGCAAAATACGTAGGCTAGGATACTTGCAGCACCAAGATCTGCTGCAATAATAGCTGGCAAAACAAATATCCCTGATCCAATTACAGTATTAATAATATTAGAGCTAAGCCCTAAAAAACTAATTTCTCTTTTTAAATTCCTTTTTATTTTATTCATATGTGTTGTGTGTCATCATATTGCACCTAACGATTCAGAGATGGAACGTGCTTCAAGAATTTTTTAAAAATCACTATAGCATCACCTGATGTATGCTGAAATTTCAAATGACCACTTAGAGGCATGTACTATATCGTTTGTTAGCAGCTTATTCTAATTTCTAGTTTACTTGTCATATAAACTCACTAGTGTCCGGTTAAGCAAGGTACTAATTTAGCGTAGACCTGGATATGACTG
>CAZRIE010000244.1:0-3220 GCA_964600075.1 uncultured Flavobacteriaceae bacterium
AGCATTAAGCTATTAATATAACCCGATATGTCAATATCAAGCGGAATTGTATTTCCCAAAGGGCCTTCAATTATAGCTGCCTTTTCACCATTTCTGTCATAGTAGGTGTTTGCATCTAAAAATATATTGTAGTCGACTATAAACAGCCCATCTTGACCTGGGTTGGCATAGTCTCTTACCCCCATTATACCCGGTAGATAACCTCCTGCCTGAGCCGGTGAAACACTTTTCGTACTCTGGCCGTAAACTACTGAAGAAGAGAGCAAAAGACTTAGAAAGAGTATGTTTTTCACTACTACTGATTTGAATTTGTAAGCAGTATGAAGCGTATACCTATCGTTCCGCCCTGCTTTTATTGAATATTGAGATCTTTAGACGACCCGTCATTTGAAGTATCTTCATGTGATAAATAAACCTCACGCTGCGGAAATGGAATTTTTATTCCTAATTCATCAAATTTATTATAAACACCTATGGAAACATCACTTTTGGCCTGTAAACCATTTTGAAAATACACCCAGAACAAGAGCCTAAAATTCAAAGAACTGTCTCCAAAGGTATCGAACAATGCCTTAGGTGGCGGATCTTTTAAAACCTGTTTATTTTCATTGGCCACAATTTCAAGAATTTTTAAAACTTCGTTAGGGTCTGTTCCATATGCCGCGCCGATTAAAACCTCTACCCTTTTGATGTTATTGGAGAGCGTCCAATTTATAAGGTCTTCCGAAATCAAATTGTTATTTGGTACTACGACCTCTGCGCCTTCATAAGTGTTTATGCGGGATGCACGCACTCCAATCTTGCTTACTGTTCCTATTAAGTTATTCACTTCTACGACATCTCCCGGTAATATAGGTCTTTCAAAAATCAGGATAATTCCTGAAATAAAATTGGAGACTATGGCCTGTAATCCAAATCCGATACCAAGACCCAAAGCTCCCGCTAAAAGATTGAATTTGCTCAAATCAATTCCCACATACGAAAGAGCCAATACGATACCAAAGGCCAAAATAGAATAACGTATGACCAAGGAAATAGCCGCAGGTATACCTTTGGGCAATTTGAAAGAAAATAGTTTTATCTCATTTCCCCCCAATAAAAATGAGATTATCCGAGTAATAAGATAAGAACCGCCCAAGATAGCAACGAACATAACAATCGTTCCCAACGTAAAGGTAATGCTGCCCACTTTATAGCTTTCCGAGAAAATATTTGAAATAACCTCAGATACGACCAACTTTAAATCGAGAATTTCAAGAAGATAGAAAACCCACAAAAAGAAGGTGAATACGCGCAGAAATCGATCTGCCTTAGCTTCTACGGCACGTTTCATTTCATGATTAAACTCAGTCAATCTACTATTAAAATGATAATGTATAAAACCCAGTAGAAGTCCGTTGAGGGTTAATATTATGGCATAAAAAATAAGGGTTAAGTCGCCACCTTGAATACATAGTTTAATTATAAAGTCCGTAAGATTCGTATACCCAAAAATATTAGAGAGAAAGGCAATGGCAACGAGAACATAGGCAATGGGGGTAAATCGCGTAATTAGTAACCAAAATTTATTTAAATCTGTCCTTACTGACTTTCCAAAAGGATACGTATAATACATCAACACCGCAAATATCAAAGAGGTTTCAAAAAGAAGATAGAACCTGTAGTGTAAAGAGGGTAGCCACATATAAGTTTTGGCAAAGTCCAAAATCAATATCAGAATAAAAAAAAGTAGAACATGCTTATACTTTTTATAGATGTATGGACTTACCAATACGATGGCACTAATGAGCATTGAAATCACCAATATATCGTAAAATAATTTTGGCGTATTCGGAAAAAATAATCGAAACAAAACTAATGTCAGAAATAGAATTATCCAAATCGTACGATTTACTATTACTTCTTTAGCTTTCAGTACATGTTTAGTAGGGGCTGCGAGTGGGTATTTCAGAAAACTTTTTTTTATCACAAGGATAGCTGTAATGATAAAAAACAATGTGATAAGGAAGTAATAGATAGGCTTTTCCTGTAATTGCAGATAGTCCCAGGTGTTGGATAAATTTTTAGATATGGATTCTACGCCAACCTTTTCCATTGCACCAGTCGTATCTTGTGTAGATTTTTCCCAGAAGGGTGGGTGTCTTAAATGTAAAAGATGATAAAGTTCAGAACTTTTAAGACGTTCTAATTCATCAACAACGTCGTCTATAACTGTGACCTGGTTGTTAATTTTGTTTTCCAGGTTTAGATAGTTATTTTTCTCCTCTGTAATGGCCGTGTTTAGACGACTATAGGAGTCCATGACAGATTTAACCCCAACTAAAATATCAATAGGAATTTTTTTCTCAACTCCATTTTGATAGGTCATTCCCCAAATTATTTCAGATTTTGATATCTGATCCAATAATATGATCTTTTTAAGTTCCCCGTCATTAAGATCTGCTTGCCAACCTTCTAAGAAATCACGATATCCTAGCCATTTATTAATCAGATTGTCAATTTTCTGTCGGTTGGGATTTGCCTTAATAAAATCCTGCTCAACTAATCTTCCTTGGGAAATAAACTCAACATAACCCGGTAGGAGCGAATCAATTATCGCAATTATTTTCTTTGGTTTATTTCCCGCCTCTATTTTCTTTAGTTCTTTATTAGCCTCTGCTAACCGCTCAATAATATCAATCTCAGAAATCGCCACGAGTTCATTAACCAGAACAGAATCGGCTAGTATTGGAGCAGAATTCATTTGGGAAATAGCTGCTGTTGAGACGAACAGCGCCATTATACAAAGGAGCGATAAATTAAATTTTTGAAGCATCAACGGCCTATTTGATTTACTTTTCCAAAGATACGGCTATCGCTTCTGCGTAGGTAAGAATTAACTTTTGACCGATGTTTAGCCGCTGTATCAGGGCCTCATCTTCCATTTGAATGGTTAAATAATTGCCTCTTGGGCCACGTACAGTAGCCAACATATTTGGGCGGTTTAATATTTCTATGGTGACAATTGCCTTAACTATAGCACCTACTGCAGCAGCAGGGTCCATTCCTTCGGGGGCTTTTCCTCCTTCTGCTACGATCGTTAACGGCTCAGCGATTTCTTCTGCAGTAGGCTCTCGGAATTCTGCCTTCATATACGTATAATACTCAAAGGTCATTACATCGCCTATTTCAATTTCATCAAACCTTTTTACTTCGTCGCTAGCTACCACGGTTACAAGTT
>CAZRIE010000245.1:0-3171 GCA_964600075.1 uncultured Flavobacteriaceae bacterium
TGGATAATGCGTAATTATAACCTTACAGAAGAGCGTGCGCTAGAAATAAGTGCAGCCTTGGATGCGCGTACAAAAGCACCTCAAAACTAGAATCGAATCATATCAAACCCTAAAAAAACAGGCGGAACAAAAGTGGATTTGAATGGTGTACAGATTCTGAATAGTGCAGTAATAAACAGTATTCTAAGAAAAAAGCGAATTATAGAATACCATTAAGGGGTCTTATTGTTTTTAATTCAAAAATTCAGTTTCTGAATTTAGGACTAAAGTACTGTCGATATTCGCATTGTCCCTATTGTTATTGCCACTTGGTTTTTGCCGGCAGGAAACCAGCGAACTCGATTGGGCCAAGAATATCAACTCAGAGTATTATCCCATTTCGCTTCACGCAGCGAAGAATTCAAGTTCTGTGAATAACTAAACACTGCTATCTTCTTATTTCGTGTCGTTGGTTCACCAAAAAAGACTTTAATGTCAATTGGGCATATATCGCTTCCGAAGATTTCAAAAAAACTCCTCTAAACAGTAAAAAAGCAGATGTTTTAAGCAATGACGCAGAGACGCCTACCGATAGGCCTTCGTTACGACCGGCACGAAAATCTAGTGGTGCAATGCGAATAAATTAAACAATCTATTGAAAGTAAAACATTTATATATTAATTTTGCCGGTTAAAACATTTGATTTATGAAGTCAAAATTCAAAGGAGCACTAGTGCTTTCCCTACTGTTCGCATATTTTAACGGCCAATCACAAGACGTAGAAATCATTCCTAGTTATGGGTACCAATTCGGAAGCAAACTAAAATATGGTTCCAATTATTTGAAGGCAAAAGACAGTGATCAATATGGGCTTTCGGTCGGTGTCCTTATGGATGAGTACACGAAAGTCGAATTGGCCTATACGCGAATGGCTACTGAATTGAGAATAAGGGATATTATTATTAGTCCGACTGAAGATAGGCTATCGGATTTGAATTTCGACTGGGTTCAATTAGGGGCAACACGTTACTTCCAGACCGGCAAGGTAAGGCCATTTGGAGGTGGTGGCCTTGGATTGGTGGTGATAAGTCCGCAAGATGTGAACCTACAACTTGCGCCCAACGGCCTAAGTTCAACAACCCGTTTCGCCGTGAGCTTTAAAGCGGGTGTCAACTTCATGTTCAGCGACCGTGTTGGGTTCAATATTCAAGGCGATTTATTCCTTCCCATACAATGGGGCGGCGTTTATGTAGGTGGAGGCGGAAGTGGGATAAGTGCCGGGACTACCACCGTAATGGGCAGTGTAAGCGGCGGCTTGGTATTTTTGTTAGGAGAATTATAGCCATAGGCCCACATGTGATTTAATAAATGGATTATTCATTGAAACGTCCGATGACCCGTAAATATGAATATATGAGCCTAAAGCAAACAGTACATATCTTATTAATTTCTGCATTTTTCACAAGTCTTACGGGCTGCAAAGAAAACCCCAAGGAAGTATCGGAAATGGAAGATCATGGCGCCCAAGACTGCAGTGCGGTTTCACGGGCCAGCCTTTTAGGGGCCGATATAGCTCTTATCCAAGAAAACAAGACAGATTCATTGATTACTGACCCTGATGCATTAGGCGATTATACAGGAATGGTTAAAATTTCCGGTGGTGTCTTTGAGATGGGAGGAGATATTCCCGCAGGATTTGAAAATATGCCCAAGACTGCCCTTCCTCAGGGTGACGAGCTTCCAAAACATACGGTTCAAATCAGCGATTTTTGGATTGATGAACACGAAGTTACCAATGCAGATTTCAAGGCTTTTGTAGCAGCTACAGGCTATGTTACGACAGCTGAAATACCCGTTGACTGGGAAGAACTTAAAAAACAACTTCCACCGGACACACCCAAGCCCCCTGCTGAAAACTTGATGCCCGCTTCCCTGGTATTCAACTATGCCGAGGCGAACGCGTCACGTGATAATTTGGCGAATTGGTGGACTTTTATGAAACAGGCCAATTGGCGACAGCCTCAAGGTTCGGGAAGTTCTATAGAAGGTAAGGATAGCTACCCTGTGGTACATGTAAGTTGGTTCGATGCACAGGCGTATGCACAGTGGGCAGGAAAACGCTTGCCAACAGAAGCAGAATGGGAATATACGATGCGGGGTGGTAAAAAAAATATGATGTATCCCTGGGGAAATGATAGAACGGAGCAAGGTACGAATTACGCCAACCATCTACAGGGCAAATTTCCGTATACCAATACCATTGAAGATGGTTTTGAGGGCTCGGCACCAGTAAAATCATTTCCGCCCAATGACTATGATCTCTACGATATGGCGGGTAACGTCTGGGAATGGACCAGTGATTGGTACAGTGCCAAATATTATACGGAGTTGGTCGAAAAAGGAGGTATTGCAAACAATCCTCAAGGTCCGCCAGAGGGTTTTGAAGTTTACAATAATTTAGAGAAAAAGAAGTCGATTCGAGGAGGCTCCTTCTTGTGTAATGACGATTGGTGTTCCGGCTATCGCAATGCCCGGCGTATGCGAAATACCCCGGATACGTCGATGGAGCACATTGGTTTTAGATGTGTTCGTGATATTACCAACTAAAAACTCAATGCTGTTTTAAGCTATTTTAAATAAAACCATTCCGTTTCAAGAATGTTGTATACTTCGCACTATGAATGGCTATTCAAAGGAAAACTAGGGTTAAGATGAGCAAGAGTGTAGGATCCGATTCATAAAGCAACCTTGGTTTTTAGGTGTACCTATATCCCATCGGCTTTTGATGAGGGTATGGCAATTGAATTGGTATTTGTGCCAACAATTGGCCAACCGCTGGAATATTTTGTTGGGGCCGGGGATAGAATTTGAGAAAAACAAAAGCCTGTTCATTCTAAGAGCTAGCCCAGCATATGAATTTGAACTGGGCGAAAATTGGAGCCTTTTTCCTTCTGTTAATTACGATTTTAAGGAGGAATACACTTCCGGGCCCATCAATATTGAGGTTAGTAAAAGGCTATAAAGTTCAAGTCTGCAAGGCGAGAATATTTTTTTTGCCTTTGATTCTCTTTTAAAATCAAGTGATATCGTAAAGGATCTATCCCCAGAAAAAACATCTTTACGTACTCCGTGACAAAACCGTCTCTTTTTTCGCACCTAACACATCTTTATTATTTTAACAATGTGTTTTAT
>CAZRIE010000246.1:0-3105 GCA_964600075.1 uncultured Flavobacteriaceae bacterium
TAGATTTAAGGGAAATACAAAAGTATCTACCGCAAATCAAAGCTTTCGGTGCCTCTTTATTAGCAATCAGTCCTCAAAAACTTGATGATGCCTTAACAGTTACACAAAAAAACAATCTTGATTTTGAAGTGCTTAGCGATCCAAATCAAGAAGTGATAAAAGCGTACAACCTTCAGTTTGATCCAGGAACTGATTATCACAGTCGTCGCGATTTGACCGAATTAAACGGAGATGGTTCAAAAAACCTACCCATTCCGGCTACTTTTATTATTAACACAAACCAAATCATTGAAGCGGCCCATGTCGAGCCAAATTATACCCAAAGAATGCCCCCAGCAGAAATACTACAAATATTGGGGGAACTAAAAAATAAAATTTAATACTCGACAGTGTTTATCTGCAGTACTAACAGCTATTTAATTATAATACGGATATTGCAATGCTATCTAGCTGTGACCGCCACTACGCCGAGACTAAGAGAACCAACGGATTATTCGCAACATCGCTAGCAAAAAGATGCTTGCCTATTATAGCGAGACTTTACAATGCGAAGTTGCACCTTATATAAATCGACATTCATACCTTATTAACAAATAAGCACTAAAAGACCGTATAAAATAGGAATTTCTACTAATTTGATTGTTTTAATTGCTATATTTATAATTATATAGAGATGTAGCGCGTACATTTTTCCCTCAAACGCACTTCCCCATTCATACGCATTTCCGATTTTTCTACCCGCTGTATTTGAGAGAATACAACTTAGAATTAATATCACATTTAACCAATAACAACCGGTACTAATTTAAACAGCCTAATCATGAAAAAAGTTTTTACAATTTTATGTGCATGTACACTAAGTTTTCAATTTGCGCAAGCTCAAGATATTTCGAGTCATCAATACCGTAAGGTCGCTCCTGAGAACATGCAAGAGTATCTTAAGAGGGAAACAACCTATTGGCAAAAATGGGCGGAAAACGAAATTACCAAGGGAAATTTGGTCTTTTGGGGCATCTTTCAAAGGGTTGGAGGGACAAACCAAGATAATTCTCCTAATATTTTGATTATCAATACATTTAAGGATTGGGATAAAGGTGCCGACTGGATGGCAATAACAGACCTTTTTCCGAATGTAAAAATGGAGGACATTCAAACACAAACCTTGAGTACTGATACAGATCGAATATTTCTCAGGGATTTGGACAATCATATTGAGGCGCCCGGTGTGGTAGCGGATAACGATTTTAAATATGTTAAAATACTCTACCACAACACGAAAAACAGAGGCAAAGCCATCGCTTTCCAAACAGAGAAATGGAAGCCCATGCTGCAAAAAGCAATGGCCGATGGTAAAACAACCATGAAAGGTTGGGGTAATTCCTCCGTCATCTCACCTGTATCTGGAGACTTTCCATATAATAGTCACACCTACGATCTGTTTTCAACAATGCAAGATGCCCTCTCACCCCCTTTCAGCGCAGATAGAGATCCGATACCAGACGGGTTTTGGAAAGACCATAGTGCTAATTATAAGGATGATCGGCCCAGAAATGTCAACCTATATCGCATTGTTAGTGTGGTAACATCGACACCGGTAGAATAGTAGACAGCTAACTTTATGGCAGCAAGTAGTAGTTAAAACTTAGACACAATTTAGAAGAATATACTATGAAACCCTTGTTGAATCAAATCTTGCTTTTATCATTATTTTTCTTTTTGGTCAATCAATTGCTTTCTCAAGTAACAGTGCCTAAGAAAAAATAAACGGCATAAAACTGACATTTAGTTATACCATAAAAGAGTACAACATTTAATTAACAGAATAATTTAAATCAAAATATTATGAAAAATATAGTATTACATATGATCCACCCGAAAATGACTGCAGCACAGTATGAAGGAACAGTTAGAGACCTGGAGGCTGCTGGTTTGGGCAGGATACCGGAGCGGCTATACCATGTGGCCGCACCCAATGGCGATGGCTGGCATGTAACCGATGTATGGGAATCACAGGAGGCGCTGGATAAGTTTATGGCGACCATTGTTCCCATATTGCAAAAACATACCGAAGGCGAAGTTGTGCCAATCATACTACCTGTACATAATATTATTATTCCTTAGTATTTATATTGGGTAGTAAGAGCCGACGAATTGACCATTGTTTTATCCGCCCGTTCTGGTTTTGATATGGGTTGCACGTTGTGCAGAGTCATATGCCGAATGAAATCGGGATTCTACCTCACGGGCACGAGCATCATTCTGCTCGTGCTGAGCATGAGTACTAAAAGAAAGAGTAAGCGGCTGAGATAAAAAGCTCTTCATATTAAAAACAGCATGGGATAAAAGCGCGTCGCTCGCACAAAAGGGGTGACTTTACGGAGCGGGGTGATTCTGCCAGCTATCGGCTAAAATCACGAACTGCCCTAACTTGAAATTTTCGATGTGTGCCCGTGCTATTGTAATGATATGAGGTATTGCCATCAGTAAACCTAAGAAGTCGAGCTTGGTTTTTGTCGAATGGCGTAGCGCTCCAATACAATTCATCTGCAAATCTACCGGTATTGTTCGCTCCTTGCCCAATCGTTTGGTACATGACCTGCAATTCGTTTAACGTAGGCAATCGCCATCCTACTCCTAATTGCTCATGAATCTTCATGGCACTTTTCCACGACATAAGTCCCATATCTTTTGAATAGGCAATTTTACCGGTTTTATTCGATGAATCTACCGTAAAAATAATACCGTCCTCATAAGTATCTCCACTGCCTAATTTCAAAGTAGCCGCTGCCTGATTTTCTGAATCATTTTTAGTACCGGCATTAGTCTCGGAATCCAATTCTGTTGTATCAATTTCGGGCAACGGAGTTGATTCGTTTTCAGAATCTCCTGTAAATACATAAATCAATAGTCCACAAATAACAAGGACTGTGATTAAGGATCCAGAGCGAATTCTTCTTTTTTCGTTTATATTTTTTTTCTTTTTTGTCTCTTTATTAGTGTGATTGGCTTGCCCTTCCCACTTAAATGGATAATTATGTTCAATGACGAGACGAATTTTTTTCACGACTCTTTTTAGCACCGAAACTAGCTCTCCTAGTCTTTTTT
>CAZRIE010000247.1:0-3090 GCA_964600075.1 uncultured Flavobacteriaceae bacterium
TAGTTTCGTTCTCATAAAGCGGTAAATCTGGAAAATTAAAAATGGGGCCTTGCTGTGGATGAAAAGGCCACATATCATTGGAATAGGGAATGCCGAACCATTCATCAAAGCCATGTCTGGTGGGTAGAAATTTTTGGTGATGCCCTAAATGCCATTTCCCATAGATGGCTGTTTTATAACCTTTGGCTTTGAGCATCTCCGCCATTGTGGTTTCTGAAGCATTTATGCCATGGGTATTGCCAGGCCCCAGGGCATTGTGAATACCAATTCGATTGGGGTAGCAACCTGTTAAGATCCCTGCTCGTGATGCGGAACAAACGGCTTGTGCCGAATAATAACTGGTGAGTATGATTCCGTCAGCAGCCATTTGGTCCAGATTTGGAGTAGCGATATCATCTGCGCCAAAAACGCCAACGTCATTATAACCTTGGTCATCTGTAAAAATGAGGACTATGTTGGGGGGAGGCAGCGGTTTTTCGGACGCTTGTTTAGGATTGTCCTTGCAAGAAAACGTTATCAGTAAACTACCAATTAAAAGTAATATTGGCGCAAAGATTCTAGAAGGTGTTCGGCTATTTTTATCGTTCATGGGAAAGCTTGTTAGTTGGGGTGAAAATACTTATTTTTCTATAAATATTTTTGAGTTCCCGAAAGTGATCACTTTGTTAAATGCGTACGAAGGATTATAAAGAGACAATCTAATCTACGGAGCACTAATCATTATAGAAATAGTATATGAAAAAAGATGCAAAAACAGGCCGTCGTAAATTCTTAAAAAAAACCATTACCGCATCAGTAGGTACAACACTGGTCGGCTCGTCGCTTTTTGGTGCCCCCGCTATACTCAAGTATTTTAAAAAACCAAATTCTAAAATCAATGGGGTGCAGATAGGGGTCATTTCCTATTCTTTCAGAAGTATGAAAGATCAAAGTGCGGAGGCTATGCTCAACTATGTTTTAGACTGTGGAATAAATGCCATTGAACTGATCGGTGACCCTGCAGAGAACTTTGCAGGCAGGCCGCAGAACAAAATCGATGGAGGTCTATTTTCTAGATTAAGCCGGAAAAAGCGCGATGGTAATATTTCGGAAGATGAACAACTCGAACTAGCTGATTTAAATATACAACAAGAAGACTATAATAAACAGGTCTCCGAATGGCGTAAAACTGTCGATATGGATAGATTTGCCCAATTCCGGAAAATGTATAATGACAAAGGGGTAAACATTTATGCGTTCAAACCTAGAAATACCTTCGGAAAAGACAACTCTGATGCAGATATCGATTGGGGAATGAAAGTTGGAAAAACATTAGGTGCTAGTCATGTTACAGTAGAACACCCCAGTGATGTTGCCGTGACCGCTCGATTAGGGACTTTTGCAAAAAAACATGGTATTTACATGGGCTATCATGGGCACGAACAACAGACGCCTACCCTTTGGGATATCGCCTTAGAACAGTCAAAATTCAATGCTCTGAACCTTGATTTGGGTCATTACGTGGCTGCAGGAAACGCAGAACCTTTAGCTATTGTACAGGCCAAACATGACCGTATCAAAAGCATGCATTTGAAAGATCGACAGAGCCCGGATCACGACAAGGGCAATTTGATTTGGGGTTCTGGCGATACTCCCATAGCTGCAGCATTGCAATTAATGCGAGACGAAAAATACCAGTTTCCCGGAACCATTGAGTTGGAATATGAAATACCTGAAGGTTCCAATCCCGTCGAAGAGGTAAAGAAATGTCTGGCGTATTGTGAGGTAGCTTTGAAGTAACGGAATTGAGTCGGGTCCGTAGCTTTGGAAGCTAATCAAAATAAAGTTCAACCAGCCCATCAGGCGTACTTACGTAAATAGTTTTTTTCTCACGATCTACTTTGGTCAAAATTTCATCTGTCATTGGAATAAGCAATTGCTTTCCATTTTTTTCTACTTCGAAAATAGCTTGTGAAGTGGTATCGTTTACACCTGAGATGGTTCCGATATTTCCATGAACGGCATCTTGTACCGTAAAGCCAATAATTTCGTGAAAATAGAACTTGTCACCATCCAATTTGGGTAGAGAAGATAGCGGAAGGTAAATATCGTGTCGCATGATACGGTCTGCTGCGGATTCATCTTTGACTTCCTCGAAATCGATACGCAACAGGTTTGACTTGTGCAAACGGCATCGATCAATAAAAAATGGAACCAGATTACCACCTTTCATAGCGATAAAAACTGATTCCATTTTTTCGTAAATTTCGGGCTCGTCGGTATCGATTTTTACGAGTACCTCGCCCTTATAACTATATTTTGAAACGATTTTACCGAGGTAGAAACACTCATCTTTGTTCATCGTTTCTGAACTTGCTTATGCTTCCTTTGATGAAGACTTATCTTCGGCTTTTTTTTCAACTTCTTCTGCAACAACCTCTTCGACAGCAGGTGCCTCTTCTTTTACTTCGTCAGCTTTGATTTCTTCTTTTTCTACAACAGGAGCTTCTGGAGTTTCAACAACTTCTTCTATAGTGGCTTCGACTTCAGGAGCCTTTACAGCTTCGGCAGGCTCAGCGGCCGCTTCGGTTGCGACTTCGGCAACTACTTCAACTTCAGCTTCGGCGATTTCACCTTCTGGAGTCTCGGGCAATTCAGCTTCGGCTGCTGCTAAAGCACGTTTATCGTTAACCTCTTTTTCAGCTTTTAAAGCCTCAGCTTTTACTTTCTCCTTGTCTTTGTCAAGTCCGCTTACTTTAGAAGCGATCGTACCTTCCTTCTCTTCCAACCAAGCGTTGAATTTTTCTTCGACTTGTTCTTCGGTCAATGCACCTTTGCGAAGGCCACCTAATAAATGGTGTTTTAACATGACACCTCTATACGAAAGTATAGCGCGTGCTGTATCTGTGGGTTGTGCCCCGTTCTGTAACCATTGTACGGTGTTGTCAATGTTGAGGTTGATGGTGGCGGGGTTGGTGTTTGGGTTATAGGTGCCCAATTTCTCCAAAAATTTACCATCTCGTTTTGCACGGCTATCGGCAGCAACTACCCAATAGAATGGTTTTCCTTTTTTACCGTGTCTCTGTAATCTAATTTTAACTGGCATATCAC
>CAZRIE010000248.1:0-3017 GCA_964600075.1 uncultured Flavobacteriaceae bacterium
TTAGATTACGCTTTGGAGATTGAATATTTTGATTCTCACGTGACTGAAATTTTAGATTTCCTTGAAAGCAAAGGAGAGTTAGACAACACACTGGTTATTATTACTTCCGATCACGGCATGCCTTTTCCAAGGGCAAAAAGCGATGAATACGACTATTCAAACCATATTCCAATGGCAATAATGTGGGGAAAGAATATCAAAGACCCAGGAAGGGTGATTGATGAATATATAAGCTTAATTGATATTGCCCCTACGTTTTTTGAGGCAATTGGATTGAAGTGGGAAGAGAGCGGAATGCAGGAAACTCCGGGAACCAGCCTGCTCCCATTTTTGAAAGGAGAGAACAAAAAATTCAGGGATTATGTTTTGATAGGAAAAGAGAGACATGATGTAGGCCGACCTAACGATTATGGTTACCCAATCAGGGGAATAGTAAGAGATGGTTGGATGTACCTTAGAAACTATCGCCCTGACTTGTGGCCGGCAGGTAATCCTGAATGCGGATATCCGACAGTTGATGGAAGTCCTACAAAGACAGAAATACTAAAATCACGTCATAATCCTGAAACTAAATATTTATGGGATTGGTCGTTTGGGAAAAGGCCGGCTGAAGAACTTTTCTATTTGCCAGATGATCCATATTGTATTAAAAACCTTGCCTTGGAAAAGAAATACAAATCGACAAAAGGTAGTTTAATTTCGAAAATGGAAGAAGAATTAAAAAAACAGTTAGATCCCAGAATGTTTGGTAATGGGGATATTTTTCATACTTACTTCTATACATGGGATCCATATCGAAACCTGTACCACAGAATGATAAATAAGGGTGAAAAGATAGTTCCTATGTGGATTAATGCTTCTGATATTGAAACGGATTTCATTGAAAGTAAATAACCTACTTTTGGGAAAGAGCAAAAAAAATGGAGAAACTAAATATTTAAGTGACTCCTTTGTTTTTTTCATCACCAATGGATAAGCATATTAAAGTGACTCCTAATACGAGACAGTTATTACGAACGGCCGCTTATGGCCGAAAGCTGTCATTCGCTTTTTGTTTAAAGAAGATAGGGTTCTTTAGCCGTATCTTACTTGTAAGATTGAAAAATCTATATTGATGGTTGTAAAAAACAAAAACGAGAAAAGACATATTGCAATTTTTATTCTTCTAAAAAAGTTTGGCCTTTTAATACTTGTATTCTTGACCTTTGCTTGTAAAAACGAGAAAACAGAAATCGATTCCCAAATTACTAAGAAGCAACCCTTGAATATTGTTTTTTTTCTAGTGGATGATCTGGGCTGGAAAGATGTGGGTTGCTATGGAAGTTCATTCTACGAAACCCCGAATATTGATCAATTGGCTCAGGAAGGCGTTCGTTTTACCAATGCATATGCTGCTTGCCATGTCTGTTCCCCTACCCGAGCCAGCATATTGACCGGTAAATATCCGGCAAGCCTAAATTTAACCGATTGGTTAACTGGACGAAGAGATTTCCCATTTCAAAAACTCAAAAATGTAGAAATCATCCAACACCTCCCTTATAGACAAAATACGTTGCCTAGTACCTTAAAAGAGAATGGATATGAAACCGCTATTTATGGCAAATGGCATTTGGGTGAAGATTCCCTTTCCACCCAACGACAAGGTTTTGATATCCATATACCGAATTGGAACAAAGGGTGGCCCAAGGAAGGTTATCATTACCCGTACGGAATGAAAGGATTGGAAACGGGTAAAAAAGGTGAATATCTTACGGATAGGATGACCGATGAATCACTGAAGTTCATTGAAAAAAACAAAGACAAACCGTTTTTTCTCTATCTATCACATTTTGCTGTTCATGACCCCATTGAAGGGCGGCCTGACCTAGTGGAAAAATACCGTACAAAACTAAAAAATGCAAAGGAATCAAAAAAACAACCTTATATTTTAGAAGGACGACCAAATGATGAACTTCAAACTTCAAGAGTTGAATTGAATCAACAGATTCAAAACACAACATACAATGGACACCAAATTTTTCCCGATGAAACTGTCAAAATAAAGCAGCGTCAGGATAATATAGAATTTGCGGCCATGGTCAAGAGTATGGACGAAAGCCTGGGGAGGGTTCTTGAAAAGCTTAAGGATTTGGACATAGATGATCATACCTTGGTCATATTCTATTCAGATAATGGAGGTATGTCAGCTGCCAATTTTTACAATCCCAAACGTACCATCCCAGAAACGGAATTGAACAAGGCGTACGCAACCTCTAACCTTCCCTTAAGAGCTGGGAAAGGTTGGCTTTACGAAGGAGGTATACGAGTCCCTTTGGTCATTAAATGGCCTGGGAAAGGATTACAAGCTGCCGTCAGTAATGTTCCAGTGACAAGCCCAGATTTTTTACCCACTATATTTGAAATACTGAATATTGAATACCCTTCCACAGATTCCGATGGTGTTAGCATGGTTCCTTTGCTCCAGGGACAAAATAAAATAAATAGAGATGCCATTTTCTGGCATTTTCCACACTACAGCAACCATGGGATGCAAAGCCCAGGTGGGGCTGTGCGAAGTGGCGATTACAAATTATTGGAATATTACGAAAATGGAAAAGTGCAGTTGTTCAATCTCAAAGATGACATTGGTGAGCAACATGACCTTGCCTCAACAAAACCTGAAAAGGCTCAAGCCCTCTTGGATAAACTACATAGGTGGCGTAAAAGTGTAAGAGCGAAAATGATGGAACCCAATCCAGATTATAACGGACTATAAACATTATTGGATCTAAGAAAAACTAACTGCATTAATATCTTTAATCAAGTAAATGAACAAAATCGGGTCAATTTTTTTTCTAGAAATCCAGATTTCAAATATTGCCCTAGGCTAAAACGAACAAAAAGAGGAAAATATTATCGAGCATCAGAGAGTTTCTCATGGAAATGCATAAAAGTTTAATGAAGTTGTTCAATGTGCATTTGAATTTACAGGAGACACACTTATCTTATCTCCTCTCAATCTCGAAGGACAAAAGCAA
>CAZRIE010000249.1:0-3009 GCA_964600075.1 uncultured Flavobacteriaceae bacterium
AAAAGCCCCCAAAGAAGATTAGTAGGCCCATTTGCACAGTCACAAAAAACGTTCGGTTTATAGGACTTTCAAGAAGTAGGGGCTAACGAACTTTCTATGATGAGCGGGGATCAGAAAGTATCAACCAATCCACCTGCTTAAAGCAATGCTGTTGTTTAAATTTATTAATAGTGGCGTTCTTACCAAGTATGTTTTTCATGATTGCAGTTTTTGGTATGTTCGATAGTTATACCAAAACTGCTGAATCTTTTATTTTCAATAATTTCCTGATGGCAACAATGAACAAAACGGTTGACAGAAGAACCACCATGACCGTAATGATAAAGTGATTGTCTACACCTGTCATGCTTATTGGTTTGCGTTCAAAAGTGCCGATAACATCCGACCACCAATATGAGAAATTGATAATATCAAGAGCGACATGGGCAATAATGCCAGGAAGAAGCGATTTGGTTGCTCTTTTTGCTTGAGCCACCTTTGTAAAGATCTGATCGAGATAGAATTCATTTTTTAGTATGCCGTTTACGCGTTCGGCAAGTGCATTTTTTTAGCAATGGTTTTCTTTTGGCATACCGATGTTTATTTTTTTCTTTGAGCACCTATGTATAATCATTGCTGCAATATTGTATGCCTCTGTCCGAATAATGGATCAGACCTTTACGTTTTTAGATTAGTAGATGGCTTTATTAAGAGCTCTGACGTGTCCTTTAAGCGCTAAACTGTCACTAAGGTCTGTACTACCATCTTTCTTGAATACATATCTGTTATTAATACCAGATAGCAAAACCCTTTTACAGTTTTGATATAGGTACTGTCCGTTCACCCAGGCTTTATCCATACGGAACACAATAAACCCAAAACGGTGGTATCGAATTTTGATTTAACATTAGAATTACAAGCATATTTGTTGGCAGAAAAATAAGTTCTATCTTCAGCAACCTAATAATTTCAATAATTAACTTAAAATAAGAAACTATGAAATTAAAATATACAACCATTATTTTACTTTTTTTTATCGCCTTGACCATTCCGGCCAATGGTCAGAAGACACTCGCTAAAATTCTTAAAAAGGGAGAGATCAGGATTGGTCTAACAGGTAATCAACCGCCTTTTAACATGAAATCAAAGACTGGTGAATTAATGGGCTTTGAAGTAGATCTCGCCAATGTATTGGCCAATGGTATGGGTGTGAAATTGACTACCGTGATAATGCCATTTTCAGAACTTTTACCGGCGCTTGAATCTGGCAAAATAGATGCTGTTATGTCTGGAATGACTGTTACTTCCGAACGTAGTGTAAAAGCCATGTTTGCTGGTCCTTATACGATATCAGGTAAATCAATTCTGGCAAAATCATCCGTCTTATCCAAATTGAAGGGAACCGAACAAGCCAATAATGAAGCTTACAAAATAAGCTGCTTAAAGGGGTCTACTAGCGAGGCTTTTGTTAAAAAGCATATGCCTAAAGCAAACGCTATACTGGTTGAGAATTATGATGAAGGTATTGCTATGATACTCAATGATCAGGTAGATGCCATGGTTGCAGATTACCCGATTTGCGTAATTACTATCATGCGTAATCAGGGGAAAGATCTAGTTACTCTAGATGGTCCTTTGAATATAGAACCGATTGGAATGGCACTGCCGGCAGATGATCTCCATTTTCACAACCTAGTGCAAAATTACTTAAAGGCCTTCGATTTAGCTGGGGCGATTAAAATTCTTGATGACAAATGGTTAAAGGATGGCAGCTGGTTGTTTAGTATGGAATAGGTGTCGTAAGCTTAATTTACTTAATCTTCAGCCATAATAGCAGCAATTAAAGGATTTGTTAAAATCGATATAATCTTGAAGATTAAGTGTCTTTTATGTCTTATTGTTTTCTATTCTGGAATAAAAACGAAACAGGAGACATTCAAATAGAAGTACAAAAATGAAAGGGTCTTTCTTATTATCTACGTTTCAGACGAGTAAAAGAACCAATTGGAACACGGTTAGAAAATACACTAACTAAGGAAAATAGGAAATTAAGTCAATTTCTTTTATTTAATTTGAAATTTGGTTGAATTTGGTCTTTTGTTCAGTGTTACGTATTTAGTGCGGAGTAGGAAAGAAACATAGAACGTACGAACGGCCCTGGGCAGATATATGAAGTGCAAGAGCTAGTGTGCAGCGGATTCTGTGTCCCCAGTTCATAGATACATTATTATCACCTTTGATATGAAGTATATGCACCTGAAAAATTGCTTGTACTTTCAGCGTATTTCGTAAAATTCGCGATTCTATAATCATATCTCTCCAATTATCGAACGCGTCAAATTTTTCCAACAAAATTTGAAAAGACTTTTTTATGAAGTTCAAGATCCAACTTAGGAGAAAGTGCTACACGAACAATATAATCTTTGTCGCCCTCTTTAGTCGTCCCTTGAGTAGATGTTGCAGGTATTGTCCAATAACATCCATTTAATTGCCCATAGCTCACACAGAACTTACTTTCATTGGGGATTTCTTTAATCATTAAATTGATTAATTTATAATTTAACGCTCTCTTATAAGATTCTTTTTCTTCATCAGTATTACCTTTAGTGGGAAGATCTAATGAAAACACGGATGGTGTAAATCCTTTTTTTGCCAATGCTGACGAAACAAAATTGATTTTCGCCTCTGGTAAATTAGCGTTGATAAAATTTACAAATTTTCGTGTATTCTTATAAGCATCATTAATTCTTTGTTTCATTGAAGGCAATTGTTTTGCTAATATCTCCATTTGAAGATCTGTAGCCTCGTTATCGCAAAGTCTTAGATGCAAGTCTATTTTTTCCATGAAAGCTTCAGTTTTTTTATTTCCTACACAATAGCCAGCAGTACATTGCCCGCCACTTGGAAATTTCGATCCACTAACATATGAAATAGTCCTAACCGTTGAGAGTATTTCATCTTCACCTAAAAAGTGTACATTAGGACAAAATGTTTGATCTAAAATAAAAACTGGATCGATAGCAATTTCAC
>CAZRIE010000250.1:0-3005 GCA_964600075.1 uncultured Flavobacteriaceae bacterium
TAACCAATGTTAGCGAGAGTCTTGATTGCTACATAACCGGTTGTGTGAACATCAGAGATAAAGACAAATGTTTATGTGACGAACATTTAATTGAATAGAGTATCGCTAATGCATGGCTATCAATATGAAATAAATATTTTATGCTCATAAGGTTTTTATTTTTCTAATTCAGACAATCTCTTTTGGTTTGTTTTGGGAATAGTAGAATGATAAATAGCCCATAGAAGAAATAACTGTAATTAAATAAAAAATGGCACCAAACTATTAGTATAAAGACTGTCCAATATTTAAAAAATAAAAATATTAAGCTTAATAACAGCACTAATGTAGATGATCAAATATTCGATAGCATGAACACTATTATTTTATTGAAACATGATGATGAACAACGCGGGAAATTTATGAGTTTTTATCATTCTGAAAATCGATCAGTCATTAAAGAACAGGATGATCCTTTCTATAAAGGCTTTAAGGCCTTTTTGGAAGAGAATAAAAAAAACAGAAAATAAAAAGTGCTTAATTTTTGCTTCAAATCAGCATTGAAGAATATAGATATAATTATTTTAATAATAGGGAATGACTGGATGGGAGTCGTATAACTTCCTTCCGGCAAGTTCGCGCCAGTTCTAGATAAGCGATACCCTTATTTTTTATTTGGGGGTTCTATATATGTGGAGCCTCCTTTTTATATTTTTACTTATTCTTTATTTGAACTTTTGGAATAAGTTTATGGCTTATGGTATAGTTCTGTAAAACGGCTGTTTTTGGAATTTTCAACGAAATGAATACATAGGTTTTCTCCACAATCAAAAAAGCTAAAAATAAATTCTGAAGACGCTATTTTATTGCGACAAAAAGCCCAAGAGTTGTTAAAAAATAAGCTTTCATTATAATCGGCAGAGCTTACGGCCGATGCTGTGCCATTTAGAAGTGCAGCAACCTTGCAACTTACTAATGGTTCAAGGCCTTACCCCTGACCATAAGGGACTCTCTCACCCTCTAGTTTAATTACTTAACTTTGAGTCAAGTAAAAAGATGCCCATGCTGGGCACATACACTATACATAAAGATCATGCCTTCTTCGTCCCCACACCGCATATACTATCCGTTAGCGTTTATTACAAATGATATAAAATAAGAAAGACACCATGAGTAGCTACGAAGATTATACATCAACCTCGACCGGGTACGATGAAACCAGAGAGCCCGTAGGAACGGAAATCATATTGGAATGTTTCTCTAAAAGCACCACACCACTGAATGAAATGGTGATATTGGATGCGGGTTGCGGAACCGGGTCTTATGCCTCAGTAATTCTTAACCATGTCAAAAAGGTAGAAGCAGTAGAGTTGAACCTAGGGATGATCAATAAGGCAAGACAGAAAATGTCTGATGCCGAATTGGAAGGAAAAATAGCATTTCACCATGCCTCAATTGATGAAATGCCGTTCGAAAATGAATCGATTGACGCCATTATGGTAAATCAGGTTCTTCATCATTTACCACAAGACTTCCAAAAGGATTTTTCAAAGCTTAAAGAAGTAATTAAAGAGTTTTACAGAATACTTAAGCCAGGGGGAATTCTTGTAATTCACACGTGTTCAAATCAGCAATTGAGAGATGGGTATTGGTATTCACAATTAATTCCGAATGCTGTTGACCTTATCTGCACTAAGTATATTCTCATTGACAAACTCTCTGATATGCTTGAGAATAATGGGTTTGCTTCAAAAGAGGCAATTACCAAAGCTCTGGGTTACCAAGGACAATCTTATTTTGAAGCTGACGGACCTTTAAGAGCTAGTTGGAGGGCTGGAGATTCAGTTTGGTCGTTAGCAACAGCCGGAGAACTTGAATTAGTTATAGCTAAAGTTAAAGCATTAAACAATTCTGGAAGCATGGAAGATTATATTAAACAGCATGATAAGCAACGGTCAAGTATTGGACAAATTCTTTTTCTTCACGCGATAAAACGGAAATAAACAAATATCAATTATGCTCAGTTAAATATGGAGTAAACGATGTGCCTTTAACTCTGTAAACTATCTGTCTTGACAAAAGTTATAACTAAATGATTATGAATACAAAATTGATAATCGTTCTTACTTACTTAATAGCCAGCTCAATGTTAATTGCACAGGATGTAAACTTTGATTTCAAATCGAATTCAAGAATAGTTCAAACGGATAACGGGTCATTTCCTCTTGTAGATTATGGTTCCGGTGTCCCGGTGCTACTTTTACATGGATTTCCTGATTCTAAAGAACTTTGGAAAAACCAGATTGTCTCTTTTGCGAAAGCTGGATACCGGGTAATTGCTCCTGATTTAAGAGGGTATGGTGATGCCCCAAGTCCTCTTGAAAAAGAAAAATATGCCATACCCATTCTCATGGATGATGTCATCAAAATATTAGATGCATTGAAATTAGATAAAGTTCACCTTGTCGGGCACGATTGGGGTGCGGCCTTATCTTGGCAATTAGCCAAATACTATGAGCATCGCTTTACCACAATGACTGTTTTATCAGTAGGCTCCCTTGGAAACCCTGGGAAAACTACGATGGAACAAAGGCAAAAATCATGGTACTTTTATCTTTTTCTACAAGAGGGCCTAGCTGAAAAAACCTTCGCAGATTACGACTGGGAATTTGGGAAGGAATTTTTAAAGAGTCATAATGATATTGATTATGTACTCGAAAGACTTCAGCAGCCAAATGCACTTACAACTGCTTTGAACTGGTACCGTGGCAATCTTCAAAATAGATTGGCACAACCTGGTGTTAAGTACCGTATAAAAAATGAGAAACCTCAACTTTCTACGGATAAAATTGAAATTCCAGTTTTAGGAATATGGAGTGATCAAGACCAGTTTTTATTGGAACCTCAAATGCAACTCTCTTCGTTATATGCAAATAACTTCACCTACCATAAATTTGAAGGAGCAGGTCATTGGATGATGTTGGAAAAGCCCAAGGAACTAAATAAGATGATTTTGGGTTATTTAG
>CAZRIE010000251.1:0-2977 GCA_964600075.1 uncultured Flavobacteriaceae bacterium
GATTCATAGGCTATTATTTTTTAATGCATACCCAGACCGAAAATGATGCTTTCATCCAAAAGTTCACCACATTTTTGGAAGAAAATGATAACTAACTAACAGTCTAACTATGAATTGTAAAGGTGTACTTATAGTAACAATAGCGGTTTTTCTATTTGCGTCTTGCAAGGACAAAGCGGTGGAAAAAGAACCCCCGATTCGCCCTGTTCTCTATCAGGAAGTTGGGTATCTGGGAGGCGATAACAGTCGTACCTTCAGCGGGACTGCGCGTACCGAAAAAGTAATTAACCTTAGTTTCAGAAGTAGTGGCATCATTACCCTTTTTAATCTAAAAATTGGCCAAGAAGTAAAAAAAGGAGATCTGCTTGCCAAATTAGATAATGTGCAGGCACGCCTGAATTTTGAGTCGGCTATTTCTTCTCAGAATAGTGCAGATTCAGAAATGAACACTGCAAAGCTAAGTCTGGAAAGGACCCGAATTCTTTATGAGAAAGGAAGTTTATCCCTTAGCGAATATGAAAGTTCTAAAAACTCGTATAAAACGGCGCAAGCTAGTTTTGAATCTTCACAAAGAAAGGTTGGAATTGAACAAGAACAGATTCGTTTTGGATTTCTGTATGCGCCCGAAGATGGTATAATTGCGACGGTGAACGCAGAAATTGATGAGAATGTTGCACCCGGCGATAACATTGCGGTATTGAATGCTGGAACGGATATGCAGATAGCTTTGGGGCTTCCAGAGTCTGTTATTAATAAGGTAAGGCCAGATATGACCGTAACCATAAATTTTCCAGTATTGGAGAAACAAACATTTTCTGGTACCGTGACCGAAGTTTCTCCTTCGGTAGATAGCAACACAGCCACCTATCCAGTGCGCATTTTGGTAGATAATCCTACTGATAAGATACGTGCGGGGATGGCAGCAAATATCACGTTTGCATTCGGAGAAGAAGAACAAGTAGCAAGACAATTGGTGGTGCCCCCCATTTCCGTTGGGGAAGATGGAGAGGGCCGATTTGTTTTTTTGCTGAACGAAGAGGCAGATAAAACAACGGTTAGCAAACAGTATATATCCGTTGGGGAACTTTCCTCGGAGGGATTCGTAGTGACCAAAGGCCTTTCACTTGGTGATAAAGTGGCGACTGCGGGCTTACAAACCTTATTGGAAGGACAAATAGTTAGGACACAATAATTAATATGAACAGGGCTTTATAAGGTTTAAATATTTGCCAATTAAGGATCATTGCCAAGTACAAATCAGGTAGCGAACCAATACTAGAGCAAATAAAATAAGTACTACTCCTTATAGGCACATAGCATAATCTAAAACCAATGAATCTAACCCAATTTTCTATTGAAAAAAATAGAATAACATTTACCGTTCTGGGTACGATTATTCTAATGGGATTTGTCCTTTATTTATCCCTTCCCAGAGATAGCATGCCGCCCTATACGGTGCGAGTAGCAACTGTTGTCACCCAATTTCCAGGGGCAAGTCCTGAACGGGTAGAACAACTGGTCACGGATAAGGTGGAGAAAACGGTTCAAGAATTACCGGAACTAAAAGAAGTAACAAGTACCTCCCGTTCGGGGTTGTCTGTCGTAACCGTGACACTTAAAGACGAAACCGAACCTAAAAATTTACAGGCAGTTTGGGACAGATTGAGAAGAAAATTAGATGCCTTAGAAGGATTGCCCCAAGATATAGAACCCTTTTTAGATGATGACGGTATTGGCGATGTTTTTGGCATCGCTGTGGGCTTGATTTCTGACGGTATTTCTTATGCCGACATGAAAGAGTACGCAGATGATATCAAAGACGATCTGATTAAGCTCAATGAGGCGGCGAAGGTAGAATTAGGAGGAGTGCAAGAGGAAAGGGTTTTTGTAGAATTCGAAAATTCACAACTCAAAAAATATGGACTTTCGGCCAGTAAATTACAGAGTATTATTACCTCCACTAACATTTTAAGTTCCGGAGGGGAAATCAATCTAGAAAATGAACGGATTATTCTCGAACCAACTGGTAATTTTAATTCTATAGAAGACATTCGTAAAATGCTTGTTCCTGTGGGTGATGGAAGTGAACAGGTATACCTCGGAGATATTACCACTATTACCCAGGCCTATATAGATCCGCCTACCCAAATAGTGCGTGTAAATGGGAAGGATGCAATCTCATTGCATATAAATCTAAAGGACGGTGCCAATGTCATAAAACTTGGAGAAGAAGTAGATGTAGTGGTTGAACAATGGCAATCTAGGCTTCCTATAGGGTTGGAATTGAACCGACTGGCCAGTATGGACACCTATATAGATGTAAAAATTTCTGATTTTATTGTCAACTTAATGCAGGCTATTGTCATTGTTCTGGCAGTTATGCTACTCTTTTTAGGATTCAGATCCGGATTGGTCATTGCGAGCCTAATTCCAATTGTAGTCATCATGACCCTTATGCTCATGGGATTGATCAATATGGGCCTAAACCAGGTTACCCTGGCCGCTTTGATCATGGCCTTGGGCATGATGGTAGATAATGCCATTGTGGTGGCAGAAACCATCATGGTGAAGATGGAAGATGGTATTGCTGCCAAAAAAGCTGCTGTTGATGCTTGTTCAGAATTATTTACGCCCTTATTGATCTCAACCCTTACCACTTCAGCGGCATTCCTGGCCTTCTATTTGGCGGAATCTACCATGGGAGATATTGTGGGCCCCATCTTTGTGGTGATTACCATGGCCTTATTGTCATCATGGCTGATGGCTTTATCCGTAATCACCTTATTTTGCTTTTTATTCCTTAAAATAGAACCTAAGGGTACAAAGAAGCCTAGTTTCATTGACCGCACCATACAGCTTTTGAAGACCTATTACAAGGATTTAATATTATGGGCCTTATCCAGAAAGTATGTGGTGATTATCGGTATTTTCCTCGCTTTCTTTTTATCATTGATTGGATTTACAAAAATTCCTTTTA
>CAZRIE010000252.1:0-2951 GCA_964600075.1 uncultured Flavobacteriaceae bacterium
GTCGCATCTAAGTTAGCAAAAGCTAAACATTTACATTTGTCAGCAAAAAAAGAAAGGTGAAAGAAGGCAAAGACCATAAGCTGATTATCAATGCAATCACTTGCAAACTGGAAAACAGGGTATTTGCGGTTATAAAAAGTCAGAGAACATTTGTCATGGTCTATGAGCATAATTTTGGTTCTGTCGCATCTGTCAAATATTACAATAATTTGGTCATAACAAAATAAATATATAGACTAATCTTCAGGTACTTACGTTTTTTAAGTTTCCTGTTATGTTCTAAAAATAGGCTCAAATATTACAGATGCGACAGAACCAATCAATGAATTGCTGCTCTTTCCATTACTGGTGAAAGTTGTGCGTTTTTCTCTTGATACAGTTCCATATCCTTAAAGATGGTATCCAACAATTTAATAGACGTGAGTATATAAGGCCCTTTGTTGAGCATAACGCAATCTGCTCGTTGCGCCATAGCCGCATCGGTCATTTCAGCACGCGAAGGAATACCTTCCTTTGAGAGATTTTCCAAAACCTGTGTTGCCCAAATATCTGGCATATTTGCAGCTCTACACAGCGAAAGTATTTCTTCTTGAACCCTGCCTATATTATCCCAACCGCACTCAATAGCAAGATCACCCCTTGCAATCATTACACCCACGGGGTATGTTCTCATGGCCTCCAGAAGAATTTCCGTGAGATGGTTAAAACCGCTTTGCGTTTCAATCTTAAGAATAATTCCGAGTCCTTTTGAAGTATCTGATTTTTCCAATTCAGAAATGAGATTCCTTACATCCTGCTTATTGTTTACAAAGGATAAATTTACTGTATCGGCGTTTTGTGCAACAAATACCAAGTCTTGTTTGTCTTTGGTTGTTAGTCCACTGATATTCAATTGACTAGTGGGGAAATTTATTCCTTTGTCGGCTTTTAGTTTACTTCCCCTGTCCCTAGCCTTAACAATTTCCACCATCATTTCGTCTTGGTCCACTTGGACAATAACACCTTCAATTTTCCCATCATCAAAAAAGATAGGCTCCCCTTCCTTAACCTGATTAAAAATATCACCTAACGTACAGGAAATATGTGCATGGCTTATTAAATTGTTATCTGCATCAATCTGGGTTGACTCCCCGGGTACTGCTTCCCGATGTAATCGCAAAAAATCCCCAATGTACAGCGTAATGAATTGTTCCACCCTTGGAAATTCCCCAACAAAGATCACAGAAGAAGAGTGATCTGCATTGGTATTTAATTCCATGCCAGTTTCCAAATAAGTAGTCTTAGCACATAGGGCACTACAGCCATTCTCTGTTATTCCAGTAATTATAAATTCCCTTTTCTTATTTCTGGCATCTCTAAAAATTAACCGGTTTGCCCCTTTGAGTTTATCCAAGAAAATTAAGTCAATTGGGAGGTGTAACAAATTGGGGTTGTGATGTGGATCTGGACCAATCCAAATCTCACAATATTTAATCACCTTTCCGCGTACGTTTTTTATAGGGCGAAATTTCTTGATCTTAGGCCCAGAAGTCAAAGAGCCGGTCCGTACTTTGGGACCTCCCAAATCCATGGTAATCTTACATTTGCGTTTCAATTTTTTGGAAGCTGTCCTAACGTGTTTGATCATTAGACCCCATTCTTTTTCATTGTCATGTGCACAATTAATACGTGCACAGTTCATTCCATTAGCAATCATCTCATGTGCCAGTTGGTAATTATGGGCAACTTCTGAAGGAAGGGTAACCATTATCCGGGTACGTCTCCCTTTTGAACGGTATCCCAATAACGCTTTGGCGTTGGATCTACCTAACCGATTACTTTTTTTGAAAGTCAATTCAGCCTTATTCATTTTAATCGGTTCATTACTGAGAAAACCCGCTAGAATGGCCTTACTGGACAATAAACTTGCCATTACATGGCCTTCAGATTTAGCCAGTCCTGAAAGCCCCATATTGCCCAACTTTTTTTGAATGGCCCTAATATCTTCTTTGCGAAGAGCTCGATAATGGATAAGATTACGGGCACTTTTGATAAAATTGAGATGCACCTCAGAGAGTTCGTCCGAATATTGAGCCTCAGCATGCACCAAACGTTCAATTATTGCGGAAACTTCAGTTATAAGCCCCTGAATTTTTGTCTGTTTTTTGTCAATTTCTTCCATAGCTTATTAGTTCGTTCTGTCGCATCTATTAATATTTAGTAAAAACAAACAGACTAAATTACAATCACGCAGCCAATGAATAGAATGATTTAAACATTGATTTTCTATTAAAGATCAACTGTTCTTTCTTAATCATATGTGCCATTTCTATTTCTGACATCGTTCTTTTAGGAAACTCAAACTCTTTGAACACTAAACCAGCCGTGATTCTCTTTTTCACAGATCTGTGGTCTTGTTCGATAATGTTATTTAAATATTTGCATTGCCTTATCTTGATTTTAGATAAAGAACGTTTATTATTCACTCTAATAGTAAGTTCGTTAGCGCCACTTTTGTCAATATTAATAAGTTCTGGTTTGCCATTATTTTCAATAGTGGCATAATCTACTTTAACACCTCTAATAGCCATCAGTTCTTCAATATCTCTATAACTTAATCCAAATCTGAATTTAAAATATACAGCTTGTAGAATAATTGACTTAGGAAAACTATGACCTTTGAACATCTATTTTTTATCAAAGTTATAATTCTTAAGATGTAAGCCATATCAGATGCGACAGAACCCACAAAGCTATTTACACGTGCGCTACAAAATAAAAAAAGGCCGAGGATAAATGTCTGACGACCATAGAAAAAATCGATACGCCTTTCAAGGTAATGACTAAAAAGGTTCTGTGTGGTTTTTTATTGCCGATGCCTTGGGCGGGGTACACCCGCCCATGGCATCGGTCGTCATTTAATCATTAGAATTCCCCGATGCTCTGCATCGGAGGTGTTAGAGGAAAGTTTG
>CAZRIE010000253.1:0-2943 GCA_964600075.1 uncultured Flavobacteriaceae bacterium
TTAAAGTGACCTGGCTGGGGCTCGAACCCAGGACCCTCTCCTTAAAAGGGAGATGCTCTACCAACTGAGCTACCAAGTCAAAATTTCACCACTAAGATTGAAAACTTAGCGGCTGCAAATATAAGTTCAATAATTAATTTTGCAAGTCGATTTTGAGAGAAATTTTACTTTTCTTTGAAATCCCCCCAAAATCATTCATTTTTGTAAAAATTAGCAAGTTGAAAATTGTATTGTTAGGCTATATGGGCAGCGGAAAGTCAACGGTTGGAAAGCATCTTGCGGCCCTACTGAATCTTCAATTTTTAGATTTGGACGATTATCTCGAAAAGGCAGAAGGCATTAGTATACCAACTATTTTCAAAAATAGGGGAGAGCTATACTTTAGAAAAAAAGAGCATCACTATTTGAAAGAAATATGCACAGAAAAAGATGACTTTATATTGTCGGCCGGAGGGGGTACCCCTTGTTACGGTACTAATCTAGAGACCATCTTGATGACGACCGAGAATGTTTTTTACCTGAAGGTTTCTATTCCTGAATTGGTGAATAGACTTTCAAAAGAGAAGTCTGAAAGGCCGTTGATTAAAAACATACCCGACGAAGATTTGCCAGAATTTATCGGTAAACATCTTTTTGAAAGAAATCAGTACTATACCCAAGCGAAACATACTATTGTTTGCGACCTAAAAGAGCCAAGTGAAATAGCGGTGGAAATCGAGTCACTATTAGGCTAAGTAGACAGTATCGTTTTTTGCCTGAAATTTCACGTGTACATGCTCTTGTAAAGAAGTGGATAAAGAAACACCTTTATAATCAGCCTTTACAGGGTATTTCTTATGGTTGCGGTTGACCAAAACCGCCGTTTTCAGTTGTTTTAACGGCGTTTTTAAAAAGTGATGTACGCCATATATGAGCGTCGTACCCGAGTTTAGGACATCATCGACCAAAACCACTGATTTATTCGTGTATTCTTCTATTGGAACAGAGGTTTTCACACCACTTTTTAATGGATTTCCTTTGTCCATAAAAACTTTGCAGAGTGTGATTTCGGCTTCCGTGATTTTTTTGAGTACGGTTTGAATTTTTTTTGCAAAATTCAAGCCGCCGCCATCAATGCCGGCAATAATAATTTCCTTTTCGGAAACGTTGGCCTCATAAATTTGATAGGCGATGCGCCGAATTGTATGTTGTATTTGCTGATGTGATAAAATTTTATTATCCATAATCGAGGTTTGCATACCAAAGATAACGAAACTACCTTTTATAGACTTTTATTATTAGAAAGTGCTTCATCGGGGTCAAGATAATCTTCGATATCCCTTCTATCTTTTTTTGTGGGCCGCCCGGTTCCTGTTTTGCGATAGTGTTCTTTGGCCTGCTTTAATAGTTCATTATGTTCAAAAGCTTCCTTTGGGGTCGTATCTTTCCGGTACAGATCGACTAATTTCGCCCCGACCCTGCTTTTGGGTATATCAAGAACCGTAAGTTCAAGATTGATTTGATTTTTACGTACAATAATTTTATCCATGGGATAAACTTCGCGAGAAGGTTTTGCAATCTGACCGTTAGTTTTTACCTGACCTTTTTTACAGGCTGTCGATGCGATGTTTCGCGTTTTGAAATAGCGGGTACTCCAAAGGTATTTATCGATTCTCATATTGATTAAATCATTCCCGATGCTTGTAACTGTGGTTTCGTGTTTACCTTTCCGTTGGAGAGGTCGAAAGTATTTTTTTTTGCAATTCCGAGTGAGGTAAAATAAATTTCGGTTTTCGCTAACAAACCTATATAAACCTACGCAATACTTCAATAGTTATGACTTGGGCCAGTTTATCGCAAAAAATATTTTATATGAAATCTTTGTTAAGGCCCTCTACAAAAATAGGGGAAAATTGTATCTTGCCGCCTTTAAAAACCGATTAGATGATAATGAGCCGAATAGTAGTTCTGTTTGTATTTTTATGTGTGTTATGGTCTTGTAATGATGACGATGACGTTACAGCGCCCGCTCCCGACCCACCGAGAGCATTAAGTGAGGTGTTGGCAGAGGATGAGGTCAAGATTCAAGAGTACCTTAAATCACACTATTATAACTATGCGGAGTTTCAGAACCCACCTGAAGATTTTGATTATAAGATTAAATTGCAAGTTATTCCAGAGGGAAATATGGACACCATAGCTTTGATAGATCAGGTTCAATCTAAAACTACTAATGTCTCTTCTGGTATAGAAGGCGGCGAGGTTGAAGTCCCCCACACCTATTACTATCTAGTTGCACGAGAAGGAGCAGGAGAATTTCCTACAATAGCAGATTCTACCTTTGTTACCTATGTGGGTACTTTATTAGACGATACAAGGTTTGACGGTATTGATAATTACACATGGCAATATCTTCCATTTTTTCTTAGAGGTTACGCGGCAGGAATATCCAATATGAAAGCGGGAGGAGAGATTTTGACCAACGTTGACGGTACTTATTCAATTACTGAAACAGGTATCGGAATGGTTGTAATGCCATCGGGCCTGGCCTATTTTAACAGCTCGCCAAGTTCAATCATTCCGCCTTATTCTCCTTTGGTATTTACACTTGATGTAGGAACTATTGCCGAGAATACTGATTATGATAGAGATGGGGTTCCTTCTATATTAGAAGATGTGAACAATGATGGCAATGTGAATAATGATAATACGGACGGCGATTTTATATCTCAGGGTGTTCCAGGTTTTAACCATCGAGATCCGGACGATGACAACGATGGTACTCCAACACGGGATGAAATTGAACTAGATGCTTTAGGCAATTTCGTTTCGTTTCGTGATAGTGATGGAGATGGTATATGGGATCATTTGGATACCGATAGTAAGTAGATTATAGTTTTCTCTCTTTAATCGTTTTTCAACGTATAGCTTTAACGACTAGCAACGATTATCTGATTAGGTCGC
>CAZRIE010000254.1:0-2835 GCA_964600075.1 uncultured Flavobacteriaceae bacterium
AATCATCAGGGCATATAAATTAAGGTCATAATTATTTAAAAGCTTCACATAGTGTGCAGCCAATCCAGTTTCTTGAATGGCTAAACCAAGCGATAGACCACCTGCAACCAACATCAAAGTATCCCAAGGCAATTTCCTCACATCATTACCAGAAACAATGCCTAAAAGGGTTAAAAGCATGATGGGCAATAATGAAACGGCTGAAGCAGGAATTCCATGAACATTACCAGTTAACCAAAGTACAAGTGTCAAGAGAAGTACCCCTAAGACAATTCTTCTTTTAATTTTAAATATTCTCGAATTGTTGTTTGAGTCGAGGTCATTTAAAAAATCTAGATCTATGGTTGAAACTTTTGGTACAAATTTGCTGATCAAAAACAGCCAAAAAAGTAATACCATAACTACTGCAACTGGGAAACCAATCATCATCCATTCAAGAAACCCGAATTGGATCCCATGGTTACTCATTGCATCTACAGCTATCGCATTTGGAGGTGAACCAATAATCGTACCCATACCGCCCAAAGAGGCAGCAGCGGGTATACCGATAAGCAGCGCTTTTGCAAATGGCGAATTTTTATCTAGGGTATTAATAAATGGAATTACAGCTGCTATCATCATTGCTGTTGTAGCTGTATTTGACATAATCATTGAAAAAATCGCTGTTACCAACATGATGCCCAATAGTACATTGCGAGGTTTCCTACCGAACTTAGAAATGGTCATTTTGAAAAGGGTCTTGTCTAGTCCTACTTTTTGCATGGCCTCAGCCATCACAAACCCACCTAACATCAACCAAATAACACTATTTGACCAGGTTTGAACATATTTTGCCACATATTTAGACGCGTTTTCAGGATCAATTTCGGCATAGTATCCCCCAAGGGCAAATACAAGAAAAGCGAAAATCAATAATCCAACGGCAAAGGGAGGAACAGCTTCAGTTACCCATAGTCCAATTGATAAAAATAACAGGAATAAAACATAAACCTGTGCTTTATCCAATTCCGGACCATTTATCCAGTAAGTCAATACAAAAGCAAAAATGGCGCTTAGTAAAAAATAAATGATTTTTTGCTGTATGTCAACAACGTGTTGAATTTTTTTTAAATACCCCATTGAGGCACTCCTAGAATCAGCCATAAGCTAAATACTTACTTAATAAAATACAAAGTTACGCTATCTAAAATTTTAACAAGAATTATGTAAAATTATTTACGAAACCGTTTTATTAGATATAAAAAAAGACCAAGGATAGGACACTCTTAGAGAAAATCTTCGGTTGGGATAAGGGACCGCAATTTGTCAGACCAAAACTTCAAAACTTCTTGTTTACAAAATACAATTCAAGTTCGGGATATTTCAATACCTTGAAATCATATTTAAAAATATCGACTTACCTTACTTGTCAGTAAACATTGTACAAATTTTGAAGTGCTAAAATGGAGTACACCTATAAAGGCCATAACAACAGCGAGTTTAACCTGACCGATGTCTCAGAGCTAAAATATAAATCGCCTAACAAAAGAGACGATTTGTATAAAATCGTCTGGGCAATGAACGATGATCTAAAACTAGGATTAGATGGCTATCGGGTGTTTTTACAGAAAAACCATCTCTTATTCGCTACGCCGTTGAACCAACTTGACCTCGATATTGAGAATAAAGATATTGTCGTATACACTTTTAACAGGGAGTTTTATTGCATCAGGGATCACGATGCGGAGGTATCTTGTAACGGGTTTTTGTTTTTGGGGTCTTCTTCCCCGGTTGTTGTAGAACTCAGTGAGAAAGAGCAAAAAAGTTTTGGTCTTTTATATGAGTTCTTCGTAGAGGAGTTTGAAACCATAGATCATATTCAAGGCGAAATGCTATTGGTTTTATTAAAGCGTCTGCTTATAAAATCGGTTCGTATTGCCCGCAGGACCTTACCTGTTGAAGATATGCCACAAACAAAACTGGATACCGTACGGAAGTTCAATTTGTTGGTCGAAATGCATTTTAGGGAAAAACACAAGGTTAGCGAATATGCAGCGTTGTTGCATATGACCCCAAAATCGTTATCCAATCTTTTTTCAAGATATTTCAATAAATCGCCTTTAAAGGTAATTACCGAACGTATCATTTTGGAAAGCAAACGCCTGTTAGACTTTTCCGATAAGAACATCAATGAGGTGGCGTTGACCTTGGGGTTTGATGAAGTTTCTCATTTTTCAAAATTCTTTAAGACCCAAGTCGGGTTGTCGCCCACAGAATACAAAGACCAGCAGTAACCTTTTTGAGCAAAATATACCATTTTAAAGGAGCTATGCTTAAGACTTCTGTCATGATATTGCGATATCTTCGTACTATCCATGCAATCGATTCCCCTATTCGAAAAGGGAACAACCCAGAATTTTTGAGGATCATTCGATTACAATCGAAATTGAGGAAAATGTATAAAATTCTAGGATGAATACATAAGGGGGGTTGTGTATTAAGGCAGTAAATTTGTAGTGTAAAACAAAAAAAAAGGAATAGCGATGTTAAATTGGAAAAATGTAATCAGTTTTAGTGTAAACGGCAATCCGAAGCCGGATTGTAGGGTAGAAAAAACAGAAGCGGAATGGCGCGAATTATTAACGCCGGAACAATTTAGGATTACCCGTAAAAAAGGAACGGAAGCTCCCCACTCAGGAGCTTTGTGTAGTATTCATGAAGCAGGTAAATATAATTGTGCGTGTTGTGACACCCCCTTATTCGACTCCACGATCAAGTTTGAATCAGGTACCGGGTGGCCGAGTTTTACGCAACCCATAAAAGAGAACGCTATCAAACATGAAAAGGACACCATGT
>CAZRIE010000255.1:0-2818 GCA_964600075.1 uncultured Flavobacteriaceae bacterium
TGGCAAGAGACATGGATTTATGCGAGCAAATAGAAAAATTCTCCAATTTCGTTTCTCATTATCAGGATCATGAAAAGTTTCATGGTGATTCATTTTTTGAATACGTAGTTGAAGATTATCTAAGTAGTAAGATAGATAATGACGACCATCATCCAGGTTCAAATAAAAAGCAGTCACCTACGCACGCCAATCATCAATGCTGTCATCCTTTAGTTTTCGTTACCCCTACTAGCATCTTTGCAATAGGGCTATTAAAGTTTGAGACACAACAACGATTCGATAATTCTACTTTCCAAATTAATTCTAGGTTTCAGGAATCCCTTTTCCAACCTCCTCGAGTATAATTAAGTTTTTTACATGATTTAATGATGTTTTTTTTTAAGCATTCATAGGTGTGCGCATTTCTATCCTGTACACCTACCGTTAAACTGAATTAATACTTTTTTATGATCAACAGAATCATTGATTTTTCAATCCATAATAAATTTATTATCGGACTGCTGACATTCCTGATTATTGGAGGAGGCATCTGGAGCATAACCAGAGTTCCCATAGAAGCAGTACCCGATATTACCAATAATCAAGTGCAGATTATTACCCAGTCGCCCAATTTGGGTACGGAGGACATAGAGCAATTTGTGACATATCCTATAGAGGTGGCCATGAGTAATCTGCCCGATGTAACGGAAATCCGTTCGATTTCAAGAAGTGGCCTCTCAGTAGTGACCATCGTTTTTGAAGATAACATAGGTACCTATCTGCCTCGGCAACTAGTTGCGGAAAAGTTGCCCGAAGTACAGAACGATATCCCAGAAGGGTTCGGAGAACCTTATATGGGTCCCATTTCAACAGGCTTAGGCGAGATTTACCAATACACCTTGGAGGTGGACGAAGCCCACAAAGGCGACTATTCGGTAACGGAACTCCGTACCATGCAAGATTGGATTATTAAACGACAGATGGCCATGGTCCCTGGGGTGGTAGAGGTCAATGCTATCGGCGGTAATTCCAAACAATATGAGGTTGCTGTGAATCCTAATGTATTAAGGTCCGCAGGAGTCACGATTTCCGAAATTTTCGCAGCTTTAGAAAATAATAATCAGAATACTGGTGGAGCCTATATCGAACGTAATCGCAAAGCGATTTTTGTCCGCGGCGAAGGCATGGTGCGAAACGTAAGCGATATCGAGAAGACCGTAGTAAAATCCGTAAATGGTATTCCCATTCGCATAAAGGATATTGGTACTGTTGATATAGGATCGGATATTCGTTATGGCGCCATGACCAAAGATGGGGAGGGCGAGACGGTGGGCGGAACTGTGCTCATGCTGAAAGGCGCCAACTCCAATGCTGTAGTAGAGAATGTAAAAGCACGAATGGAACAGATTCAACAATCGCTGCCAGAAGGGGTTTCTATCAGTCCGTTTTTAGATCGTAGCGACCTAATAGCCAAAACTACGGAGACCGTAAAACTAAACCTTCTGGAAGGCGGTCTCATTGTTATCTTGGTACTGGTATTGCTGTTGGGCAATTGGCGTGGGGGACTCATTGTAGCAACAACAATTCCCCTTTCCTTACTATTTGCATTTATCTGTATGCATATTTTTGGGGTTTCCGCCAATTTAATGAGTCTGGGGGCAATTGATTTCGGTATCATTGTAGACGGGGCAGTAATTATCGTAGAAAGCACCGTATTTCTGATGTATCGCCATTTAAAGAAAAATCAAATGGTAGATGCTGAAACAAAAGACCGCATTGCATCGGAAGCTTCCAAAAAAATGATGAACGCTGCCTTTTTTGGCCAGCTCATCATTTTGATTGTCTTTATACCTATTCTAGCTTTGGAAGGCATAGAAGGAAAGATGTTTCGCCCCATGGCGTTGACCTTTATTTTTGCCATGGTGGGCGCTATGCTCTTATGTCTTACCTATGTGCCAATGGTTTCTGCGGTATTCTTACGTCCAACCATTGATAGAATTATTTGGGGAGAGCGTTTTGTAAAGTGGGTGGAGCGAAAATTTAAACCCTTACTTGAAAAATCACAACGAAGAAAGGGAGTGATAATAAGTGTCGCATTAGCTTTCTTAGCCTTGGCTATTTTTACGTTTACAAGATTGGGCGGGGAGTTTATTCCTACCCTAGATGAGGGAGACATTGCCTTTCATATCATTTGTAAACCGGGAAGTTCCCTGTCGGAGACCATCGCCACGACTACAAAAGTGGAACAGCTGATCAAAGCCAATTTTCCAGAAGTAAATCAGGTCATTAGCCGTATCGGACAGTCCGATGTACCTACAGACCCCATGCCGATGGATATTGCTGACTCCTTTCTCATACTAAAACCGAAAAGCGAATGGGTATCGGCCGAAAGTAAAGAGGAGTTGATTGAAAAAATCAAGGAGACTGTTAGTATTTTGCCGGGTGTCAATTTTGAATTTACGCAGCCCATAGAAATGCGGTTCAACGAGCTGATTGCCGGAGTGCGCCAAGACGTAGCTGTAAAACTGTATGGTGAAGACCTGAAAATATTGGCAACGAAAGCACAAGAAATAGAAAAGCTTATTACCAATATTCCAGGGGTAGCAGATTTAAAGGTGGAAGCTACTACGGGCTTGCCGCAGATTAATATTAGCTATAATCGTAATAAATTGGCAGAATATGGTTTGCAGATCAATAGCCTGAACATATTCGTAAAGGCCGCTTTTGCAGGGGGCAAAGCGGGCGTAATCTTCGAAGGGGAAAAACGTTTTGACCTAGTGGTCCGTTTTCAGGAGCAGTACCGCCAAAGTCTTGATGATTTAAAGAATCTGTATATCGA
>CAZRIE010000256.1:0-2805 GCA_964600075.1 uncultured Flavobacteriaceae bacterium
CCTTTATCTAGACTTTGGATAACCTTTGAGGACTATAATTTGGCAACTCCAATACTTGCAAGGCCATCTGCCGATTTGTGTACTTTTGATGTTTCCAAATTACGGGCTTTGATTCTTCCCATTCCATCCAGATTTAGGTCAGATTCGTCCGCTTTGCCCGAAAATCTCATGGAACATAATCCATCCAGATCGACTTCTAATCTTTGAACGTCAACTTCAATTTTTCCCTTGATAAGCCCATCGCCTTTTACACTAAAACTATCGCCCGAAACGGGATCAATGGAATAGACATATACCAAGCCCTCTACATCAACTCCCTTTAGTTCGGGATGCGTCAAATGCACTTTGATCTTAGGAGCAGAATGGCGTTTCCTGGAACCGCCGTAACGTTGCTTTTCACGGAGTCGTATGTACAAGGTGTTGTTTTGAACAGTGATTAGATAATCCTCCATTTTTTGCTCATTTCTTGTTTCAAGACCGACCTTGGTCTGAGCACCTTGTTTTAAATACAGGCGTACGTTTCCTTCTAATCGTACATTATCAAAGGCTTCTTCGATATTTAGGGTTTCGGTATACTGCCCGATAGCATTGCATACCGTTAAGAGCATACCTGCTAATAATAAATTTGCTTTTTTCATGATCGGTTCTTTTCTAAATGGATGAATGATTCTTCTATTTACTATTAAAGACACGGTTATTTTGCTGTTTGTTACACTTATCACCCATTTAATTTGAAATCATTTCTATCAGCCGCTCTTAGACATATCGCCTGACGCATCTTTTATGCAGAACTCATCTTCTTTTGTCGATCTTAAATTTTTTGGAGTTCGATTTAAAAAGCAAATATGTTACGCCAATGATAATGCACCCCATAGAAACGATGTTTTCAAAATTAGGGAAACTAAGTAAATCCGATAGGAAGTGTCCGAGTATAAGGGCTAAGGCCATACCAAAAAATGTGTTTCGGAAAACGGTCGCAATACCCTCGATATCATATTTGGCTTTCTCTTCTTTCGGCAGTGTGTTATAGCCCGCTATCAAAAAATATGCTTTCCCGTATTTAACACCGGCACCGATAATTATGAATAGTATTGCAACCTGTAACATTTTCGATCCTTGATTTGAACTTTATCCTTGATTTAACTTTCTAATCTTATCCGCGATTCTTTCGATTCCATTACGCTCGCCAGTTTCGATATATCTAACTGCAATTGTCTTACATGAGCTGCACGAACCTTTCAATATAATATCGTTCAGGTCGTTAATATAACTTTTGTAGTTGATCAGATGCTTGCGTTCGGCTCCACAATCACAGAAAATGGAGTTCAGGGCAATTTCAATGTCTTCTTCATAGGAGTGCCCGAACATCGACCGCAATTGCAAGGGGCCAATTTCAATTTCATCGACATGAATGATATGTTCAGTTCGTTTTTTAGCCATCAATTAGCCGTTTAAATGTACTTGTATAACTTGTTGCGCAATGCTATTTTAAAATATCTAAACTGTAATTCTAACCTATATTGTAAATATGAAATACTTTGAAACGTTCAAGCAGTAACAATATAATCAACACATTTTTCTGGTAAAATACTTATAACGAATCTAAGGGACTTTCAATGTTAGCCATACTTCTTGGGGTCACCTTGGTATACACTTGCGTTGTCTTAATAGAACTATGGCCCAGAAGTTCCTGTATAAAACGCATATCCGTTCCGGACTCCAATAAATGGGTAGCATAGCTATGACGCAGACCATGAACTCCTATGTTCTTATTTATCCCCCCCTTTTTCATTGCATTCTTAAAAATTTTCTGTACGCTGCCCTTTGAATACGGACCACCATATTGACCCTCCAGTAAGTACTCTTTCGGCTTGTACTTCTTATAATAGGTTCTTAACTTTGGTAAGAGGCTTACCGGTAACGGCACCGACCTATCCTTCTTGCCTTTTGCACCTTGTATGAGTACGACCATTCTATCACTATCTATATGGTCCAGTTTAATGGCTACCACCTCGGACACCCTGAGACCCATTCCGTAACAAAGCTCTAAAGCAATGAGATGCTTAAAATTGTTTACCTGTGCCAACAATCGAGCTACCTCTTTTTTACTCAGCATTTTGGGCAGGGTCGCCGGCTTTTTAGGTCTGGGTATATCAAAAAACATCTGTGGTCTATGCAATACCTTTTCATAGTAAAATTTGATGGCATTGATCTTTCCGTTGATTTTTCGTTCTCCCATTTTATTTTCATAGACACAATACAGAAAATAGTCCTTCAACCTTTTAACGTTTAAGTCCCCGACCGGATAATCTTTTAGTAACCTGAGTAGGTGGAGGAATTCGGCAACATATATCCGTATTGTATTTTGACTGTAGGCCTTTAATCTAAGTTGGTCATAGAACCGGATCAGTTCTGGCCTATTCGTTGGAACGATCTGTGGCAAATATTTCTCTAGAAAAGGTGTCTCTTTCAAGAACAACGCCTTTCTGACTACTGGAAGATCTGGTAAATACCAAGCCTTTTTTGTACTGCTCCATTTGGCCGACGTAAATCTATTGCGAAAATCACTTACCAACCCCTGATCGAACGGAAAGGATACCAGAATTACATTTTTATTGCGATGTGTAGCGGGTTGAAAACTATATTTAGAAAAATCCATTCCGTATTTTGTATATCAAATTTTAGGAAAGATAGTAAATGATATACAGAATACCTACTTCTTTAATCTTTACAAACCGCTTATTTATATATGTTTCGAAGATGTTGGCTTCTTTTTGTATATTGTTCATTAATTACACATATATA
>CAZRIE010000257.1:0-2803 GCA_964600075.1 uncultured Flavobacteriaceae bacterium
CATTGGCCCATTGAATGTTTGCCACACTGCGATCAAATTCACCGGATATAAGTTTCGCTGTTCCTCCTGCCAAATCCATGACATAAAGCTCGTTTAATTGATAGCCTTGCAATTCGTCATCAAGCCCCGTATACGCAATTTTAGTGCCGTCTGGTGAGACTTTTGGCCCATTATCTGGCCCATATCGGTCGGTCAATGCAGTTACTTTGTTATTGGCCAAATCGAGTGCATAGATTTCACTGTTATTCGGTTCGAAGGCCTCATCTGGATTGAAATTGGCCGAAAAATAGAGTTTCTTACCGTCTTTTGCCCATTCTGGACCACCATAATCAAAATCGGTACTGGTCAACTGCTTTGGGGTACCGCCGTCGATGGATAAGGTGAAAAGCTGCATCGTGCCGCCCTTGATATAACCTTGGCCATCGCCTCGATAATTGAGTTTGTCGATATAGGTGGGTGGGGTATTCCATTTGGCACCTTCAGGTTTAGTAGGCATTTTTATAATAGATTTATAGGCTTTGGGTACAAACATGTTGAAAGCCAAATAACGATCGTCAGGAGACCAAGTGACTTGTGCCGGTGCCTTGGGCGTATTGGTCAAGGGAGCAATTTCTTTGGTATCCATCCACATCAGAAAAAGTTTTGTGCGTTCATCTTGACGATTAGACTTAAAAACTATCTTTTGGCCATCATGCGACCATCTTGGATAGAAATCATTCTGGTTTCCTGTAGTGATGGGCCGATTCTTGGATCCATCAGAATTGGCTACCCAAATGTTAGATAGGTTTTTGTCGGTCATAACGTCCTTGAAATTACGTACGTATAAAATCTGACTTCCATCGGGTGAAATTTGAGGGTCCGAGACAAACTCCATATTGAAAATATCGACCAATTCTAAATTGGTCTTTGTCTGACTTTGCATCAATGGTAAACACCCTAAGAAAAGGATAAGAAGTAGTTGTTTTTTCATAAGTTTTATTTCAATTTAAATTTTTGAAAACTCGGTTTTTTGCTAGTATTGCCACTGGTATCAATTTTTGATAGGAGCGGGGGGAGTAATACCATATAAGACTTTGCCTGCGGCTTCGTATTTGTCACCCTTAATCCAGAAGGGTTTTTCCGGGTCGTTGGCAATAAGCCGACCTGATAGCACATAGCCTTGGTAAAATTTCACCAAATAGTCATAATCGATGCTGTCTGCCTCGTCAGCAGCCTGATGGTAATACTTGTTGATTTCATCATCAAAAGCATCGAATCCGGTAGAGTAGGTGGGCGCTGGAATCCCCATCTTGGCAAAGCTTACGTTGTCGCTACGATCAAAAAGACCTTCTTCGGGAGCAACATCGTCTATATCCAAAGCCTTTAAGCCGAAGGTTTTGGCACCAGCAACCATGTGTTTCTGGGCGGTAGTACGTTTTAATCCTGCAATGGTGGCCAAGCTTGTATTGTTATAGCCTCCGCCATCAGTGTTAAAACAATATATCATTTGGTTCAATGGTAGCACAGGGTTCTCTACATAATACCGACTCCCTAAAAGTCCCTTTTCTTCTCCGGTAAATAGAATGAATAAGGCCGAACGTTTGGTAGGGTATTTTGCTAAGTTTTCGGCTATAGTCAAAACCGCGGTGGTGCCAATGGCATTATCACGCGCACCATTGTAGATACTATCGCCTTTAGCATTAGGCTTTCCTATACCTATATGGTCATAATGCGCAGAATAGATGATATATTCGTTCTTTAAATCAGGGTCAGTACCTTCCAAGACCCCGACTACATTTTGAGTGTGCATTAGTTCTCTTTGTATTCCCTTGCTCTCAATCTGTATTTTTAGGGAATCCTCTCCTAATTTTGCCAATTGTTCAGGGCTAGCCTGAACCCATAAATACATAGGTAAGGCTTCTTTTTCCCCTTCAGAAATACTTACACGTTCTTCAAACGAGTGCTTAAAACGAGGCCACTGTGCTGGGTCAAAAGCACCTATCTCTATTAAACCTCTGGCCCCATTTTGTATCGCTAGCTTTCGTTTAGGAGCTCTGCTGCCATAAGCCGCTCTCATATCCGATGCTTCGGGGGTACCTGCTTTCACGATAATTATTTTACCTTTTACATCTTTGCCGGCATAATCTGATTCAAGACCATGGTTTAGGTATATTACATCTTCTTCCATTTCTACGGGGTCTATATCAAAAGCAACTACTTCAGGAAAATTCACTCCATTTAGAGAGAGATTGATTTTTTCTGGTAAAAAGAAACGAAACAGATCCATTTTTTGATAATAATCACCACTTAACGGGTTGGGCTTTACCCCATAACTGCGTAAGGTGTTGGCCAAATAGCTTGCGGCAATTTTATTTTCAGGGCTACCCGTAGCACGACCTTTTAAGAGGTCATCGGCTAGAAAATAGATATGGCCTTCGATGTTTTTCTTGTCAACGGTTTCGGCTGCTTTTTCAACATCGGTCTGAGCAGAAATCGTAGTCATAATAGCCAATAGGGCCAAGGTTAAATAGTGTTTCATTACAAAGATTTTTTAGTTTTCATTCGTTCAATTCACTGCAAAATATAGTCGATTATGGAACAAGTTCAAAATAGGGTTCGACCTTATCTTATTTTGATTAAAGGTAATCTTGGGCATATCATCGTGTTTTCGTAAATACTTCCCCCATGAAGTCAAACTGATTTATTTTTCCATCCGTATTAAGCTCAAAACGGATTGCCAATTTTTCGCGAAACCGTGGGTCCTTGTTGGTAACGAAAGTGTCGAAGTGCCAATGTTCGACATCATAGGTAATAAAATCATTAA
>CAZRIE010000258.1:0-2800 GCA_964600075.1 uncultured Flavobacteriaceae bacterium
AAATGGAACAATACCAATATTAGGGTATTGTTCTTCAACAACAACACTGTCGATAGCGAGATAATACATACAAAAATTTCCTAATTGGTCGAGCATCTAAGATTCAATGTCGACATAAGGATTATCAACATTGCCGTGGCATAAGAACCATTTTATAAGATCATAGAATAGCAATCGATCTCAACTGATCTGACCTTGGTAGGCAAACCAAATTACAGAATTGAAAAACTGGCCGAATTCGCAATAAAAACCAACCAATTGTTTGAAACCATTGGTAAAGGCAGTAAATAATTTTAACGAACTCGACCTAGAGCTTATTGAGGCGCAAAGTTGAAACTTTAAAAAGTAGTTTTCGCCCTTCATCAAACCAATAAGCCGTAAGCTGCCATGTAGATATATTCCGTAGGTTTACGTATAAACCATTTTTGAAATAGATGTTCAAGATTAAAAAAGTTAGTGTCATTACTATTTTGTTTAGTGCTTTCTTAGTAATTAGCTGCAAGGAAGCTCCAATAAAATCAAAACGTATCAATTCTAGCTTGATACCTGTTGACTTTAGTTTTAGCGAAGTCTCTGGAATAGGTTTTGAAAAGGGAATTACAAGAAGAGATCCTAGCGATATAATTAAAATAGATAGCATGTATTACATCTATTACACCAAAGTAATTGGTAAGGCTTCCGGATATTGGGGTGATTTGTGGTATGCCACTTCAAATGACAAAGGATATACATGGAAAGAAGAAGGACAGATTTTAGGTGTTGGAAAAAAAGGCAACTTTGATTCTCAAGCTGTATTTACACCGAATATTATTTCATCTAAGGGCAAATACTATCTATTCTACACGGGGGTAAAACCAACACCTGGAAGAACTGACGGCGTATTCGAAAATAATTCGACGACCGATATTACGGCTTTGGGATTGGCCATTGCCGACAGCCCCTATGGCCCTTTTAAGCGTTTTGGCAAACCGATACTTGAAATAAGCGCAGTGCCTGACAAATTTGATAGTTACCGAATAGACGATGCGGCCTTACTCCATCAAAATGGCAAATATCTTTTATATTACAAGGGAAGGAGCCGAAAACATAACGAAGCTGGGCCGAAACATACCCAAATGGGAGTTGCAGTAGCCGATAAACCTGAGGGCCCTTATGTTAAACATCAAACTCCTGTTTTGGATAAGAGCCACGAAGTGATGATATGGAGACAGGGAGATGGTGTTGCCACCTTGGCCTCGATTTCCTCGACTTTAGAATATTCAAAAACGGGCTTTGATTTTATAACTGACAAAAAATCAATTAAGGTTGAAAATCGACCTTTTGCCCCTGGTGCTTATCGTGCTGATTTGACAGGGGGAGAAGCCAATACATTAGATTGGGGCATTTCTATGATTCATAACGGTTCAGATTGCTACTTGATTCGTTATGATGTATCTAAAAAAGACCCCAACGCCCAACGTTTTAAAAAAGGTACTTTTGGTTACGATAAAAGGTTTCTAAAGCGGTACTATAGAAACACTATTGTTTTGGAGAGCGATGCCGACAGTTCGGGTATCATCATTTCCCCTGAATTACAGGGCAGAATCATGACTAGCACATTGGGTGGTGATAAGGGCTTAAGTTTTGGTTGGATCAACCACGACTTAATTGCATCAAAGAAAATCAACTCTCAATTCAATGCCTTTGGTGGCGAAGAGCGTTTTTGGTTAGGGCCAGAAGGTGGGCAATTTGCTTTATACTTTCCAGAAAATGCTTCCTTTGATTTTGAAAATTGGCGAGTGCCGTCCGTAATCGATACAGAACCTTTTGAAATGGTTTCGCAGGATGATATGAGTGTCTCTTTTCACAAACAAACGGAATTGACTAACCGGTCTGGGTTTAGGTTTTCGTTGGATATTGTCCGTACAGTTTCTCTGCTCTCCGAAAAAAGTATAACCGCTAATTTAGGTTTAGGTGATATTAATTATTCCTCGGTGGCCTATGAGACTAAAAATACACTGAAAAATATAGGCGGTAATTCTTGGTCGGGCGAAACGGGAGCAATATCCATCTGGATGCTCTGTATGTTAAACCCATCTCCTGAGGTCGCTATCGTGGCTCCAATCAAACAAGGTAGCAAAATCATTTTGGGGCCAGCGGTAAACGATGATTACTTTGGTGAAATAGGTAAAGACAGACTAGTGTCCACCAAAAGTGCGGTATTCTTTAAGGCTGATGGCAAAAGCAGAGGAAAAATCGGGATTTCTCCAAAACGTGCCATCAAATATGTGGGCAGTTATGATGCGGAAAATACGGTACTTACCATTTTAGAAATTGACCCACCTGATTCAAAGGATAACTATGTGAACTCAGCTTGGGAGATTCAAAAAAATCCGTTTTCGGGCGACGTTATTAACGCCTATAATGATGGCCCATTGGAAGATGGCAATCAATTAGGGCCTTTCTATGAGCTAGAAAGTTCATCGCCAGCGCTTCTGCTTAAACCCAATGAAAGTTATACCCACACGCAGCGCATGTATCATTTTAAAGGAGACAAATCGGTTATCGATAGTATTTCACAAAAACTGTTAGGTGTTTCCCTCAAACAAATTAGAAATGGATTAAAATAACTAAGAAAATAAAAGGAATTCTACTGGGTTTGATATAGATTATGCAGCTAACTTACCTATTTTTTAGATTGATTTTTTTTTTAAAATAGTAGTGAAAGTGTACTCTTAAACTACCGTTACACTAACCTTTTTCTTTTTCTATCACGTATTATTTAATTTTTCGACCAATTCATTTCAATAGAAATAATTAG
>CAZRIE010000259.1:0-2782 GCA_964600075.1 uncultured Flavobacteriaceae bacterium
TTCGAGGAAGACCTGGCGTTACTGAATTTCCTCGGTTAGAAAGGGCAGATTCTGTGGTGCGAATACCGCACACGCCACAGAAATGAGCAGGTACGCGAATAGAGCCTCCGGCATCTGTTCCCAATTCCAAGGCCGTAAAGCCCGATGCTAAAGCCGCAGCAGAACCTCCGGAACTACCACCCACAACATGGTCAAGATTATAGGGGTTATTGGTTTGACCGAACCACGGGTTTGTCGATTGCCAATCTAAGGCATACAAGGCCAGATTTGTTTTACCGATGATGATAGCTCCCGCATCTATTAGTCGCGACACTAACTCCGCATCGGTGTTGGCGATATTGTTTTTTAGTTTTGGATTTCCGTTTGAGGAGATGAGCCCTAAAATATTAAAGGTATCCTTGACGGTCATAGGCAGACCGTGCAATGGGCCCAAAATTTCTCCGTTTTCTAAAAGCTTGTCTTTGTCTTTAGCCTCCTTTATGATGTCATCGAAATCCCTTAAATCAGCTATGGCATTTATGACCTCATTATGCTTTTCAATATGTTCCAAAAATTGACGAACGACATTTTCAGTCGAGAGTTCCTTATCCCGTATTTTTCGAGTTATTTCTGTTGCGCTCTGAAATAGAATACTTTTCATCGGTATACAATTATTTGTTAGCAAATGTATGTTTGGGTCATATTTCATGCGTTCGGGAATTTAATTCGGAACACTATTTTCAGAATAGATATGGCCACTGCTAGTAAGCAGTGGCCAACCTAATTTATTCGGTCTCTTTTGATTCGTATTTGAAATGTTGCCCTCCAATAGATGCCTCGTACATGAGGCCACCTTTGGTAGCCGTAAAGACGGCAACCCCATCTTGATAGGCGGCATCAATTGCTGCTCCCGATTTTAAAGCTACTGCAGAAGCTTGGGCATCGAACTTCAATTTTCCATTGGTAAATTTTTCAAAAACCTCCTCGTTTTCAAAGAAGATGACCTCTACATATTGTTGGCCTCCTAATTGAATTCCAAACGTAGCCTGTTTGAGATGTGTAGACCCTACGGCGACATCGTCTTTATAAACGATACCATTACCGGCGGCTCCACCAACGCCTACTGCGCCTTTTGTGATTTTTGGAAAAACCGCATAACCATAGGCTTCATTTTTGAAGGACTCTAGCTTGGGGGTCTTTTCTAGAATTGTAGTCAAGGCTTCTTGTGATTCGCTTTCCAATTCCGGGTTCCATCCGTCTACCTGTGCATTCATAGTGATTGATAATAGTAAGGCAAATACTGCTGTTATCATTTTTGCTGTTCTTAATTGTACTGTTTTCATACTATTTGTTTTTTTAAGTGTTTGTTGTACTTCGTTTTTAGTGATAAATATGGCCGGTCTTATTGTTCCGACGCTACAGAATTGTGTTTGCATAATTGAATGATTTTTAATTGATGTTTTTTTTAAAGTTTTAAAGTCTATTCAAAGACTGTTTTGGTCTATCTATAATTTCTATAGGTAGCCCATTGTACTCTTTTGCTGTATTTGAAATTTGAAAAGAATAAGCTCATTTTTACCTCTGTAGGTGTTTTACTTTTTGTTGCTCTCATGATGTATAATTTATAATTGTTATCGTATGAACTATTTCATATCGTTTAAATCTTCGACAAAGATGCAGTGAGATCTAGTATGAAAAGGCCAAGCTTACAGGGTGCTACAAAGTACACGTATGCGCGTATAGGGAAGTACTATTAATTAATTGATAATCAAGTTGTTGTAGTTAAAAAGAATAAATCGGGAAGGAGGTACGTGTGTACAGGCAAACAGCCAATTTTAAGACTGAGCTACCTCTGCTTTAAAAAAATCGGTGGGGGTTTTTCCGGTAAAGGCCTTAAAATTTTTATTGAAGGTAGATTTTGTGCTAAAACCCACATCATAGGCCAGGGAAATCATAGTATATTTTTCGTTTTCTGGAAGGGATGCAATTTTAATAAACTCATTTATTCGAAGAGCGTTGATGTAGTTGTAAAAATTCTTTCCTTCCATTTCATTTATAACTTGTGAAAGGTGATTTGGATGCGCATTAAGTGTTTTTGCAAGTTCAGATAAGGTAAGGTCTTCATTTTTATAAAGCGCATCACCATTCATTAAAACATTTAATTTGGTATATATCTGAGCCGCTATTTCCTCATTTAGGCCGGACTTTGAATATTTTTCGTTAGAAGGATTTCTCTTTGAAGTATTTTCTATAATTTTTTTATCCAAATTTTCGTCTCCACCAATACGTGATTGAAAAATATTTAATTGGTTTATCCCAAAAAAACCAATGAATAAAACCAAAATGACTACTGCAGTATATATGATATCAGTATGAAGAAAAACAGAAAGCACATAAATATTACCATTACCAATAACCAAATATTTTAACCATTGTAGCTCCTTTTTTTCGATATTTGAAAATCTGTCTTCTATCTTTTTTTTATGTCTCTTTATAATCACTAAAGACCATATCGAATAGGCCAAACCAAATATGACTATTGCTGAACCTTGAGTTATTAAAAACCAATCAAAACCTTGACCTTCATTTTTATAGAAATTAACTTTTTCTACGCCAGTTAATTGATAGAAAGGAATTGATAATAAAACTAAAATTATAGCCGGAAGAAAATATAGAAATACAGTACTCTTCTTTTTTATTGTGTTGCCTGTGATTTCTATTACATAGAAGTACAATAAAATAGCATGCAATACAGGAAACGAAAACTCAATACCAAGCCAATGTGGATGTTCATAAAGGTAGC
>CAZRIE010000260.1:0-2772 GCA_964600075.1 uncultured Flavobacteriaceae bacterium
AAAAAACCTCTAAAGGATTCCCAATGGCTGTTAAAGTTTAGTTATTAAACTGTTAATCGTGTAACAAAAAGCTATAAGGGCAGTCTATATTTATATAATCAAAATTTATTCATTAATCTTAATTATTCATCATGAGAAAAACAATCCTAACCGTAGCGGTGGCCTTTATGGTCGGTGTTACCGGCGTAATGGCCGAAGAAACCACAAGTCAAACTGATGTATCTAGCATCGAAACTTACAAAAATGTCGATGTAAGCTCGTTCTGCAAGGCAATTATGCAGGGCGATTTTGAGACAGTGAAGCGACTCATTAACCTTGGCGAAGACGTGAACAAAAAATCGTTGGGAATGACCCCGGCCATTTTTGCGGCGCGTTACAACAAGGCGGAGATACTTCAATTGCTAATTGACAATGGTGCCGATTTGCGCATTAAAAGCGATAAAGGCTATTCGATTAAAAGATACGCCGAACTATCAAAAGCCATGGATGCCCTGAGCATAATCAAGGCTTCGATGGGTAGTTAATTCTTTTAATACTGGTTTTTTTGCCAAAAGACAAACCCGGCCATCTCAAGATGACCGGGTTATTGATTTTCATTTAAATTTAATGTCTACGTAAAAGAGGGTCTGATTCTCGAATCAGAATTCGAAGCCGTTCAATAGTCTGTCCATAAATGCATAAATGGCCATAAAGATCATAATTGCAGAAAACACCGAATATATTTTTAGTAAGACGACGACAATTTCTGGCTTACAATTTTCGAAAGCTTCCGTGTAAAGGTTTTTAAAGTGTGCTAGTGTTCCCATATAGTTTTATTAAAGGCCAAACCAAGGCTTTGGCATGCGTAATTAATTGAAGCTATAAGGGTTAAATTAGAGGCGCTTAATAAGCAATTTGGGAAGTGTAAATATATGGAAAATTATGCCTAAACAGACTGTAATTCAACGAAATTAACCGCATTTCATAGGAAATTTATACTAAAGCGAAAGTGTCGTAAACAGCATACTGAAGAAGCCGAATATCAGTAAAATAGGCACTTTTCTAATAATCTCATTACAATTATAGGTGTTTACTGCCGAATTTGGAAGAATGTGATTATGTCATTTTTCAGTCAAAAAATTTCTTATTGCTGACTGCTATATTTCGCTATAGATTCCCTGATTTTATCGATTCGGTTCTCGGGATCGGGGTGTGTACTTTGAAACTCCGGAGCGCGGTTCGGTCCGGCTGAGGCCTTTAGAATTTCCATCACTTTTATCATTTCTTCGGGTTCGTAGCCCGACTGGATCATAAAAAGCACACCGAGATCATCACTTTCCAATTCATCGTCACGCCCGTTGGTAAGTAGGGTATTTTGGCCGATACCGCCGACAAGTCCTCCCATATCACCTCCGACCGAGGCACCAGTTGACAATGTTTGCCAAAATTCACCTTCTGCTATACGTTCTGCCGAGTGGCGGCCGATTACATGCCCGATCTCGTGGCCCAATACCCCCGCAAGCTGAGCTTCGTTCAATTGTTTGAAAAGGGCATAGGTAATGAATACAGGTCCGCCGGGCAACGCGAAAGCATTGATGGTCTGGTCGTCGGCCAGTAGGTGAAAGTCATATTGATAGGGGGTTTCGCGAGCAACACTATTTTGAATCAGTTTGTTGCCCACTTTATCCACATAAGATTGCAGACGTTCATCGGGGTAGAGCCCTCCATATTGCTGAGCGATTTCCGGGGTGCTCTGAAGACCAATGGCAATTTCTTGTTCGGCACTCATGTTTATGGTCTGCACCCGACCGGTATACAGATTTTCTTCTTTACTACTACAGCGTTTTATAAAAGCAAATGCAACAATGGCCAAGCCAATGAATATCCGAATTTTCCAACTACTTCTTCCCATGGTTAATGTGCTCTTAGGGATTCAATATACGAAAGACTTATAAAAGCTCGGTGTTGATATCTAAGATATTATCTTGAATGTAATTCGTGAGAAATCCTTCCGTGAAGTTTTCGCTGCCATAGAAATCTTCTTCTTTCAACAGTTGCATGATGTTTTTTCTTCGAAATTCCGCCAACATTTGTATCGATATAGGAGCAAAGCTATAATGCCAAGGCTCATATTTGAAACCCCTTCGTCCGGGTTCATCGGTGTAGACCAAATAAAAATCGTATGTCTTTGAATTTTCGTCCATCCATTTTTTGAAATCGGCGTAGGGTTGTCCTTCACCAAACTTTGAAGGTACCAATACATCGCCCTCAACTTTTCGGTAGCCATCTACGATGTCGACATCGGTACCCCAATGGTGCCTGCTCGTACCGGGAATAGTTGAATACTCGACAATTTTGTCGATTGCTTCTAACGGGGCCATTTGGTTGTTGTCGGTATAGCGCAGATATTTTCGTTCCCAAATGCCGCGTTGTCGTTCGAAATTTCGATAGCTTGAGACAATTTTTAAATCGATACCGTCGCTATAAGCGGCCTTTTTCATAGCCACGAAGGCATCGTGCGCCTCTTCTCTTAGATTGATGCCTTTACCATGAAGTTCAATATCGGCTTTGCCCATTAACTCTAAAATGGAGTATTCAAAATCTTTTGAAAATGCCCAATTCGGTACGGTTGTCAGGGCAAGACCTGCAAATCCAGTTTTTTTTATGAATGATCTTCGTTGCATAATATGGTTTGTGTTACTGTCTCCGTCGACGGAGGTCTCTGCGTTTATTTGGCAAAAATACTGCCAAATAGCTTTTGCCAATGAATTTTTTACGGTTTAGGAATTGGTT
>CAZRIE010000261.1:0-2718 GCA_964600075.1 uncultured Flavobacteriaceae bacterium
TATCGATTCTAATCGCGTTGCCAATAGCCTATTTGCTGGCAAATAATTGGCTTTCAGGTTTTGCCTATCGAATTCCGTTAGAGGTTTGGTATTTCGTCGGTGCAGGGCTTGTAGCTTTGACGGTGGCCATGTTAACAGTTGGGAGTCAGGCGTTGCGGGCTGCGAATAAAAATCCTATGAATGCGTTGCGGGAGGAATAAACAATCATCGATTAAAAAATACAACTCATGCTAAAAAACAACATAGTTCTCTACTTAAGAAATATTAAAAAGCACAAGGGTAGTTTTTTGATAAATCTGATCGGCCTCTCGACTGGTTTGGCTTGCGCGCTGTTCGTATATCTCTGGGTATCCGATGAAATGGCCATAGATAAATTCCATGAAAACGATGAACGTATCTTTCAGGTGTTGCGCCATGTTCCAAATGGGCAAGGGGAAGTTGTTACCCGCGCTTCAAATTCCAGTTTAATGCTCGCGGCATTGCAACAGGAAGTTCCTGAAGTTGAAATGGCTGCGGCCGTTTATGGCCTTGACACCAGTGCCATGCTCGAAAATGAGGATAAGAAATTGCGGGCGACGGGCTTTATGGCAAGTGAAGATTATTTTAAGATGTTCTCTTATCCGATACTTTCAGGCACCAAGAATACTATTTTAAAAGACCCAAATTCGGTAGCGATCTCTAGAACCCTCGCCGATAACTTTTTCGGTACGTCGATGGATCCGATCGGCAAAACGATCACTATCAAGAACGGAGAAGAAGGAATAGTGTTGGTTTCCACGGTTTCCGGCATTTTTGAAGTACCCTCCAATTCTTCGCAAAAGTTCGATTTTGTATTGCCCTATAAAAAGCTTTTGGAACTACGCGACCCAGAAAACATTCATTGGGGAAGCAATAGTTCACAGATGTACGCCCTATTGAAACCCGGAGTCGATATCAATAGTTTCAATATAAAGATTGCTGATTTTATCAGCACTAAAAATGAAAATGCCAGAGCGACCGTCTTCTTTACCAATTACACAGGGAATTATCTAAGGGGGAATTTTGAAAATGGAAAACAAGTAGGCGGAAGAATCAATTACGTTATACTGTTTTCGCTCATTGCATTTTTCGTGTTGACCATTGCATGTATCAATTTTATGAATCTGTCCACTGCAAGGGCTTCTAGAAGATTGAAAGAAGTGGGTGTAAAAAAAGCGGTTGGGGCCAGCAGAAAATCATTGGTTTTTCAATTTTTGACCGAATCGATTGTATTGTCGTTTTTTTCCTTGCTTTGTGCAATGTTGATTGTAGTCTTGTTGCTGCCATGGTTCAACGGGGTGACCGGCAAAGAACTTTCCTTTGTCTTGGAAGGACCTATTCTTTTGGTAATTATTGGCATAACCTTGTTCACTGGGTTAATTTCTGGGAGTTACCCTGCTTTGTATTTATCCAAATTTAATCCGGTAAAGGTGTTAAAAGGAAAAATAAATACCTCATTTGGAGAACTACTATTACGTAAAGGTTTGGTCATCTTTCAATTCAGTATTTCAATTTTATTGATTGTGGCTGTTAGTATTATATATAAACAGCTCGATTATCTCCAATCGAAAAACTTGGGCTATGATAAAGACAACATACTTACTTTTGAACGCGAAGACGGTCTTATGGATAATATGGATGTTTTTCTTGAGGAAGCCAGACAAATACCGGGGGTGTCGAATGCCTCATATATGCAAGGCACCATGACCAATTTCAACAATTCGTCTTCTGGCCACGCTTGGCCAGGTCAAACCGAAGAGTCAAAAAAACTAACTTTCAAACACGCCCATGTCGGCCCAACCTTTATGGAGACCATGGGTATTGAGATGAAAGAGGGCCGTTCGTTCGCCGATGTAAAACCTAATGACGAATCAAAGATTATTTTGAATGAAACTGCGGTACGGTTAATGGGACTTGAAGACCCGGTGGGTAAAGTAATCAATATGCGCGGGCCAAATAGGGAGATTATCGGTGTGGTCAAAGACTTTAACTTTCAATCGCTATACGACGAAATTATGCCGATGGCATTACTTTGCAAAACGAAGTGGGTCGGCACCATCATGGTAAAAATAAAAGCTGGTTCTGAAAAAACGGCACTTGCTGATTTGACCAAATTATACACTGATTTTAACCCGGGACTTTCCTATAATTTCCGATTTTTAGACAATCAATATCAAGAGCTTTACGCTTCTGAGCAAAGAATAGCCGTGTTGTCAAAATATTTCGCAGGCTTGGCGATTCTCATTTCCTGTTTGGGTCTTTTGGGCTTGACTGCTTTTACCGCCGAACGTCGTAGAAAGGAAATCGGCATAAGAAAAGTATTAGGGCAAAGTGCTACACAGGTATCTGTCATGCTCTCTAGTGAATTTGCCAAATTGGTTTTTATCGCTATTCTGATTGCCTTGCCGATTTCATATTTGTTGGTCAGCAACTGGCTTTCCGGTTTTGCGTATCGCATTCCGTTACAGGTTTGGTATTTCATCGGTGCAGGGCTAGTTGCTTTGGTGGTGGCTATGTTGACTGTGGGGAGTCAGGCAATACGGGCGGCGAATAAAAACCCTGTGAATGCATTGCGGGAAGAATAGAATATTAAATAAAAACAAAATAATAAGTTAAACAGATTCCCGCTTTCGCAGGAATTACATAAACCGATAATTATGCTACTAAAACTAAACAACATTTTTAAATGGGTACAACAGG
>CAZRIE010000262.1:0-2697 GCA_964600075.1 uncultured Flavobacteriaceae bacterium
AGAATTCAGTGGGATATATCGTTGTAACCCTTATGTTCGAAAATGGCCTTAAGCGGAAACATTTAGTTATTCTCTTAAAGACAAGCACTTCAAGAATAGGCGATTATTTAAACGGAAAAAGAGAGATTACCTTTAACGTTGCCATAGCTTTGCACCAAAAATTGAATATTGATAGCGCTAATATTCTTCAATAAAGACGGCATGGAAAGTATTATTCTATTAAAAGAAAACAAAAGTGTTCACCTGTTTTCCACCTCACACGCTCCTAACCAATGTTTACGCGGATAAAAAGATACTGTATCGGGAGGTGACCACTATAAAACTTCGGGGTATAAAAAACTAAAAAACAGCATTATCCGCTTCAGAAAAATTTCACCATAATTGGGTACCAATGAACTACCCTTTTCATGAGCTAAAGCGATTTAAATTTAAAAGCCTGTCCATTTCTTATATCCGTAGCTGCCTTTTTCCTTTCTATTAAAGAAACATTGCGATATAGAACTTTGGTCAGGTTGGTCAAGAATGAGCTTTCCGACTATAATATAATTCAGATCAAATAGTTGTGGCAACTTATATTTATGTGGTTACCCGTCACCATTTTATATGGTATTGAACTTTTAAGAATTCCGATTACTGATGAACGGCAGAATGATTCGGTATTGGTTATCTGGGGGTTCAATTGCACTATTCCTGTATTACTTAAGCTACCAAGCCAATAGACACCCAGATGTGTTCGATACATTACCCGAAAGTGTTTTAGAAAATTCGAATACTAAATCCAAAAGCTACCAAGACCATAAATGTAGTGCTGAGAACAGTAATCAATTAAAACTTTGATAATCCAAAATGAATTATTTACCAAACAAAATTATTACTGTACATTTTTAAATCACTACACCGCGCAACCACCACCATCTTTTTTCACTCCTAATTTCACAAGAATAGTTTCTAACAAACACCACTTCGTAAATGCTGATTGTATTAAATTTACTCCGATGAACACGGTAAACCACAACCAGTTCATATTAACATAGACGCTTAATACGACACTTAATAAAACAAATGTGCCAACGATAACTCTAAAATATTTATTTAGCATTTTTATTATGTTTTAAGATTAAATTGATTTTTCAATGGGAACCACTACCGCCTTAATAGGGTTGTTGGTTTCTAAATTTTGATTGAATACTTTGATAAGCTCAAAAAGCGCATCAATATTTTCATCTTCGGTAAAGGAGAAGAACAAACTCGATTCAACGCCGCTTTTTTCACTTGGAAACCAACTTGCAGTCCGCACCAAGGATGTGGGATTCTTATACCCGTCAATATGGCTTTCACTAAAGCTCTCGATATCCGCTTTTTTCAAGAGTCGTATAATTTCTTTTTCGTATTCCTCTACGACGGTTATAATCAGTAGTTTCATGAATAATGTGTGTTATGTCATTCCCGCAAACGCGAGAATCTGTTATTCGTTATCTCTTAGTTCTTAATCCTCAATTTTGTTTCCAATTTTTTCAATTTCTGTTTCCGGATACTTCTTTCTTTCAATCATATAATACACCAATGGGACCACCAATAAGGTCAATACCGTCGATACGATGGTTCCACCCATCAGTGATATGGCCAATCCTTGAAAAATGGGGTCAAATAGGATGACGAACGCCCCTATAACCACTGTTCCGGCTGTTAACAAAATAGGAGTAGTTCGCACTGCGCCAGCTTCAATGGCTGCCTGCTTTATGGGCACGCCTTCGGCCAACCTCAGGTTGATGAAATCGATGAGCAACACAGAATTCCGGACCATAATTCCTGCTAAAGCAATCATTCCTATAAAAGAGGTTGCGGTAAAAAATGCGCCCATAATCCAATGCCCTAAAATAATTCCTATCAATGACAAGGGTATGGCCACCATCATTACTATAGGTGCTTTAAAGTTTTGAAACCATCCTACGATCAATATGTAAATTAATATTATGGCTCCTAAAAAGGCAATTCCCAAATCCCGAAAAACCTCAAGTGTGATTTGCCATTCCCCATCCCACTTAACCGTATAATCGTCTTCAAAATCTGGTTGGCCCAGATACATTTCGTTAATGGCATACCCTTGTGGTACCTCAATTTCTTTTAGCTTTTCTTCCATGCCTAAAATAGCATATGCCGGACTCTCTAATTCCCCGGCCATATCTGCCATTACATAAACTACACGCTTTTGATTCTTACGATAAATGCTTTTAGCGCTTATCGTTTCTTTAATAGCTACCAAGTCTTGAATAGGCACCATATTGCCTTTTTCAGAGACAACCTTTAACTGTGAAATATCGGTAAGCGTTGATTTTTCCTTTTCATCCAACGCCAATACCAATCCAACTTGGTTGATAGCATCCTCATCATATAAATTGGTTATGGCCCTATTCGATAAAGCCATATTCATGGTGTAGGCGATTTGTTGCGGCGCAACACCATAAAGCATCGCTTTTTCTTTATCGATTTCGAATTGAAATTCGGTTTGGTCTGCTTCCACCATCCAATCGATATCGACCACATCGTCAGTACTTTTCAAAATATCTTGAACGCTGTTGGCAATCTTTATTTGCTCACTGTAATCAGGTCCGTAGACTTCTGCAACAATGGTAGATAATACCGGAGGGCCTGGTGGAACTTCCACCAACTTTACATTGGCATTGTATTTGGCTGCAA
>CAZRIE010000263.1:0-2681 GCA_964600075.1 uncultured Flavobacteriaceae bacterium
TCAATGGTCACTTGAGATTTGGCATCAGGTCTTAAATAGTTGATTTCCTTTCCCTTTCGACGCAAGTCGGCCAAGACTTGCAATATTTTATGAGAAATATCGAGGGCCATGGGCATGTAATTTGATGTTTCTTTGGTAGCATAACCAAACATCATACCTTGATCACCCGCACCCTGTTCTTCCTTTTTGCCACGATCGACACCTTGGTTGATTTCCTGTGATTGTTCGTGGATTAAAGAAATGACACCGCAGGAATCACCGCTGAACTGGTACTCACCTTTGGTATAGCCTATTTTATTGATAACCTCTCTTGCGATGCTCTGTACATCGAGATAGGTATCACTCTTAACCTCTCCGGCCAATACTACCTGCCCAGTAGTTACCAAGGTTTCACAAGCCACCTTGCTTTCCGGGTCAAAGGCTAAAAAGTGGTCTAAAAGTGCATCACTTATTTGATCAGCCACCTTATCGGGATGTCCTTCACTAACAGATTCTGAGGTAAACAGGTACGACATAAACGTTCAATTTAAATTTTTGGAGAGGATTTGCAAAGACTACAGTTTGACAATGATATATTTTTCATATCAATTGCTTTAGCGTTTTTTACTCTGAACTGGTTTCAGAGCCTAACCTATTTTTAGAGCTAGGTACTGATACTCCCGAAATTTCAGGACAGTACATGAAGTTGCAATCAGTCAAATCCTTCCTCTTTCATAATTAAGAAGTAAAAATACATATTTATAAAAGAAATAAAAATATTCATGCCAATCGGGTTCACTAAAATTATCCTTAGTATTAACCGACAATATTTTTTTCCTTCCCCGAGATACTTTGTATATTGTACTTTCGTATATATTGCAAATAACACAACCATTAATTCAGTATACCCTATGCACATAGCAGTTGCCGGGAACATTGGCGCAGGAAAAACTACTTTGACACGATTATTGGCGAAACATTACAAATGGGAGGCCAATTTTGAAGATGTAGTAGACAATCCCTATCTCGACGATTTTTACAATCAAATGGAACGCTGGAGTTTCAACCTCCAGATTTATTTTCTAAACCACCGCTATCGACAAATTCTTAAAATTAGGGAAAGTGGCAAAAATACTATTCAAGATCGTACCATCTATGAAGATGCCTTTATCTTCGCTCCCAACTTACATGCCATGGGGCTAATGACAAATCGCGATTTCACGAACTACAAGAGCCTTTTCGAACTTATGGAAACTCTGGTACAACCACCAGACCTAATTATCTATTTGCGAAGCTCCATTCCTAATTTGGTAAGCCAAATCCATAAACGTGGCCGGGAGTATGAAAATACGATTTCGATCGATTACCTAAGCCGGTTGAACGAGCGTTATGAAGCATGGATACATGGTTACGAAAAAGGCAATCTCCTGGTCATCGACGTTGATAATATCAATTTTGTAGATAAACCGGAAGACCTTGGTTTCGTAATCAACCGAATCGACGCAGAAATCAATGGGTTGTTTTAAGTAGACGGTAGCTAAAAGACGTTAGTTTCACTAAATAAAACCGTTTTCTTTGGCATGCTTAATAGCCTGTTCGCTGCTTTCGACCAAGAGTACAGGGGTCGTTTTATAGCTTTCGAACAATCCGCTAACTCGCTCCATTTTTCTTTTATGCGGCACACTTCTCAAATAGATGGCCAATATATTATTAGGATGAAGCTCCGTAATTTCTTTATAAATATCCGCGTCATATTCACCACTGTCCCCGATGAGAATAAACTTTAGCTCGGGAAAGGTTTTTAGAATATTCAATATTTCCTTCTGCTTTTGGGGCTTTTCATCTTCCGATTTCCGCCTTCTGAATTTCGGGAAGTTACGCAACAGAATTGGCCCTTTTGGAAAATTATTCTTCCGAAGAAAAAATTCAAGGTAGCGGTACAAGTTCCATGGGCTGTGGCTAACATAGAAAATAGGATTGGCTTCTTCACCCGTTTTCCCTCGGTGCAGCAGACTATAAAATTCGGCAGCACCTTTCAATGGAGTACGTTTACCCGCAGTTTTGAAAACGGTATTGATAACTACACGCCATTTCAATGAAGAAACTACACCTGTATGTAGAATCGTATCGTCAATGTCGCTGATGACCCCAAAATTTGCATTGGAAGACGGAATCAACAGTTCACCGGGAAAACGGTTTTGATTCAGTATTTCCCTTTTCAACGAAGTGTCCGAATACGATACTTCGTAGTTCAACCAACCCTCGCTGTTGGTCAAATCGTTCAAATTCACAAACGATTCATCCACTAAATAATAGCCTCGGTTATCTGTTTTTCCGTGAACCGTTCTACCATCGGGTAGTTTAAGGATTACGGGCGTATTTCGAATCTCGTCGGTCTCAAAACGTTTGTAGGTATTCCTTAGCAGATTGAAAAATCCATTTTCCGACAGGTCGATTTCCTCATCTTCCAAAGCACGGCCTCGTGCATAAAAATGCAAATCGGTACCGTAGCTCTGAAAAGCGATAATCTGGAGTTTGTCTTTCTTTCCGAAAAATCCCATAAGTTCAAATATAAATCAAGTTTATGGTTTCATGTTTCTATTGTTTCAGGTTCTTGCTTTTTTAAAGGATTATGCCCTATCATACCGTAAGCCGAACAAGATAGCTGCAACATCGAGAAGGACACCCCTAAAGGGAACAAT
>CAZRIE010000264.1:0-2615 GCA_964600075.1 uncultured Flavobacteriaceae bacterium
CAACTTGACCGATCTATCCACCTAAAGATTCAACCAATAGGTGAATTTTAAATTTATCGATCGGTATCTTGGAGCAAAAGTGTCCACAAAGTAGTTGTCATTGTAAACAATGAACAAATCGGACAGTGGAGCAAAACGCCATTGCAGCCTAGAGTTGATTCCTAGATTATCACGTTGGTTGCTATATTGAAAAATAGTGGACCAAAAAATAGATTTTGAGATGGTGTAGTTTACGCTTGGACTTATTAACCATAAATCTACACTAGAATAGGGTTCGGGCAGCGTAATCTTGTCATAATTCACATTTAAGCTCAAACGTAATTTTGGCTGCAACCGCAAAGTGGCTTCGGCTTCAATTGAGAATCGGTCACCATTGAAAAACCGACCTATAGAAGTTTCACCTTCAAAGGCTAATACCTTTGCTCGATTCGATTGGTAAGACGCACCAACATTGTTAAAATGATAGCCCACGTTATCGGGTAGCGGTATGCTACCATCCGTTCTAGTGGGGTCAAAAGATTCACTCAAAAAAATGAACTGATTAGTAAAAAAGAAACCGAATTCAGTGAGGTTCTTCATTTCAAACCCGTAGCTCAAGTTAACTTCTTGGTCAGTCTTTTTGAAATCAAGACTAGGCCTCCATGTTGTTATCGGAAAAATTTCAAGACCGTGATTGTTGATTGGACCACTTTTGGGCCAAAACAGGCGCGAAAGGGAGGTGGCAGATTTTACAATATCGGTTCTCGGTACAAAACCCAGTTTGGCCGTAAAGTCTTCATTAATATATACTAAATCTGAAAAGGCACTCCAGTACCTAGAATTATATCCTAAGAAGGCACCAGCGGATAGATTGCCCTCGTTGTCGTCGGGTTGAAATGATTTATGAGTATAGAATTTTCCTGTCCATAAATTGTCTTCTGAGGCTAAATTATAATCAACACCCATTACCCGATTGTAGTCATCTTCACGTTCCAGAAAATCGTAGCCGCCAAATGATTGTCTGTTAATAAAAAACGCGCTGATGTTCGAACGAGAAAAGACCTTTTTTTGAAGTGTCACCATCATATTGTTTTGAGAAGCGATTTCTTTTTCAACATCTGAAGCGGTTTGGATGTTTAAAAAGCCAAGGCGCCAGTTGTCATTTATTTTTCCGCTCAGACGAACACCGCCTATAATGTCATTCTCAACAGAAACTCCTGCGCTGTCTGTTGCAATACCAATACGTCTCGAGAAAAAGGGATTGGCGTCTCGGCTACCACCAAAACTTCCAAAAAGATCGTTATTATCCACGAAAAACTGACGGCGTTCAGGTAGTGAGACTTCAAAACGGGTGAGATTGGTGAAGATATCGTCGACTTCGACATTTGAAAAATCGGGGTTCAAAGTGACATCTAAATTCATGCCATTGCCAATTGCTATTTTGGCGTCTCCACCTATTTTTACAGTATTTGAGCCATCATCGGTATCGAAATCGCGTTCTGACAATCCGTTGATATACGGAATCAATGCGAAGGGAGTACGTGACCTTCCCAAAGGTTTTTCGAAATTCATGTCACCCATAAAGGCCAAATTGAAAACCAATTGGTTTTGGGGAATGTTTTGCCAAACGCTTGTCTCGTTATTTTGCATGTCGAAACGATAGCTTTGAAAACGCCATTTGTTGGCTCCTTCAGCAAATTTGAAGGAGGTCAAGGGAATGGCCATTTCGGCCGTATAGTACCCATCATATATCTTAGAATCTCCTTTCCATTTGACATCCCAGGAGGTCGTAAATCCATTCAAGTCTGCACCCCCGTTAGAGATTAATGCCTCTCTTCTCACACCATATGGATTGATGCCGAATAGGAACGCGTTTGTACCGTCATTAAAGGTGTCGAACAAAAGATTGATATTGTCATTTCCGCCTGCCCTAAAATCTCTTTCTAAAGACGGGATGACATAATCATTTCCGGGAGTAATTACTTTGATGCCAATATAAAGTGTCGTTGAGTCAATCACCATTCTTATGTCTGTCTGATATTCTGCAGCGATTGCATCAGAAGGAAAATACTGTTGAAATTCTCCAGCACTTTCAGCTATTTGCCAAGCAGGTTCGCTCAAATCACCATCGGGCACAATAGTTTCCGAAATGTGTTTTACAGTGAATGTCTTAGTCCGACTCTGTGAGAAAGATAAAAATGAGAAGAACAATAGGAGGGGGCCCCAGAGGTACTTTGACATTGTCATAAATTGGCTACGGCAAATTTAGCAGTTTAAACCGTTAAACAAATGCCAAAAAAAGTATAATCTCTGGCTGTAAAACTTCTCACTAAATTTTAGTGTTCAATGCTAGTAATCTTTTTTTAGTTATGGTTTCTCTCTGGGTTTTCTCTTGGCTTCTTTAAGGCTGTTCATGAGCATCTATTCGATTTGACCAATGGTACTGCAAAATTAATCAGCAGCCCATTTTTCGATGGCCTTGAGCATTTCTTCATTCAATCGCAGTATCCTTCTCGTTTTCGCTTAGTCTTATTTGCATTGCAACTGAATTTTGAATGCTTATCCCGCATAATATTTTTGACATGGCTAGATCCGATTAATTATCTGGACCTGACGATCCCGTTGCTATGAAATGT
>CAZRIE010000265.1:0-2503 GCA_964600075.1 uncultured Flavobacteriaceae bacterium
TAAAATAGAATTCAAATAAACATGTTTAGTTGAAAAAATAAACCGTTTTAACTATTTTTAATGGTAGTATGATGAACAAAGCATTTATTATATTTTGGGCAATTGTATTTATACTCTTAACCGGACCTTGGTTGCACAGCCAAAATTCCCCTTGGATCGATGGGGCTTTTCACAAGGTAACCGATAGCCAACTTACTAAGGAAGAGTGGAAGTCGCAAAGCGATATGCCGTTGGATCTTTTTAACGAGGAAATACCTCTAAAGATAACTTTAGAATCAGATTTCAAGCAGCTCATACGAGATAAGCGCAAAGACAAATATCAAGAGGCCCTGTTACATTACTCGCTAAATGATAGTATAGTTGTGAGGCATATAATAAGAATTAAACCAAGGGGGGTGTTCAGAAAAAATTACTGTTCCAAACCCCCATTGAAATTAAACTTTTCAAAGACCAAATTTATTAGAAATGAACTCAATGAACTTGGTAAAATGAAGATGGTCTATGCGTGCAAGCGTTCGAATCTCGGTGAAGAATATGTTCTGAAAGAATATTTAGTCTACAAAATGTATAACATTTTAAGTGAATTGAGTTTTGCCGTACGTTTAATTGACCTGACGTATTTAGATATCGGTAGAAAAAACCCTAAGATGTATAACGGACACGCCTTTCTCATTGAAGAAGTTGATAAACTGGCCAATCGTAATGAGCTATATCCGGCCAAAGTAACCAAAGCGATACAAAAGGATATTGACCCTGTGAATATGGCCAAAGTTGCCCTTTTTGAATATATGATCGGGAATACGGACTGGACAGTTACCTATGCACATAATACAAAGCTATTTACAAGAAAAAACGCTCCCTTTCAAAAGCCTATAGCGGTACCCTACGATTTTGACTATTCAGGCTTGGTAAACACTGATTATGCCGTACCTACTGATAAGCTTAGTATTAAATCGGTTAGGGAACGCGTTTATATGGGACTATGTTTCAATAAACAAATATTTGTTGAAGCATTTATAGAGTTTATTGAGAAAAAGGGAAAGATATATAGCCTTATCAACTCATTTCAATATATTCAAGAATCAACCAGAAAGGAAATGATATCATACCTTGATGACTTCTATAAGCAAATAACCAGGGAAAATGCAGCAGCTTACTTTATGCAAAACTGTGGTATTAATCCTTAAAAGCTTAGGGTTTCACATTAATCTATTTACGCTTTGAAAATTGATTTTTACACCTTAAGTTTATAAGGTTTTCAACATCCTCTAAAAATATGTGCATAAGAGGTAAATGCCTATAAAAATATACCAGGCAATGATTCCTGAGGGTGGATAAACCATTATAATAATCTGTCTTTTAAATTAGATACATTATGAAATACAATCCCAGAGCATTCAAATTTATAGGACTTAGCTGTTTAGTTTTTGCTGTTTTCACGTTAACTTCATTAACAACATCAACGCAACAACCAACTGAAAATCAAATACTTAATTCTATATTAGAAAATTACCTTGAAGACGGCTTTGATGATGGACCCTATATAGAGATTTCAAAAAATAAATTGATTGAAAAGACTATTGAAGACGGAAAAGTCGTTACAAAAGAGCTCCCTTCGGATCGATTTCCAACGAAATTCAAAGCAGAGCGTTCAACTTACAAAAAAGTATCAAAAATAGCAGCTTTGAGCGATTTGCACGGGCAATACGACCTATCGATCAAAATATTGAGAAAAAACAAAATCATAGATAAAGGTCTTAACTGGACCTACGGTGATGGCCATCTAGTAATCGTTGGCGATGTTTTTGATCGTGGCGATAAGGTTACCGAGTTACTTTGGTTTATTTACAATCTTGAGGGCAAGGCCGAAAAGCAAGGTGGTAAAGTTCATTATCTGTTGGGCAACCATGAGTTCATGATCTTTGAAAATGACCTTTGACACATAAACGAAAAATACAAAGCATCTTCAGAATTATTAAATACTACATACCCCGAACTTTTTGGGAACAATACCGTTCTCGGTAGATGGCTGCGTTCAAAACCTACAATCATTAAAATTGATGATATGCTTTTTTTACATGGGGGCATATCGGAAGAGTTCATTACCGATGGTTTTAAGATTAGCCGCACCAACAAACAAATGCGAAAATCGATTGACGTTGATTTCAGCTCGGCGGAATTCGATTCTGTATATGGAAAATATCATTTTGATACCGGTCCGATATGGTACCGTGGTTATTTTGATAAAGAGTTCAAAACAAAAGACCTTAAAAAAATACTTAAGAAAGTCAAGGTTAATGAAATAATCGTGGGCCATAAATCTCAAAAGAAGGTAAAATCTTATTTCGACAACAAACTTTTCGTCGTTGATTCTAGCATCAAAAACGGGGAATATGGAGAAATTCTTCTTATTAAGAACGGTCAATTTGAAAGAGGTACCCCAAAAGGAGAACGGCTCGATTTTAAGTAACGTATCTCTCTTTTTGATGCGTTCGTACTAATT
>CAZRIE010000266.1:0-2475 GCA_964600075.1 uncultured Flavobacteriaceae bacterium
TTACAGAGATCGAATCAAATGCGAGCAAAGATGATAAAGAGAATTATAGCTTTAAAAATGATGAAATGCAAGGAGGCGACAAGAACAGCACCAAAGTATGGTGGAATAAAAACTAATGATATACAAATCATCTTTATCACTCAACTTTTTTTTAAATTGTAGCAACAATACACGAGATTATGAAACGAAGAGATATTATTAAGCAATTAGGTGTAATTCCCATAGCAGGCGGTTTATTATCAAGTGAGTCAATGTTCGGCAACTCACTTAATTCAGTTTTGCCTTCTGCGGCTGAAAACATGGTCAGTGACGTTGCCATTTATGATTCGATTGGCGTGGTGCCGATCATCAACTGCCGTGGCACCTTTACGATTTTAGGAGGGTCAACCGAACGTCCGGAAGTACTAAAAGCCATTGAGGCCTCTTCCGGTTATTTCGTTCAGTATGACGAACTTGCCTTCGGAATTGGGCAACGGCTTTCGGAACTGACCAAGGCCGAATGGGGCATGGTATCAGCCGGATGCGCCGCAGGTCTGAAACACGTGACCGCTGCCTGCGTGACGGGTGGCAATCCGGAAAAGCTCATTAGGATTCCCGACCTTACGGGTTTGGAGAAGACCGAGGTGATTTCGCCGCGGCACTCACGAGGTGTGTACGACCATGCGATTAGGAATATTGGAGTGACGATGATAGACGTCGATTCAGCGCAAGAGCTCAGAGATGCCATAGGCCCCAAGACAGCTTTGATTCAGCTCCATGCTAACGATCAATCCGAAACGGGCCAGCCTTTATCGCTAGAGGTAATCGTTGAAATAGCAAAGGAAAAGAATATCCCTGTACTTGTAGATGCTGCCGCTGAGGACCTGACAATCCCATGCAAGCATTTGGAACGAGGCGCCACGGTGGTGGCCTATAGTGGAGGCAAAGCAATTTGCGGACCCCAATGTGCCGGTCTCCTGTTGGGTGATAAGGACCTGCTAATGGCCGCATGGCAAGCAAGCTCCCCACATCACGGGCCAGGTAGAGACAATAAGGTGGGTAAAGAAGAGATGTTGGGCATGTTGGCAGCCGTAGAGGCATGGACGACCAGAGACCATGAGGCTGAATGGGCCACTTGGCTTTCCTGGATTGACGAGATTTCCAAAAAGGTGACCAAGGTCGACGGCTTGACCACCACTGTATCGCAGCCCAAAGGTCTTTCCAACCGGTGCCCGAGGCTGAACATCAGTTGGGACCCAGATAAATTGCACATAACAGGAGAAGAAATAGCCGAAATAGTAGCTAGGAACAAACCTAGGATTGCCATAGGGGCACGGTCAAGCGATGACAAAACATCCATTAACATAACACCAAGCCAAATGCGCCCCGGTAATGCCAAGGTCGTAGCGAACAGGCTACATGAGATTCTTTCTCAGAAGCGCGAACCGATTTCGGGGGATATGCTACCCGCAAAGTCGGATATCACAGGACACTGGGAAGTGGAGATGGAGTTTTTTACGAGCAAGAGCACACATTATCTTTTCCTACAACAGGACGGAAATTGGGTAAGCGGTTCACACCAGAGCGATTTTTCCACACAGGAAATCGTTGGTATGGTAGAAGGCGACGAGATAAAGTTGCGCAGCAATTATCGGGCAGTTGGCGACCATATAAGTTATTGGTTCTCTGCCAAACAGGACGGCGATACGCTTTCAGGGTCGGTTTTTTTGGGAGAGTATCTTACGGCGAAGTTTTCGGCCAAGCGCTCGGAATATCGGAAGTCGCACACTAGGATAGTGGTCCCTGGAGGTCCACCGTTGGCTACTTGATATCGGATTAATTTTAACATGAACATGTATAGAAGAATGGAAAGGCTTCAAAGGCACAGTATTGTATTGTTTTTTTTTCTGATATTATTCTTTAGTGCCCAAGCGCAAGAGTACGATGTTTTACTTAAAGGTGGGCATCTTATAGATGCAAAAAACAACATCGATGGTCCAATGGACCTAGCCATAACCGATGGAAGGATTGCGGAAATAGCCCGTAACATCCCCAAGAGCAAGGCCGCTAGAACGATTGATGTTTCAGGGCTTTATGTCACTCCCGGTCTAATAGATATGCATGCCCATGTTTTTATGGGCAACGAACCGGGGGTGTACATTGCGAATGGGGCCACCAGTGTAATGCCAGATGGATTTACGTTTAGGGCCGGTGTGACAACGGTTGTTGATGCTGGCTCGTCAGGATGGAGGAATTTTCCGTTGTTCAAAGCGCAGACAATAGATAAGGCAAAAACCAGGGTTCTTGCCTTGCTCAATATAGTAGGCACTGGGATGAGGAGTAGGTTCGAGGAGCAGGATATCACTGATATGAACCCGGAAATGACGGCATACAGCATCCAAAAACTGTATCCCGATATTCTAGTAGGTATAAAGGCCGCGCATTATTGGGGAGGCTTTACACAAGTAGACCTTGCCGTTGAGGCAGGTAAAAAAG
>CAZRIE010000267.1:0-2447 GCA_964600075.1 uncultured Flavobacteriaceae bacterium
TTGGTGTATGCGTGCCGTTTTATTTCAATAGTCAATTCGTCTTCAGAAACTTTCCTTTCTTTAAAACTGAACTCCAATAAGCTTCTTTTTATTTCTGCTGATGAATTTCCTCTAACCCTTAAAACCCGATAGGGAAAAAGGCCAAAGGTAGCTGCCAGTTTTATAAAAGTGGATTCTGCTTTATGAGGGATTATAGTTGTAAAAAGACCATCCTCAGAAAGTAATTTTGAAACTCCTTCCAGCAATTCATCAAATGGTAAAGATTGATTTTGTCTTGCGGTATCTCGAGCACTATTTCCGCTGGAAACATCTTCTGAATAAAAGGGCGGGTTAGAAATAATCAAGTTATAGGGTTCCTCTAGCTCCGTTATAAACTCATCCAAACCTGCGTGGTAGCAAAAGAGCCGATCACCCCATGAGGAAGCTTCAAAATTCTCTACACATTGTTCGTAGGCGTTTTCATCGATTTCTATGGCATCTATGATTTCAGCATCACTTCGTTGTGCGAGCATCAAAGCGATAAGTCCGGTTCCGGCCCCGATATCCAAAATAGTTTCAGGATGCTTATCCAAAGATGCCCATGCGCCCAATAATACACCATCGGTGCCTACCTTCATTGCACAACCGTTCTGGTCAATAATAAATTCTTTGAAGCTAAAAAGTTCTTTCAATTTTTACGTTATCAAGGGCTTTCTAAAAGGGTATATCGAATTTAATGTCATTGGTATATTTAGGGCAAAACCCTAGCTGATTTCGGAACATACATTTATTTTTGTTTAAACCTTTGTTAAATAATTTAAACAAAAAAAATCAATTCTTATATTGCGGTCCGTGTTTTAAAGATTGACTAGGAAAATTTTGAAACACCTCCGTTATCGGACCTTAAAATTTAAGCATAAGTATACCACTAAATTAAATAAATAGCTATGAAAATAAAAATGAAACATTTACAAGCCTTGTTTATAATGACAGGGATTTTTTTAATGACCAGTTGTAGCAGCGATGATGGTACGGTTACAGCGCCAGGTAACCCTGAGGCGGAAGAACCAGAAATGGAAACACCAGAAATGGAAACACCGGTTACCGAAACTGCATCTAAGACATATACACTTGGTTCAGTGGCCGACCCTGATATTTCGGGTACCGCTAAGTTTGTAACTTTTAGTAATGATTCGACTGTCGTCGAATTAAAATTAGAAAATACGCCAGATGGTGGTATGCACCCTGCACACATTCATTTCAATACAGCGGTAGAAGGTGGTGATATTGCATTGACTTTGACTGCTGTAGATGGAGGTACTGGTGAAAGTTCAACTCCTGTCACCGCACTTGATGACGGAACGGCCATTTCCTATACTGAACTTTTGGAATACAATGGATACATAAATGTTCATTTAAGTGCCGAGGAATTGGGAACTTTGGTTGCCCAAGGCGATATCGGACAAAATGAACTTACGGGCGAATCAAAAGAATATATGTTGAACAGCGTAGCCATTGCAGAAATCGATGGGACAGCGACTTTCTTCGAAAGAGTTAATGGAGAAGCCCTAGCCATCATTATGTTGAACAATACCCCTGCCGATGGCATGCACCCAGGGCATATACACGCAAACAGTGCCGAAGAAGGAGGAGATATTCTTTTCACGTTTAACCCAGTGATTGGTGCTACGGGGATTAGCGAGACCAACGTTGCTGCCTTGGCCGACGATAGCTCTTTTGGATATGCCGAAGTATTGACCGTAGATGGATACATTAATATCCATTTGAGTACTGAAGATTTGGGAACCTTAGTGGCTCAAGGAAATATTGGTGCTAACGAAGGTGAAGCTGCCGAGGATAAAGATTTTATCGTGACCAATAATGGTACGACATCATATGTTTTTAACTCCGGTGACGTAGAGAACCTAGAAAATCCTAATCTTACCTTGAAAAGGGGTGAGACGTATACCTTCGCGGTGAATGCATCAGGCCATCCGTTTTTTATTAAATCAGTTCAAGGAAACACCAATTTAGGTGCATTTAACAGTGGGGTAACCAATAATGGGGAACAAGTTGGCACTGTAACTTTTGTAGTTCCTATGGATGCTCCCGATACCTTGTTTTATAACTGTCAGTTCCATTCATCGATGACCGGAACATTGAACATCGTCGACTAGTAGTAAGTGATGAATTTATATTAAAAAACCCGATACCACGGTATCGGGTTTTTTAATATTTCATTCTACCATACCTGGTTTCCGAGTTTCCGACCCTTGCATATCTTGCAAAGAATCGCCAAGTCTAGAGCGCATTTCATTGGCCAACAGTTTAATTTTTTCAACTACCTCAGGATTTTCTTCTGCAACGTTCTTCGTTTCGCTAATATCATTCTCAACATCATATAGTTCAATTTCTGCTAAGTCGATCATTCGATATTCTCCAGGTAATCCATCCTTGCCTAGTTCTTG
>CAZRIE010000268.1:0-2446 GCA_964600075.1 uncultured Flavobacteriaceae bacterium
GGGCATCATCATTAAATTTAAACAGAACAACATGCCTTAAAAGTTTGTTTTGTTTTTCCACATCTCGTTTCATTGCTACTTCTTTTTTGTTTTCTTCTTCTTTTACTGTTTGCTTACAGGCCGTGCCTAATAGGCTAAATAATAGTACGGTTGGAATCAACCCTTTTTTGATAAAATTCATAGTTATAGTTTACAATTTATATTCATTAAGTGAATTCGTTCATTTTTATTTCAGGTTACTACTTGAACTGTAATTATGTATTCGGTGTTACGATTTTAGTCAATTGTTCTAGCCATAACCCTGCACAAGCATCATATATCATCAACCAAGCCCTAAGGGGCTAAAAACCCACCAAAGTATCAAGACCAAAATAATCAATACAACGGTCAAGATTACATCAGTGGTCCATTTGAAAGATACCGCGCTATTCTTTTGGAAAGTTACGTCCTCTAATAATATCGCGGATTGCGGACTCCCAAGCTTGCTGACAATCACCAATACGGCAGAACAAAAAAGAAAAAGGAACAATGCGAAGTGCAAGAAATTAATCCCTAGAAAATAACTCAAAGCACTATCATCGGTGAGTGTTAACGAACCCTCATTGGCCATGAATTCTGCTACCAAGCGAAACATGCCTATTACAAAACCGGTCCATAAGGTAATAATTGCGGCACGGGCATTTATCCATTTGTAAAAAAGGCCTAGTAGAAAAACAGCGGCTATAGGAGGGGCAATATAGGCTTGAATACTTTGTAGATAATGAAAGATACCACCGCCCATCAGTGCGTTCATAAAAGGTATCCAGCCCAAACTCAGCAATACCAGTAGTATTGTGGCAATCCTACCAAATCTAACAAGGTCTTTTTCAGAGGCATCCGGTTTGAACTTCTGATAAAAGTCGATAGTCAACAAAGTGGAACTGGAATTAAAGGCGGAAGACAGTGAACTCATCAAAGCTGCCAAAAGTCCGGCAATAGCCAATCCCTTTAATCCGGCCGGTAAAAATTCGGTAATCAGGGTGGGAAGGGCTTGATCAGCATTTTCCATGGAAAAACTTATCATACCTTTTTGCATAAGGGCATAGGCAATAACTCCCGGTAGAAAAAAGAGGAATACCGGCAATAATTTAAGATATCCCGCGAACAAGGCTCCTTTTCTGGCATTGCTCACATCCTTTGCGGATAGGGCACGTTGTACGATGAACTGATCGGTACACCAATACCAAACTCCCAAAATAGGTGCGCCAAACAACATACCGGTCCATGGATATTCTGTATCATTGGTCGGTCGCCAAAGATTGAAAAATTGATCTACGGGTGGATTGCCTGGGGTGTCTGCCGCCATCTCAATGGTGCGTATCATTTCACCCCAGCCGCCCAATTGGTATAATCCGAAAATCACCACCCCCAAAGTGCCCAGTATTAATATAAAGGCCTGCACCATATCGGTATAAATAACAGCTTTTAGCCCACCTAGAACGGTGTAAAATCCTGTGGCAACCACTGTTATAATGGCACCCGTCCAAAACGGAATGCCCAATACTTCGAATACCAATGCCCCGGCAAAAATAATAAGCGAAATTTTAGTAATGATATAGGCCAAAACGGATACAATGGATAAATAATTTCGACAGGCCTTAGAATAGCGTTTTTCCAAAAATTCGGGCATGGTATAGACACCTGTGCGCAAATAGAATGGAACGAAGACCCACCCAAAAAGTATCAATACCAAGGCCGCCAGTATCTCAAAGTTGGCCATAGGCATGCTTGCCCGTGCCCCCGCACCGGATACTCCTAAAATGATTTCCGAACCAATGTTAGAGGCAAACAAAGAAGCCCCTATGACCAGCCAGCCTTGGTTTTTACCTGCCAGAAAATAATCGACCGACGAAAAGGCCGCATCCTTTTTTCCTTTTGACGCCCATTGGGCAATCCAAAGAATAATGCCAAAATAAAGCGCGATAATCGCAATATCCAGAAATTCCATTTTTAAAAGTTTACTCGGTTTAGTAATGTATGATTTTATTGAACGCTAAAAGTGGGGCTCCCGGACCGGAGCCCCACTTTCGAAAGCCATTTTCTATGGATTACCAATCTTTCAATCCCAATATTTTCTCGCCGAGATTCGATAATTCTGCTCTTTCATATTTTGTCTGCTCCCAAATCCGTGGATCACCAGCAAAGGCATAACCTTCAGGAGCCACCCTGTTCTTCCAAGAATCGATTCTCCAGCTCCTCAATGCTTCATTATCCTCCTGTGCGGGCATCATTGAAATGTACTGAGCCACTCGAATTTGGTCGTCAGATTTGTTAGGGCGAATGCCGTGGGGCTGTGAACTATTGAAGATTAAGAGATCTCCTGCCTCCATGGCAACCTTTACCAATTTGTCATCCAAGCCGGCTACATCAGGTTTAAAGTGATCTCTATCTTCCGGTTGTGTTAATT
>CAZRIE010000269.1:0-2407 GCA_964600075.1 uncultured Flavobacteriaceae bacterium
AGACCGCATCTTTGGACAAGTACTTGCAAGAAATCGGCAAAGTAGACTTGATTACCGCTGACGAAGAAGTAGAATTGGCACAACGCATCAAGGCAGGCGACCAGATCGCTCTTGAAAAACTGACAAAGGCCAATCTTCGATTTGTGGTATCGGTCGCCAAGCAGTATCAGAACCAAGGCCTTACTTTACCGGATTTGATCAACGAGGGCAACCTTGGTCTGATTAAGGCCGCACAGCGTTTTGACGAAACCCGTGGATTTAAATTTATTTCCTACGCCGTTTGGTGGATCCGTCAATCGATTTTACAGGCATTGGCTGAACAGTCACGTATCGTGCGTTTGCCTTTGAACAAAATCGGTTCGATAAATAAAATTAATAAAACTTTTGCTTTTTTGGAGCAGGCACACGAGCGTATGCCCTCTGCGGAAGAGATCGCGAAAGAATTGGATATGACCGTAGAGGAGGTAAAGCAGTCCCTTAAGAACTCAGGGCGTCACGTATCGATGGATGCGCCTCTTATCGCTGGCGAAGATTCGAACCTATACGATGTACTTCGTAGTGGCGAATCGCCAAATCCTGATAAAGAGCTTTTGCACGAATCACTACGTACCGAAATCGAACGTGCTTTGGAAACCTTGACACCAAGGGAAGCTGATGTGATTCGTTTGTATTTTGGCCTTGCCGGACAACATTCGATGACCTTGGAAGAAATTGGTGAAACTTTTGAACTAACAAGGGAAAGGGTTCGCCAAATCAAAGAAAAAGCAATACGAAGATTGAAGCATACCTCAAGAAGTAAAATATTAAAAACCTATTTGGGTTAAAACTTTTTGCTAAAAACTTAAAAAATTACACGTTAAATAATCCTTAAATTGGATTTTTGGCATATAATTTGTAATTTTAACGTTAACAACAGTTATCATGACTGTTCGTTTTTTGATTGATGAATAAACTCCGGCTGATTACCGGAGTTTTTTCATTTTAAGCACCTCGTAAAAGTGTACAATTATTGGACACATTTTAATGGAGAATTCGAGGATTAGAATTACAAATCCGCCAATTAAAATATATGAGTACGGAAAATGGCATAGAACAAAACCAACCCAACAATCCGCTACATGGGGTGAAATTGGCCCACATGCTCGAACAGCTTACCCAAAATTATACATGGGAAGAACTTGCAGACCGCATAAACATCAATTGCTTTAAAAGCAATCCTTCTATTAAATCTTCGTTGAAATTTTTACGTCGAACACCTTGGGCCCGCGAAAAAGTAGAACGGTTGTATTTGAAATCTCTTAGAAAATAAATCTCGAATGCCTTTCAATATCGTCTTAGTAGAGCCTGAAATACCAAATAATACCGGAAATATTGGCAGATTGGCTCTGGCAACTGGTTCGACCCTGCATTTAATCAAACCTTTCGGTTTTGAAATAGACGATAAACGCTTAAAAAGGGCGGGGTTGGACTACTGGCCACATATTTCCCTTTTCATATACGAGAGTTCCGATGAATTTTTTTCCCTTCATAAAGACAAGAACATGGTGTTTTTTTCGAGCTATGGTGAGAAAGATCATTGGTCCATTAATTATAAAGATGAATTATTTTTGGTCTTTGGAAAAGAATCCGTCGGCTTATCAAAAGAACTGACCGAAAACAATTCTGATAATTTGTATAAAATACCCCTTTATAGTGAACATATCCGTAGCTTGAATTTAGCCAATTCTGTAAGTATTGCTGTCTATGAGGGGCTGCGGCAAACTCGGTAGATCCTTCTTCAAGCACGGTTCATTTGCATATAGCCGCGTAAGTCTATTTTTTAAAAGCAGTTTTTTACTACTTTTATAACGAACCTTTTATAGAATTTCAAAATGCCTACAATTAAGATTATTTCTGCTTTAGTAACACTGACTTGCCTCTTCTTTTCCTGTAAAACCGATACCACTACGGCACTTTTAGAGGAAGAAAAACCGATAACGTTCAACCTTCCAGATGGTTTCGTTCTCGAAGACCTATATCATCCCAGTGGCAATGATAATGGCTCTTGGGTCGCATTAGCGCAAGGTCCGGGCAATACTATGTTCTCCTGTGATCAGTACGGCCAGATCTACAAGTTCGAAACACCATCTGAAGGAAATGTTCTAAATCCGAAAGATGTCGATTCCCTTGATCTCGAAATCGGCGAAGCTCACGGTTTGCTCTGGGCCTTTAATAGTCTATATGTTGCGGTCAATAAAAAATGGGACGATGATGTTCCTGACGAGCAAGAAAAGGGCAGCGGTATTTACAGAATTACCGACACCGATAACGATGGTGAATTAGATAAGGTAAATATGCTATTAAAACTAGAAGGCCAAGGGGAACATGGCCCACATAGCTTTGTACTCTCTCCTGATGGAAAAGAAAT
>CAZRIE010000270.1:0-2389 GCA_964600075.1 uncultured Flavobacteriaceae bacterium
CTTCAGGTACTTACGTTTTTTAAGTTTCCTATTATCTTCTAAAAATAGGCTCAAATATTACAGATGCAACAGAACCTCAAGGTTTAACCACAGGAAGTTTCTAATAATTTAGCAACTTTATTTTTTAAATTAATAATCACACCAATAATTTTGAGTTTAATAACGCGACCCTTTTTAAATTGTGCATGCTTAAATGCATTACCATTGATTCGCAAAAACCTTACAACCGGACTCTACCCTATCAAAACGGACCATTCAACAATCTATTCCTACCTCAAATTGTCAATTATCCTAAAATATACATCTATATCACAATTCTTGTGAAGGGCAAGGGTCGAATTCAATACTGATTCTTATGTTTGTAGTCCCCCCCTTTATAATGCAAAGTCTCCTTCAATGGTATCTGCATCCCGTTGGTTTCCTTTAACCAATCATAAAGTTCTGTTACATTTTGTTTTATTGTTGATTGCAATTTTTCTTCTTCAATCAAATTATGTATTTCTTCTGGGTCATCTTTAAGATTATAGAATTCGTTCCGATCCCAAATACCATAATACCTAGTGTATTTTGTTGTATCGGTCCTAACACCAAACATTGAGGGTGTCATTGGGTAATCATTCTCCCAGTAATATTCATAAAAAATTTTGTTGCGCCATCCTTGTGTGATTCCGTTCAGCAACGGAATAAATGATATACCGTCCATTTGGTTTGGTTTCGAAATTCCAGCAACTTCAAGTATAGATGGTGCAATATCAATATTTTGTACCATTTTATGGACAACAGTACCACCCTTAATAATCTCTGGGCATCTGGCCAAAAGGGGAACCCTTACAGATTCTTCGTAGAAATGACGTTTGTCCATTAATCCATGTTCGCCAAAAGACCACCCGTTATCACCCATATAAATCACTAATGTTGAGTCGTCAAGTTCTTCTTCTTTCAAATATTGCATTATTGATCCAATGCTATCATCTATTCCTTGCAAGGTTTCACAATATGCTTGAACGATTGGATCCAGATTGCCTGATAATCTATCATGAAGGAAATAGTCAACACCATGATAGCTAACTCTTTGGTTATGTACCCACTCGGGCCATTTAAGTGTTTGCCATTCTCCCGTTAATGTTTGATAATAGGTATCTGGTATTGGTAATTTTTCACCGGCATATATGCCTTTATGTCGTTTAGCCGGATAAAAATCACCGTGAACACCTTTATGAGAAAGATATAAGAAGAACGGTTTTTTCTTATCTCTTTTATCGAGCCAATCAATGGAGTGTTCTGTTAATAAATCTGTTATATAAGTGGAATCCTTGTATTCTATTCGTTTGCCATCAATATTTAAGATGGGGTTATAATAAACGCCTTGCCCTTTGAAACTTTCCCAGTGACCAAACCCTGGACGGGGTTCATCATCACCCCCTCCCATGTGCCATTTACCCAAAAAAGCCGTTTGATACCCACTTTTTTGTAAATATTCTGGAAAAAAAATAAGGTTCCCTGGATCCGAAGAGCGGTTATCTACCACTTTGTGCTTATGAGAATACAAACCCGTTAAAACTGACGCACGACTTGGAGAACACAGGGACGTAGTAACGAACGTATTTTCGAAATGAACACCCTCCTTCACCATCTTATCCATGTTCGGTGTTTTTAACCAAGGTACTTTCCCAGTAAACCCCATATAATCATATCTATGATCATCACTTAGAATAAAAATTACATTTCTGGGTTTTTCTTTCTTTTTTTGCGCTATCACCGAGTTGATTGAAAACAACGATAAAATAGTGTATATGAATAGAGTTTTGTTGTTCGCTTTTCGGATTAAACAGTCTGATATTCCCTTGAGAATATTTTTTTTCATAATTTTTGTTTGATTTATTAAGCTAAGTTGGGTGACAGCTAGAACCATATCGTAAATGGTAAGTTGTATTTTTTGCAGAGCTGGGTCAAGAGTGAATCTGTGAGCCTAAAATACTAGTGTCTTGAATTAATGAAGAAAAGAGTTGTTTTTCAACTCAGTTCTTTGTTGAGCTACCGTTATTTTTCGGTCAAATAGTTTTTTTTAAAACTGTATTTCAGGTTTCCGCAAAATTTGCAAGTTAAACATGAAGGTTCTGTCGCATCTAAGTTAGCAAAAACTAAACATTTATAGTTGTCGGCAAAAAAAGAAGTGTTCAAAGGCCATTGTTATCCCAAATCAATCATATTACATGGCGTTTACTTGAAATTACGATTTAGTCCTAGTTTGCAAAAAACGGTCAAGGTGAACCACCTTCAGGGGATAAAAGTGAGCATAGCATTAATTATTGCTTATCCTTTTAAAAGCTTAGAGAGGAATGAGTTTTTAAGTGGCTCAAAATTTCCGTTTTAGGTGGTTCACCTTGAC
>CAZRIE010000271.1:0-2376 GCA_964600075.1 uncultured Flavobacteriaceae bacterium
TAAAGAATGACAGTACTGGGCTTTTAGATGTGGATATTTTTCTTTCCCCCTTGACCAAAAAATCACTCAGGGCAGAATTGCAAGCTATTTCACAATCAAACGGTTTTACGGGTCCAGGTGTTGCACTAACCTATAGCAACCGAAATGTGTTCCATAGAGGTGAGACCTTTAATATAAGAGGTGAATTTTCATATGGTATACAGCTAGGTGGTGGTGATGTTGCTGGTCTAAATAGCATCGTAGGTGGGCTCAATGCCGAATTGGTGATTCCCACTCTTGTACCCTTTTCCCCCGACCAATTTAAGAATACGGTACCCAAGACGACCATTAGCCTAGGAACCGATTTTTTTAATCGAAGTCAACTCTATACCCTGACCTCTATCAACTCTAGTTTTGGGTATGCCTTGAACGCCAACAGATTTGTGTATCACGATTTGAAACCTATCAGTATCAACTTCACAAATTTAACGAATACCACTCCCGAATTTGAAGAAATATTAGAGCAGAATCCATTTTTGAGAACAAGTTTAGAGAAACAGTTTATTGTTGGGCTAATTTATTCTTTTACCTATAATGAATTGGGCGAAAAGGATAAAAAAGGCCCCATTTTCTTTTCAACAAGCCTGGATTTCGCCGGAAACACTTTGGGGCTCTTTAGCGGGGGAGACGGAACCGTATTTGGTCAAGAATATGCGCAATATGCCAAAGCGGATCTAGATTTTAGATATTATCGAAGATGGGGGAAAGGCAGTACGATAGTCAGTAGAATGTACGCGGGGCTAGGGATACCTTATGGCAATTCCAATACCATGCCCTTTAGCAAACAGTTCTTTTCCGGGGGGCCTTACAGCGTGCGTGCTTTTCAAACCCGGTCATTAGGCCCTGGTTCGTTCAGCTCTAGCGATGCTAATTCGGCATATTTTGATCAATCCGGTAATTTTAAACTAGAGACGAACATTGAATATCGCTTTCCAATAAAATCATATTTTAAGGGAGCATTATTCATAGATGCAGGCAATATATGGTTGACCAATGATATAGAGTTGCCACCAGACGAGTCTGAGGAAGGCATATCTTTTAATGACGAACTTTTTGAGAAGGGGAAATTCGATTCAGACTGGTTGAGCGAAGTGGCTGTAGGTATAGGATTCGGGTTGCGATTAGACATTCAAAACTTTGTCATTCGTCTAGATGTGGCCTCCCCAATGCGCGTACCTTTTCTTCCTAAGGGAGAACGGAATAAAGTACCCTTCTTTGATGAAGATAATAGTATAATTTTTAATTTTGCCATCGGATACCCATTTTAAAAGAAAGAAACCGATTATTAGAAATAGATGGGCAACGTCCCATAAAATAATTAATAGCTAAATGCATCTTGTATGCACTACTATTTTTGCTACTTAATTTAAAATTGATAAATCATATGGATTATTTCCTTATCGCAAGCATTTTGGTTTTTATTTCAGCGCTTTTCGGATACTTGAACGTACGATTTATCAAATTACCCAACACCATAGGTCTAACTGTTATTACCATTCTATTTACCGTTGTAATATTTGGTATTAGTTATTTGGATGATACGCTCTTAAATGCTGAGCGCTTCATCATTACCCACATCGATTTCAAGACTGTATTATTGGATATCATGTTAAGTTTTTTACTTTTTGCGGGGGCTTTGCATACCGATTTGCGAAAATTGCATGAGCAACGTTGGCCTGTTCTTGTTTTTGCAACCTTTGGGGTTGTGGTATCGACCTTTTTAATAGGCGTTTCGGTTTACTATGTCTTTATGGCCATAGGCTTGAACGTGAAATTCATCTATTGCCTACTTTTTGGAGCGTTAATATCACCAACGGATCCTATTGCGGTGCTCGGAATACTCAAACAAGCGGGTGCACCTAAAAAATTGGAAATCAAAATTGTAGGCGAGTCACTTTTTAATGACGGGGTCGGTGTAGTCGTCTTTTTGACCATTTTTGGACTGGCTAAAGGGGGCGAAGAAGGCTTTTTCTTAAGCGAGGTCTTGGAGTTATTTGCCGTCGAAGTATTTGGAGGTCTCTTATTAGGCGGTTTTTTGGGATGGGTTACCTACAGGCTTATGAGAAGTATCAACGACTACAATATTGAGGTGATCATCACTTTAGCTACCGTGATGACAGGAACTGCTTTAGCCCAATACCTACATGTTTCCTCTCCATTGGCCATGGTAGTGGCCGGTCTTATCGTTGGCGGCGACAGGGTGCGACAGGCAGCTATGTCTAAATTGACCGAAACCTATGTCGACAAGTTCTGGGAACTCATTGATATTCTATTGAACACGGTACTCTTTGTACTCATCGGAATGGAAATACTCGTACTCGATTTAGAACCGATCTA
>CAZRIE010000272.1:0-2365 GCA_964600075.1 uncultured Flavobacteriaceae bacterium
GATAACCCCAAGCCAAATCCAGGAGAACGTCAGCTTATAGATTAATAGTAAATACAATGTTGTCAGCATCCGAAGGTGATCCGAAGCCGTAGAAATCTGAAATGTCAGCAGTATTGCTTGTCCTACCAGGGGCATCCATGTGATCCGCGGCTACTAAAACGACACCAATTACGGATAAGGTTCCAAGTTCAAGTAAAAATTTTGTCTTTTTTATTTGTAAACTATTTTAAAGATTAATTAGTTCATCGCTACTTACGAGACCTTAATTGCAGGGTTTGGTTCTGAATGTTTAATTATGTTATGGCCAATTATTGGTTTCTGATACCCTGCTAGCCGCTCTTTTAATAACAGATTAGGGTTGGTTTCCAACTATTTTAATTTTTCAAAAGAAACTATAATATTCGCATTTGCCTATGCAGTCTAAAGAGGATATAGAACAACCATATGTAGAGTTGTAGCGCACAACCACTTTCTTTGGTCATTTTATAGTAATTTGGCACTCTGAAAAATTCTGAAAAACCATGAACCCTTCCGCATCTGGTTGGATCGATAAATTCGGTTCCCTTGTCGAAAATGAGCAAAGTCCGTATTCAGACTATGGCACGCTCTACCAGGAGCTAAAAGAATTGGGGTTTGTTTACGGAATCAATACTAAGATTCCCCGTTTTATAGTATCTGAACATAAATTGTCAGAAGACGAGAAAGCCAAGATCAACCTACTAAGTGCTTTATATTTTACGTTTAAGCTGGAAGCCGAACAAGGCGATTTTTCTATTTTTCTAGCGAAGATATTCCAGTTCTATAAAGATCTTGAGATAAGCCATATTTCGTTCCTCAACAAAATACTCACGGGCAAGAAAACTTCGTCACAACTAGAAAAACTAATAGATTCTAGAGTATATCTTGAGGATAACGTTATTAGTAAGACCTTCAATAGCATTATTACGAACTCATTGTTGTTCGTCGACGTCTTGCTTTTCAAACGGTATTTGAAAATACCGTTTCAAATTCGGTTGCATGCGCAGCTACTCGAATATCTAGCTATTAATGTTACCTACCATGCGCTTAATTCGAAAGAAAAGAATCGGAGCGACGAGCGTTTGGCACAACTCTTTGCCTCTTCCTTAACTTTTATCGATAGCGCTGCGAATAATTTCGATGGTGCCTACCGTGAAAAATTATTGAATAATCGGTCAATATGGGAAAACAGGTATTTTTTAGATATTGCCTGCCTAACCGTCTGGGAAGACAGCTCACTAGAATATCAAGAATCAGAATTTATTTTCGGTCTTGGCAAAGATTTGGGCTTTGACCAAAAACATGTTGCGCGTTCTTTAAAAGAAATGAGTGCATTTTTCGACACCAACTCGACCATAATACCATTTTTAAAAGATGCGAATCTTGCGGTCCAGTTTTACGATAGCATGTCGAAAGTTGTAAATAAGCTTATACTAAGAAATAGTAAACGACTACAAAAAGAACTTTCGCAGAGTAAAGAATTAGTCTTTTTGATTTCAAAATCTACCCTAAAAGACCTGACGCCCGAAGAGAAAAAAAAGGTACAAAACCACTTAATCGATATTTTTAAAAGTATACCCTCCTTGGCAATTTTTATACTTCCAGGAGGCGCTGTTCTCTTACCGATTTTTATTAAACTGATTCCAAAATTATTACCCTCCTCATTTGATGAAAATCGTGTCGAAAAATAAGTGTTTTCCTATAAGTTATCAACTATAAGAAAATTCTATGTACACACATAATATATTTAATATCAATTAATTAATTCCTGTTACTCTAACCATAACTTAAAATCACGAACACGCTCCCTACTCACAATGATTTCTTGCTCCTGAAACCGGTTCAGCTTGATTTGGAGCCTCGAATTCGTATATGAAACGATGTCTTTTATATAGTTGATATTGATATAAAATTTACGGCTTACCCTGAAGAAAATTTTAGGCTCCAATTCATCTTCCAAATTTTCTAAAGTTGTATCTAAAAGATAATTTCTACCGTCGCTAGTTGCGGCGTAAGTTCCTTTATTCTCACTATAAAAACATTCGACCTCATCGGCATTAATAATTTTGAGGTGCTGCCCTACCCTTGCCGTAAATCGTTTTTTGTATTCCCGTTCCAGTGGGTTGACCAAAAGCCTTTTGATGTCATCAAAATCCAACGCAAGTTTTTGCGATTTTGGCTTCAACATGCGGTATTTTTTTACGGCGACCTCCAATTCCTCGTCATCGATAGGCTTCAATAGATAATCGATACTGTTCAACTTGAAGGCCTGTAAAGCGTATTCATCATAAGCGGTGGTGAAAATAATAGCGCTCTGAACTTCAACGGCGTCAAATATTTCGAAAGA
>CAZRIE010000273.1:0-2339 GCA_964600075.1 uncultured Flavobacteriaceae bacterium
AGATGTTGTCAGTAGCCGTTTTGGATAACGGAACCTTTTTTTTATCGATTAGCACAGTCATGCTTTCATCAAATGATTCAACGTGAACTACCTCAATTTTAGTGTCCAGGCCAATTTTCTGTTTAGCTAAAAATTTCAGAAAAGAAGAAGAGTTGTCATTGAAACCTTTACAGATGGCATGGTCGCCTTCTTGAAGTTGTGAAAGTCTCTTTTTTGGTGATTTGGGAAGATTTCCCTTTACATCGGGTATAGGATCACCATGAGGGTCATATTCGGGTCGGCCTAAAAATAGGTCAAGCTCCTCAACCAATTTGGGTGATTTTATATGTTCCAATTGTTCAGCAACGTCGTGCACCTCGTCCCAATTAAAATTTAAACGTTCCACCAAAAAATACTCCCATAAACGATGTTTCCTGATAATCAGCAAAGCATGTTTTCGGCCGGTATCGGTCAGCTGTACTCCATAATATTTTTGATAATCGACCAGTTTTTTATCGGCTAATCTTTTGATCATTTCGGTTACCGATGCAGCTTTTGTTTCCAGTTTTTCGGAAAGACTGCTGGTAGATATGCCTCCTTCTACTTCTTGTTGCAGATGAAATATGGCCTTCAAATAGTTTTCTTCAGATTGTGTAAACATATATTTCAAATAAAAAGTAAATATACATTTTATCTTTCAATAAAAAATTATTAGGTTTGCCTAAATATTAATTACAATACTTCAAAATTATATAAAATGATTTCTAGAAAAATAGTCCTTTTTATTTTATTCTGTCCCCTCTTAGGTCTTTTTGGTCAAACCGAAAGCGCAACAATTGGCGGTACGATTTTATCAGGAGATGAGAAGGTGCCTTTTGCTTCAGTATATGTGAAAAATGGTTCTCAAGGTGCAACATCGGATAAACAAGGGAACTATACATTAAAAGTTCCAGCGGGAAAACACAGCATTCAAGTAAGTTCACAAGGGTATAGAAGTATGGTAAAGGAAATTACCCTAAATGACAATCAAACCTTGACACTAGATTTTGAGTTGTTGGAAGATGCTCTTGGTTTGGAGGAGGTCGTAGTCAGCGCAACCCGTAACCGAGTGGAGCGCAGAAATGCTCCCGTAGTCGTATCTACAATACAACCCAGATTATTAACGGCTACACAGTCCCTTACTTTGGCGGACGGGCTCAACTATGCGCCAGGCGTTAGAGTGGAAACCAATTGCCAAAACTGTGGCTTTACGCAAGTCCGCCTAAACGGTCTTTCTGGCGGCTATACACAAATATTGCTAAATAGTAGACCCGTATTTACATCCTTACTAGGGGTATATGGTTTGGAGCAAATACCTACCAATATTATAGAGCGTGTAGAGGTAGTGCGCAGCGGTGGATCTGCTTTGTACGGTTCCAACGCAATTGCCGGCACGGTAAATGTTATTACCAAAGACCCTATTTTGAATACTTGGGAGATAGGAACCAACTTAGCATTAATCAATGGAGAAGCCGCGGATAGGATGTTGACTTTCAATACGTCAGTTGTTGCGGACGACCTGAATAGCGGTGTAACGATGTTTGGAACCTATCGTAATCGGGAAGCATGGGACGCCAACGATGACGGTTTTACAGAACTTGTAGAATTGCTAAACAATACCGTGGGTGCCAAAGCGTTTGTAAGACCAAACGACCGTAGCAAAATAGCAGTAAACCTTACCGCTATACGAGAATATAGACGGGGAGGAAACAAGTTAGACCTTGCACCACAATTCACGGATATTACCGAGGAGCTAGATCATGATACCTTTATCGGAGGTGTGGATTATGAACTAAATAGTAAGGACAATACGAGTCAGTTTCAGGTATATACTTCGGCATCTTACACCAACAGAGACAGTTATTATGGAGGTCTTGGTGGCGGACGCACACGGCAAGACAGTATTTTGGCCAATAATGCTTTTGGCAGTACCCGAGATTTAGCTTGGGTAAATGGTGTTCAGTACACAAAAGCGTTTAAGAATAAGGATGTGCTTACGGTGGGTTCTGAGTTTAACCATACCGAAACAAAAGATCAGATTCCCGGTTATAATCGTCTCATCGACCAGAGTGTAAATGCCTTGGGCGGTTATGTGCAGTACGAATGGAAGCCGACTGAAAGATTTACTGCGCTCGTTGGCACCCGTCTAGATAATGTAAATGTAGATGGCGATTATTCTATTGGGGGAATTGACCGCAGGGTCGATATTAATCAAACTGCATTTTCCCCAAGATTAACGGTTTCTTATGAGCTTTTGGAAGACTTAAAATTTCGTGGTGGTTATGCTAGAGGTTTTCGAGCGCCACAGGCTTTTAACGAAG
>CAZRIE010000274.1:0-2328 GCA_964600075.1 uncultured Flavobacteriaceae bacterium
CCAGACTTCATTACGGTTTCCATATCGTTTTCTAAAACAGCTTTAAAAGGCTGTTCATTTTTCCATTCTGGATGCTCTTTTGCCATTTCTTTGATTCTATCTAAAACAAAACTCAATTGAAAATAAATGGGTTGCTCACTCCATAAATTCCCATCATTATCAAACGTAGAAATACGGTCGGCTATTGGAATAAAATTTTCACTTCCAGTAGTCGTTACGTCGGTTACATAGGCAATGATTGCATCCTTGGTAGCAGTATCATTCCAAGAGGGTAGTGGGTCCACTACTGCTACTGTACTAGTTTCAGGTGTGTTTTTTGAGTCTATAGTATCTTTGCAGGCAACAAGCAGAAATAAAACAAGTAGGATACTTACTATTTTTTTCATAATTCGTATTTTAAAAACAAAAGCCGAATATAAACTATTCGGCTTTGATACATATTTATTTTATTGAATTATATTTTTAATTTAGGCTAATTTCGTTTAGCACTTTGCATTTGATCTAGAACTTGATCCAAGCTAAAACTTCCTACTGCTTGTCGTTGGGGATAATCCTTAAATGTGGATAAAAATTCAGCAATTTTTGCTTGTGCAGGCACTAACATATACATACGATCTGCCATCCAGTGTCTGTAATCTTCAGAATCGTGTTCTGCTCTTTCAAAAGGATCACCCTTCAAATCCATTAGCATTGGAAACCTTAATGTAGTATATCCTTTTTGCCAAACATCAAAACCATGGTTTTCTTGAATTTTAAAATGCATTTTCCAACGTTTGTATCTAAAGGCGTTTAAAGAACCGTCATCATCAAAATAAAAGATTTCATCCCTAGCACCTTCAGTAGTTTCACCTGTTAATAAAGGCAATTGGTTATAGCCATCTAAATGTACTTTAAAGTTTTTACCATTAGCAGTATGCCCTTTTAATAATTTTTCTTTTACGTCAGATTCACCTGCAGCTGCAAGAAATGTTGGCATCCAGTCTTCACCAGAAAATATAGCATTACTTACTTGTCCAGGCTTAATTTTTGCTGGCCACTTTACTAAACAAGGGGCTCTAAAACCACCTTCCCAAGTGGTTGCTTTTTCGCCTCTAAAAGGTGTCATACCTCCATCCGGCCAAAAAACGATTTCTGCTCCGTTATCGGTTCCAAAAATGATTATGGTGTTTTCTTCAATACCTAAATCTTTTACTGTTTGCGTTAATTCGCCCACAATCTTATCTAACTTAACCATAGCATCAGCATAAATGCCAAGCCCAGTCTTTCCATTATCCTCGTCATTAAGGTGTGTCCAAACATGAGTTGTAGTAGCGTTATACCAAGTAAAAAAAGGTTTGCCTTCCTTTTTCGATTCTTTCATAAAAGCAATGGCCGCATCTTTGGTTTCATAATCAACAGTTTCCATTCTCTTTCGAGATAAAGGTCCTGTGTCTTCGACCTTTCCATCAGCATACGAATGAATTACACCTCTTGGTCCAAATTTCTTTCTAAATTCTGGATCTTTAGGATAATCTGAATGTTCAGGTTCTTCTTCCGCATTTAAATGATACAGGTTCCCGAAAAATTCATCAAAACCATGATTAGAAGGTAAATGTTCGTCTCTGTCACCTAGGTGGTTTTTACCAAATTGTCCAGTGGCATAGCCATGGTTTTTTAAGAGTTCTGCAATCGTTGGATCTAATGCGCTTAAGCCTTCTTTTGCTCCAGGTAATCCTACTTTAGTTAAACCAGTGCGATAAGGAGATTGTCCTGTAATAAAAGCAGCACGACCAGCAGTACAAGATTGTTGGGAGTAATAATCGGTAAACATCATACCATCTTTTCCAATTTGGTCAATGTTTGGCGTTTTGTAGCCCATCATCCCCATATTATAAATACTTGGATTAGACCAGCCAATGTCATCCCCCCAAATAACTAGAATATTGGGTTTCTCAGATTGGGATACCATAATAAATGGTAAAGCCAATAGAAGAAGCATAAATAAGTGTTTTTTCATAATTGTTGGTTTAATTAGTATTGATTTAGTGATTTTCATGTTGGTGATAAGTAATAATTTTTAAAATTAAGTGAAACTAAATTAAATCAAGTAATCATTTTGCGACAGTAATTACAACCGTAATCTATAGGCTTCGGGAGAAACACCATTCCAACTACCAAAACTCCGACTAAAATTCTGACTGTTTGAATAGTTTAATTGTTCGGCTATTTCTTTAACCGATAAATTAGTGTTACTTAAGAGTTCGTAACTTTTTCTTTGTAAAAACCGTTTTTTAATCGTTAAAAAATTGGTGCCTTCGTTTTGAAGTTTTCGTTCTAAAGTTCTTCTAG
>CAZRIE010000275.1:0-2327 GCA_964600075.1 uncultured Flavobacteriaceae bacterium
CTGTTTTGTAGCTCCATTCTCCCTGTTCATTTGGTGAAAATCGAATTCGAAAAATTCCATCACCATCGTAAAACCCCGGAACCTTTATGCTATGTTCTCCTTTTGAAAAAATGACATGTAATTCAGTATCCGTAAACGGATTTCCAATTGGAGTAGCTGTTAGATTAATTTGAAAAACCCCCCATTGTTCTACTGTTTGAATAGGTTTCTGTTGGTTGCAGCTTATAAAAAATACAACAGCAAATAGATAAGTTATTTTTTTCATTTTTTTAACGAGATTTATTCGAAACACTAATTATAAGTTATGTCCCTTGTCCATTAAGGTGGTGCATGCCGGTGCGACCGGATGGGCGTACTGGACATGATGTGCATTGTGTGTGCCCAGCATGGGCATCTTTTCAACTACAGAAATGTAGTTAATTAATCGAGAAGGTGCAAGCTCCTTGCGGGCAAGGGTAACGCCTCGAACCAGTAGTAAGCTGCAAGGTTGCTAACTGAGAAGTTAGGACTGAAGGTTATTTGCGATTGAATAATAAGCAAATACCGACTACAAAACTCGGTACTGACCAACAAGAACTGCATACTCGGGCAATAAGGTTGAATGAGCAAGTAAAGCATTGAAAATCTGCTTTCCGTTTCTGAATCGACAAGAAGAAAGCTTCTTGAAGAGGCTTATAATTATCCGTTTTGTTACCGGTCAATCATTTGTGCAACGGTTAAAGTTGTCGGCGGCAGTTTTTATTCTGAACTAACTGCCATCCCACTAATCATTACCAAATCAATCTTTTCTACATTTCGAATATTTTCCAACGGGTTTTCATTAAGTAGTATCAAATTAGCCACTTTTCCGATTTCGATAGTACCATGAGTCTTTTCTATACCAATTGCTTCTACTCCGTTTTTTGAAGAACTCATTAGCGCTTCTTTGGGCGAGAGTCCAAAAACCTCAACTAACAAGTATAATTCTTCAAGGGTTGGAAATCCCTGCACATCGGTTCCAGTTGTGATTTTCACTTCAAGTTCATGCGCTCTTTTGATTATTTTGGTTGCCAATTCAAAACTTTTGTCCGAACCTTTCCATGCCAATAAAGTCGCATCAAGAATAATATTTTTCTGCGACATGGTTTTCAAAATAGAATCAATAGCTAGTTTTTCAGGAAATACTTGATAATGTTCATTATTATATAAATTTTGAAACCAATCGTGATACTCGGAAGGTATATTTTCACTAGTATAGGCCAATAAACCTGCATGACAGAAAACATCAATGTCCATATTCAATATGTCTTGGACAGCTAAGGGAAATTGGGCGGCATGACTCCAAACTTTCAAATGCATCTCATGGGCTTCATTTGTGAGGTTTTCCATAATATTTTTCGAGAGTCCCGAATACAATTTAATTGCGGTTGCCCCTGTTCCATTAGCTCTGGCTATTGCCTTTTTAAAGTCGGTCTTTTCATCTACTGCTTGTAAAAATGGTAATTCACCATTGAGTCCGTCAGGAAACATCCCCATTCTAAAGTCTTTATCCATAAAGTCAGCCGTTGTAAACATAGCCGAAAAATGTATTTCTGGAGACCTTAAAATCCCTCTTTTTTGCTGTTTTGAATAGAATGCCAAATCTCTAGCATCTCCCACTAAATCTTGGACAGTTGTAACACCAGTTTTTAGCATTTTTAAAAGCAATTGTTTTTGTCCGCTTTCATCACCACCCATCATTAAATGAACATGGCTATCGATTAGTCCAGGAATTAGATACTTTCCTGTACCATCTATTATAGTGGTCTTATCGAGTGCTCGCAACGCTTCAAAATTTCCAATTTGAATAATTGTCCATTCGATATTTTAATAGAATTAAATATAGGTTCGTTTCCATTTCCATCAATGAGGTATACATTTTTAATGATAGTTTCATTAAGACTATCTTGACTGTAAACACCCAAGACACTTAAAAAAGATATTGTTATAATTACTAAATGTATTTTCATAATATTTTGGTTTTTTGAAATGACAGTTAACAATTGGATATAGTAACAAGTTACTATATTTCTATTTTAGAAATACTAATCTAAGGGGTTTTTGATGTCCTTAAACGTATTGGTTGCTACATGGGTGTATTTCATTTGTCTTATTGGAACCATGTCTTAAAAGTCCCTTAATCTGCCTTAGATGCACTACATCTTCTAACAGCTCTTTCGTAGGCATCTTGCCCCAGGGTCAATCGTAATGAATGAAAATAGCCCATATCCTTTTGCTATGGCCGGTATCTAAATAGGGTTTCCTCAGAAAGTCAGAATTGAAAGTTGTGCAGTTCTGCGAACTTGACC
>CAZRIE010000276.1:0-2291 GCA_964600075.1 uncultured Flavobacteriaceae bacterium
GGTAAAACTTCTAGGTAGATATTCTCGGCAAATCTTTTGTTCAGTTGCAGTTCCCTCACGCAAAAATATTTACGGTTTTCAAGTGTCGAAAAATCAAGAAATGAATACTTGATGGGCTTTTTGATTTTATAAACGAACTCGTCGCATAAAATGACCCACGAAATATGCGTTTCGACCAATTTTCGATGATTGGTAGTCTCTGGGAACGTTCCGTGGGAAATTAACTTATCGATTTCTTCCTGTGTCATCCTTCAGATATTGAGTAACCTTATGTAGCATGTATTCGATGTTTTCATTAGTAGATTTCAACTTTAAATAGGGTTTCTTCAGGGGCTCCCAATTTTGACGAATCAGTTGATATACCTTGTAGTCAGCTTCGCTATAGGGTCTGCTCTTTTTTAATCGCTCTTTGGTCACATCTTCATCGGCATGCACTTCGATAACGTATAGTAGCGCATTCCGTTTCGCATTTTCCACAAACAACTGCCTTGTTTCATTTTTATGGAATGTGGCGTCCAATACCAAATCCTTTTTATGAATGATCGCCTCGTTCATTTTCTCCAACATCGCCTCATAGACTATTGCCTTTTCTGCAGCAGAATAGGTTCTTTCCGCAAACATTTCTTTCCGTAATTGGTCGCTACTGACGTACAAAGCACCAATCTTTTCCGAAAGTCGCGATGCAAAATAGCTTTTTCCCGAACCGGGCAGGCCTAAAACGACTACCACTATGTTAACATTTTTTGTAGTCATTTCAATTTTCGTATTCTCGCATTTAGTGATGAAATATTTTCTATTTCCACTTCGTGGATTATCTTCTCAAAACCATTTTCTAATTGGATATGACTTTGCGATAGGTCATACATAATTTGCAGATGCTGCTTAAAGAATTCTTTTAAATCTTCGAGATACTCCCGAAGGCTATCCATATCTAATTCTGAATGTGGAGTAGAAGTTCCGGTCATTGGGTTCTCGTCGAGAAATCGGTACAGTTCTGGGTAATTGGTCTCGATTTTGCTCGTTTGGCATGTAATCTCAGCATGTGTATACTGTGAATCATTCCTGATACTCACTTCAGTTCTCCATGATAGTTGCCAGTTTTTCGCTATCGATAACGTGCTCGGTAATGGCAAAGACCTCTTTGCGGTTTTCCCGAAACGATTTTACGAACGCGACTATTTCTTCTTCTAGATGTTCATGTTCTGTTTTGACGACTCCCGCATCGGCTTTATTGGAATTTTCGACCGAATACCCCAAGTGAATACGATGCTTGTTTACTTTTTCAAGTAAGTCTTTACATTTGGTATTCATATCGAACAACCCACTTTTCAGCGCTTTGACCATATCCAAATTCTCCCGCTTGGTAATCCATATAAAGTATTTATCGATTAGATGGTGTAAAAAGCGAAGGTCGTCTCGATAAAATTCAAGATCAGATTTCCAGTGTTCGGTCAGCATATAGAGTTCGTCCCATGGGCCATCCTTTAAAAAATCAATTTCCTCATTATATTTAGTATTGTTCATACCACACGTATTAAGGATTACGATTATAAATGTAGTGGTCTTGCAATGCAATGAAAATGACAAAAATCATAAGCAGTAAAGATTTCGTATGACATTCGTCATTTTAAACCATAGGGTATACCCCTAATTTTACGATAGCAAACTGAAGATCGACTAATGAAGACTATTCTATACGCTACCGACTACTCCCAGAATTCCGTTTCCGCATTACGAATTGCGTATCAATTCGCAGAAAAATTTAGCACCAAATTAATTGTAATGCACGTTTTTGACATTCCAATAGCGCTGGCAAGCCCTGTCTCTATTACCTATATGAACAAGGAAAAAAGACGTTTCGTTGAAAATCGGGAAAAACTGAAGACATTCTGCACGGAACATCTTGGAGATTCTTGGGAAAATTCAGATATAAACTTCGTTGTAGATGAGGATGATTCCGTGCCGAACGGCATCTTGGAAAAGGCCTTAAAGTTCGACGTGAATTTGATTGTAGTGGGGTCTAAGGGAGCCAGCCCAATTAAAGAATTCTTTTTGGGAAGCACCACAAAGGCATTGATACGCAAAGCACCTTGCCCCTTACTGGCGGTCCCTGCAAATTCAAGGGTGATACATCTGAAAAAAATGGTGTACGCGACCGATTTTGAACAGGCCGATATTTTTGCCATAAATAAGTTGGTCGAAATCGCAAAAAAATTCGACGCAGAAATCAGGGTGTTACATATCACCACTCAAAAGGAATATGCCGGTGAGGAGCAAATGGAATGGTTCAA
>CAZRIE010000277.1:0-2266 GCA_964600075.1 uncultured Flavobacteriaceae bacterium
CTCGTCGGGCTCATAACCCGAAGGTCGCTGGTTCGAGTCCAGTCCCCGCTACTAACAAACAAAGGGCTTTCGAGAAATCGAGAGCCTTTTTTTATTGAATGGGTAAAACATAGGTAAAACAAATAGATGCGTTTCTTAATCTTAAATTGTTAATCCAAAACCTCTACCTCCGAACCAATTTCCATTGAAATAACTACAATCCACGGTTGGCTTTTTAGTTTAGGTCAAACAATTTATAAATATGTCGACTGCGTTGACGGCTTGAATCTTGAATTATAAAATCATGTTTATTATAAAATTGGACTAGTTCTGCATTTTCTTTCTTCCCCCTATCCACAAAAAGTGCACTTCAGGGCGCAAAATCCCAAATCAAAACACCTCTTTGAATTTTACCACAAAAGCCACATACCCTTGCCTTTCCTCTTCAATTTGGTAAAATCGGTAAACTCGTCCTTGAACCCATTGTACATTTCTTCCGGCTTCTTGCCCCTATTTCCCAATAAGGAACTAATGGCATAAACACCTTTTCTGAGCAATCGGTTTTGTTGGATATTGGATTGCCTTGTAGATGCAACCTTCATACTTTGTCGAAGTCCGTTATCCAAGTGGTGGTGCACCATCTCCCGATGTAGGTTCGGGTACACTTTTTCGGCCGTTAGCATATATGCGACCTTATCGTACATTCCCCTTTCCATCAGGTTTCCCGCCCATAGGTTTTTAAGGCCGTTCCTACCACCTTCAACAAGACTATTAATTACGGGGTACTGTTCCTTTAAAGTTGCGGTTACATCAGGAATGGAGCTCAAATACTGGCTCGTTCTTTTCGGCAAAGTATAACCTGTCCTATTGTCGGTATAAACGGATTTGACCTCGAACCCTTTTTCTCCCTTTACAAAATAGAACCCTTTGGCATTGAAAAAGGCGATATAGTCCTTTGCTGATTTTTCAAAGGGGGCGTGCATCCGTTCGGCATTTTTCACATAGGAACCCAAAGCGACACTCTCGTATTGCTTTTTGTAAACGGGTTTCATTTTTTGATATAGCTTCGGAAATATCATTGGCAGGAAAATGGCCGATGCCGTCAGCTTGGGGCTATTTTCGGAAGACTGTTCCGTCAACATTTCGAGCATCAGATGGTTTTGACGTACAAAGCCCGTGGATACATGTTTTTCCATATTCTCAGGGAAGGGCAAATGATTTAAGGGAACGGGAACCGTATGCCGATTCGAATTGATAAAGGACAACTTGTTGTCATTATATTTTACGCCCAATGCCTGGAACAAAAGACGAACGCTTCCCTGTTTGGTGCCGACATTGAAAACATCTTTTTTCAATATGCTGCCAATGAGCTTGAATTTATTTTCCAAGGTTTCCTTTTCCTTTCTGGTTTCCAGTTGGTACAATCTTTCCTTTACGATTGGGAACTCCCGTTTAATTATTTCCCTAAACACCCCTTTTTGATTTCTTGGAATATAATGGTCAAGGAATTTGTAACTTTTCGATGCCGTTAGGGTATTGTAAATATCATGGAATTTCTTGGCCATTATATGTTCCGAGAGCAGTCCTTCCTGTTTCGGGGATTCTAGATAAGATGTTGTTAACGTCTCCTTTATCAGTTTTTGGATTTCCAATTTGAACTGTTTGCTTTCGATATCGATTTCCGTTAGCTCGTTGCCGTTCCCGAAAATATCCTTGCGGTTTTCCATTCGGATGTTCTTGCCAAGTTCCCTTTCCCTGAAAACATACCCCGATTTGTCATAGATGGTATAGCCTTCGATAACATCTTTCCTGTTGTCCAGTTGTATGTTGATGTCCTGATATTCTTTGAGAACATCTTCTAGGTCATGCGGACGGATGGTTTTGAAAAGGTCATAGGTAATCTCTATTTGTTTCAACAGGCGTTTCCTGTGCATTGGTAACAACTTCGATTTTGAATGGACATCGAATACCTTTTGCAGTTTCGGGCCGCTCAGCCCTCGATGTACGGTAGAACCGTTGATGAACCTTGTTCTGTAACCTTTTTGATTGTTCAGACCATAGGCCACCCCTATCCTTCCAGATTCGCTTTTCGTCTGCCTTAGTTCAATGTGATAGGGCCTGACCAGTTTTGTGAGTTCTTCGAAGCTTCGCACTTTGTGTTTTTGGTTGATGCCGTTCAGTACATCCTGTAGATAAAACTTCGTTCCTTGGGTTGCATCCATGCCGAACTGTAGTTCGGGCAATCTGTATAGCGGGAGTTGTCTTTCTTGTTTGGTGCTTGGCGATG
>CAZRIE010000278.1:0-2254 GCA_964600075.1 uncultured Flavobacteriaceae bacterium
CAAAATTAATTTTTTTAGTGCCTTTTTGTTTTAAAGGTGCTTTTTTTCTAAATCAGGCATAGGTCTGTATGCGTAATAGTGTAAAACTTCTTCCAATGCCATTTTTAGCGCTTTGTTTATGGGAAGTATCATGTTTCCTAAGTGAAAATCTATTTGATTTAACTGCATGTAATACGCTGTAAATACAGGCACATACAATCCCTTTGTAATTGCTTCTGCAGTGGAATTATAGTTATCGGTCTGACCTTCTTTGATTATTTTACAGGTAGCCAATCTCAAATTTCCATATTTATCGGTATTGGCTGCAAATCCAAATAACCTACAAATTAGACCCCGATATTTGTAATTACCGCAACTACCCTTATCAATAATAGATAAGGGTTTATAGATTAAACAAGTTGAATTATCAGTTTTATTAAGTTTAAGTAGTGTCTTTTCTGCTTCCCCATTTAAAAACAAGTGAAAGGCCCATGGTAAAAATTCTAGAGGAGAAGCCTCTACATCTGGATATGTACAACATTTTCCACAACCAGAAACACAACTAAGCCCTGATGATTGTTCAAATTGAGCGCTTTCTTGATTTAATTGATAAAAAAGGCTTTCTACCAATTGCACTTTTCGCTCTATCGACATTATTTTTTGCCGAAGGTAGACCTAATTCAGGTTACGTGGTTTAGTTTCTTCTTGAAAAGAAATTATAATCGTTTTTTTGAGCTTTGGTTATTTTTCGTTGAATTAATCGCTCATAAGCTTGTAAAAGTTTAGAACGTTATAAAACAATTTCTAAGCTTGCCGAGGAAATCGAAAAAAGGGGCGGTACGCTCTTTAACCGGTTTTGATGTTGGCCGACACCAATTTATAAATTATCCAAATCCGAGCTTATTTGGGCTGGGGCGACCTTGCCTTTGTCCAAATCACCTAAGATTTCAAATCTGGAACCTTCAAAAGTAGTTTTCATGCTGCTAAAAATATGTTGGTAATAAGAGACTCCTTCGTTCAGCTTCTTTACAAATGTCGACAAGTATTTTTTGTAATCGTATAGTAGCGGATTTCCAGTCAAACTTTATGTACTGGCAGACAAATTTTATGATTCCGCTCCTGTTGTTGAAGGTTTCAAATCCTTAGCTTATACAAATACCAATTGTTTCCATCAAAAAACATGAATAAAATCTGGAATAAACATGAATATTGTCATGTTTTGAGAACTAACTAGGGGTTTTAATTAATGTCTCATTGTTAGACGCCGTTTTATAACTTAAGCGCCGGATTAATTTATAAACTCAATACTACTCCATTTTGATGGCATATGGGTATCGTAAATACCATGGCTGTTCAATGCCATTGCTGGATGCGGTTGAACTTCTTTTCCGCTTAGAACCAGTTTTTGAAACCTGCCGAGAAACATGTTCCACACATCACCGTTTGAAGGAGGTATCGCTCTACCGTTCCCTAAAATCTTTAAGTTTTCCCAAGGAATTGCAATTTCAAGGCTCCACCCCTTATCTACATCGCTATTATCATTTAGAGTCCCATCAAGTTTGACTGCGGTTTCAAGGCCTTCCATATCAAAATCGGTGAACGCCCAACGAATTCCGCGGGGGTCGGTGCCTTTCCAAAACGAGGCGCCCGTACGGTCATAATCCCCCCCAAAGGTGTAAGCCTCTTTTTGGTGCACATCAAATTGAGAGGTGTCAAATTTCCCTCCTATTTCATAGGTATCCTTCCAAATAAAAAATACTTCATAAATGGTATTAGCGGCGTTAACCTCAAGTTCGTAATAGCAATCACCGCCATCAATAAGCACTTCCAAGTCGTTCTCTTGAAAAATAATACTGTCTCGTTCGGTCAGTTTGGCATTCAAAAAGGGTTCTTCTGCGTTAAAGGCAATATATAAATGGGTGTCGTTCCAAAGAATGGCTGATTGGGTATTGTACATGCCTAAATCGCCAGACACCATATCTACAAAACGTTTACTCCATATAGCATTTTTCCATATTGGTTTCCCAATATTTCCGTCTACAATAATCTGGTGAGCTATTTTTTGTGCACTATAATCTACTTTCTTTATCATCCTTTATTTGAACTTTTAAATATTGGACTAGGGTTTTTAATAGCCGGTTTGGTTCATTCTATAATTTCGTAGTCAATACTTAGTTTTCGTAAAGCTCTTAAAGCAGAACCGGAGTTTTTATCTTCCACCTCAATATCTACAGCGTCTCCTTCTAAGAGTATGTCTGTAAGTTCATTCGACAAG
>CAZRIE010000279.1:0-2252 GCA_964600075.1 uncultured Flavobacteriaceae bacterium
CTTTTTTTGACACCCAAAAAAAACAAACTTTAACACACTATAAAATAGAGGGTTGTAAAAAAAATTCGCTTAAAAAGGGGAATGAATATAATTAATTTAAACCAATCAGCAAAACTAATTCTCAAAAGAAGTGCTACTCCTTACCGTTAACCTATAGCTTATAGAAGCCTAAATAGGCTATTTGCCATTTTTTAATTTTGCTCACAGATATAAAACATTAAAAAAACAGACGTACATTATATTGTAGACCTAAAACCAACACATTACCTTTGTCATCCTTATATAACAAGATACGATGATTGAAATTACCTTGCCAGATGGCTCTACTAAAAAATTTGAAAATGGCAGTACGCCAATGGACGTTGCTAATAGCATTAGTCAGGGGCTAGCTAGAAACGTAATCTCTGCCAAGTTTAACGACACGATAGTAGAGACCAAAACTCCATTGACAGAAAATGGTTCTTTAGTATTATTTACTTGGAACAACCAAGAGGGGAAAACGGCGTTCTGGCATTCAACGTCACATATTGTAGCCCAAGCCTTAGAGGAATTGTACCCCGGGATCAAACTGACCATAGGACCTGCTATTGAGAATGGTTTCTATTATGATGTGGATTTACCTGAGGGAAGTATCTCGGAAAAGGATTTTCAGAAAATAGAACAAAAGGCCATTGAAATAGCTAGAGGAAAACATAACTACAATATGCGTGCTGTATCCAAAACGGATGCCCTTAAATTCTACAAGGAACAAGGCAACGAATATAAGGTAGAGCTTATAGAGAACTTGGAAGATGGCACCATTACCTTTTGTGACCATGATACTTTTACAGATCTTTGCCGTGGAGGACATATTCCCAACACCGGTATTGTAAAAGCAATTAAAATTCTCAGTGTTGCAGGTGCGTATTGGAGGGGGAATGAAAACAACACCCAACTGACCCGTATTTACGGCATATCTTTTCCAAAGCAAAAGGAACTTACAGAATACCTTGAGCTATTAGAAGAAGCCAAGAAGCGCGACCACAGAAAACTAGGGAAAGAGCTGGAATTATTTACCTTCTCCAAAAAAGTTGGGCAAGGCCTTCCTTTATGGCTACCAAAAGGGGCTGCGCTTAGAGAGCGGTTAGAGAACTTTCTAAAAAAAGCTCAGAAAAAAGCAGGTTATGAAACGGTGATGACGCCACATATTGGACAAAAAGAACTGTATGTAACCTCAGGACACTATGCGAAATATGGCGAAGACAGCTTCCAACCAATTAAGACACCTAAGGAGGACGAGGAGTTTTTACTAAAACCAATGAATTGCCCTCACCATTGCGAGATATATAACGCAAAACCTTTCAGCTACAAGGATTTACCGAAACGATATGCTGAATTTGGTACTGTTTATAGGTACGAACAAAGTGGAGAACTACATGGACTTACCAGGGTTAGAGGGTTTACACAAGATGATGCACACATCTTTTGTATGCAAGAACAGTTAGATCAAGAATTCAAAGATGTGATAGACCTATCTTTATATGTACTAGGTTCCTTAGGTTTTGATAATTTTACAGCACAAGTTTCCGTAAGAGATTTAGAAACTCCAGAAAAGTACATTGGATCTATTGAGAACTGGGAAAAAGCAGAGCAGGCGATTATAAACGCTGCGAAAGAAAAAGGACTTGATTATGTGATTGAGAAAGGCGAAGCGGCCTTCTATGGTCCAAAACTTGACTTTATGGTTAAGGATGCGTTGGGAAGGAACTGGCAGCTAGGTACCATTCAAGTAGATTACAACCTTCCAGAACGCTTTGACCTCACTTACAAAGGGAGTGATAATGAACTACACCGACCCGTAATGATACATCGCGCGCCTTTTGGAAGCATGGAACGATTTATAGCCCTATTATTGGAGCATACCGGTGGTAATTTCCCCTTATGGCTTACTCCAGAGCAGGCTATTATTTTACCTGTAAGCGAGAAACACGAAAAATATGCTGAAAAAGTTTTAAAATCCCTAGAAAATAACGAAATTCGCGCCCTCTTGGATAGTAGAAACGAAACTATTGGCAAGAAAATACGAGAAGCAGAGATGAGTAAAATACCATTTATGCTAATCGTTGGAGAAAATGATGAGAAGGCTGATACGATTTCTGTAAGAAAGCATGGAGGAGAAGATTTGGGAGCGATTTCGATAGCAACGTTCACAGAATTGGTAAACACTGAAATAAATAGTACCTTAAAGTCGTTTTAAAAAAATTAGTTTAATT
>CAZRIE010000280.1:0-2221 GCA_964600075.1 uncultured Flavobacteriaceae bacterium
TAACCCCACCTCATATAACCACCTTTCAGGTCATAGATATTTGAAAAACCCAGGTCTACCAATCTTCTAGCTGCTTTTTGACTTCGTGCACCTGACCTACAGTAAAGATAAACTGCCTTCTCTTTATCAAATTTTTCAAAGAATTTCTTAAAACTCGATGTACTAAAGAAATCAATATTGACAGCATTTTTAATATGGCCACTTTTATATTCTTTTGATGTACGCACATCAACTAATTGTACTTTGCCAACCATAATAGCCTCCGCATAGGCCGTTCTATCCAATATAGTAATATTCTCTTGCTTTTCTTTTTTAGTTCCAAAAAGGATACTTAGTAATGACATATCTTATTTTATTTAGTCCTTAAATTTTAGGGGAATATATAATTTTGAAAAGGAAACAGTCGGTCTTAACCGTACCGTTTCCTTAAAACAACCAACCAATAAATCAATTATAATTCAATTCTTTCTTCGCTAGATAGAAGTCTACCATTTCAATAGAATCATCTTCTAACCTAGCATTCATTTCATCTAGTGTTTTTGGTGGTGGAATAATGACTTTATCCCCTTTTTTCCAATCCAATGGCATAGCGACTTTGTATTTGTCCGAAATTTGAAGGGCCTCTAAAGCGCGTAAAATTTCATTCATGTTCCGACCTACGTTCAGTGGATAATACATGATTAATCGAATTTTCTTTTTTGGGTCGATAAAAAATACGGCGCGAACGGCTGCGGTCTCACTCTCATTCGGCTGCAGCATACCATATAACTTTGAAACCTTCATGTCTAGATCCGCAATAATTGGGAAATCAAAGTAGACACCCGTATTCTTACGTACATTTTGCACCCAGCCCAAATGGGCATGTACGCTATCGATACTAAGCCCTAATAGTTCAGTATTTAAGGTGTCAAATTCTGATTTTCGAGATGCAAAGCCGCTCATTTCCGTTGTGCATACCGGAGTAAAATCTGCCGGATGTGAGAACATCACCAGCCATTTGTCTTTTGCAAATTCCGATAATTTTATTTTTCCTTTGGTGGTAATTGCCTCAAAATCGGGAGCATTATCACCGATTCTTGGCATTGCTGTTATTTCTGAATGCATAGTTTCCATTTGTACTTTGTTTTGAATAAAAGTAGATAAGTTTAGTTACCTACAAAGTAACCTTAGTTACATAACACGTTAAATAACCTACAAAAAAACGACCGTTTTAAGATACTGGTTTATGAATAATGAAAGTTCTTTTCAACGGTGTCTCATTCTTTGTCTTTTTTAATAGTTTTAAAAAATCACCTTTAATGACATTGTTTTAGTACCTCTTTCAAAATACAATCAGGAGTTAAGTTTACTTAAAAATAAGCTCTTAACACCCCTTTAAGAATTACCATTAATGATTTTGGTATATTTAACTTAATCCTTTTAAAAAAGAAAACTTTGAAGATTAAAGTTTGTTTAATTTGATTCTATATGCACTTATCCTTAATTTTTTCGTCTTCGTTCTTTCCTTCTTAATTTACACCTTGAAAATCACTTGCTTGAAAAAACTACAACTTTTAATTCTGATCCTTATCCCCTCATTTGTTCTTATCGCTCAAGAAACTGGCGAGAACCAACTCGGGTCTTGGTATATGTATTTCGGCACGAACAAAATTGCCGAGCAGTGGAGTATTCACACTGAAGCCCAATTACGCCATTACGAAAACAGCAAAAATTTTAACCAACTGTTGTTGCGCACAGGTTTGAATTATCATATAAATACGAACGCCATTGCAACGGTCGGTTACGGTTATATTACGACGGACGGTACTTTTGAGGAGTTCCCTGACGAGACCAATGCTAAAGAACATCGTATTTTCGAGCAGTTCATTCTTAAAAATAAGGTCGGGAAATTCAAATTTGAGCATCGTTACCGCTTGGAACAGCGGTTTTTAGATTTTGGCGACCGTACCGACACCCAACATAGGGCAAGATACCGACTACAGATTACCTTGCCCCTAACCGATATTTTTTTCTTGAATTTCTACGATGAAATTTTCTTGAACCTACAAGACGAAGTTTTCGGGCAAAATCGGTTGTACGGGGCATTGGGTGTAAACGTAACCGAAAATCTGAGCGCACAGGTCGGATACCTAAAAAATCATTTTCCATCTGCAAATTTTGATCGTTTGCAGATAGGTGTGTTCTACAATCCCGACTTAAGGGGTATGCTCAAAAAGAAAAA
>CAZRIE010000281.1:0-2172 GCA_964600075.1 uncultured Flavobacteriaceae bacterium
TTTTTTATGACCCCGATCGTTTCGAAGGCTTAAGAATTCTCGGAAATCCTTACGGTCTTGAAGTAATTCGGAAGAAGAGGCAATGAAGATCTTGATGGTATCCATACATTAACTGTTTAATGGCACTAATTTGCTAAAGTGTCAATCGTGTTTATTAAACTCCTCGGCACAGATAATTAGTTAGTTATGGGGGAACCAGAAAAATAAGTCCAGATGAGCTGACTAATACTTCTAGGAAGGTACAATAAAAATCTCCTTTTCCTACAGCGTTCAATCCTGAGATGTAAGGAGTATAGTAACAGGGTAATTCAAAGGTTCCATATTGCAATGGTCAAACTTAGAAGCTCATTACCTGAATTAAAACGGAGAGGAAATTACTAAAAACAACCCTTTTTAAATGAGAGCCATACTAATCTCCTTTAAATCGAATTAAGAATTTAAAACATTTATATTCGTAGAACGAAAGTTACTTTGACATAATTTAACAATAAGCAAGTTCACAAATCGTCAACATGAAATGTGAATTTTAGCAAGACACCGACTCTGATTGGCCTGAGCTCGGAAGGTTCAAACCCCAGCCAGGTCACTTTTAGACCATCAAAACTATTCAAAAAGTCTGTAAATCGTTGATTTACAGACTTTTTTGTTTTTCTTGTATTCATTTGATATCAAATAGAACCATCTGTCGCGGTGCCCTATTCGGTGCCCCATTTTGGAATTCGCAAAAAGGGCACCGGATCAATGTTAAAAAATTGGCTATCAATTTTTTACAACGGATTAATGATCAAATTGAAAAAAGAAAAATAACTTTTAAATGGAGACCCATTCCTTCGCAGTTTTGAGCTACCTCAGAAACGGTAAACTAGACAAACTTGGTAAAGCACCAATATATCTAAGAATTACGGTAAATGGCCTACGTGCCGAATTCAGTATCAAGCGTAAAATTGAGCCCAAAAAATGGTGTTGCGTAAAAGGTAGGGTAAAAGGTTCGAACCCTAAAACCCAAGCCCTAAACCACTTCATAGATGAACTGGAATCCAAAACTTATGACATCCATTCCAAACTGGTCATCAAAAAGAAACCTTTCAATGCCGAACTGATCAAAAACAAGCTGCTGAACAAAGAAGAGACGCATAAAACGCTACTTGATATTTATGACGAACATAACGACCAGATTGAACAACTAATGGGTCTAGATTACTCCTATGGCGCTTATAGAAGGCATATCCGTACGCGAAATCACATTGCAGCCTTTATCAAAAAGGAATATAAGTTAGCCGACATATTTGTCATGGAAGTAGATTTAAAATTCATCAATCGCTTCCACCATTATTTAAAGACAAAAAGGATTGGCAACCAAAATACCATTACTAAATATGTGGTCAACTTTAAAAAAATTATGCGTATTGCTTTCGCCAATAACTGGGTAAGCAAAGACCCGTTCTATCATTGGAAGGCCCAATGGAAAAAGGTGGAGAGAGACGTATTGACCGATGCAGAACTTCGTACCATGATGGAAAAAGAATTTTCTATCAATCGATTGGAACAGGTAAGGGATATTTTTGTCTTCTGTTGTTTTACCGGGCTGGCATACGTAGATGTTCAAAAATTATCGGACAACCACATTGTATTAGGAATGGATGGCGACCGATGGATAAAGATCAATCGCTCAAAGACCGATTCTAGAAGTAGCATTCCCCTACTCCCCGCTGCCGAAGAATTACTCTCTAAATATAGCACTCATGCCGAAAATTCAACGAGTGGCTTGTTGCTACCTGTTATAAGTAACCAAAAGACCAACGCATTTTTAAAGGAAATTGCTATCCTCTGCAATATTAAAAAAAACCTGACCTTCCATTTAGCTCGGCATACTTTTGCCACTACCGTAACCTTGGCCAATGGAATCCCTATTGAATCAGTTAGTAAAATGTTGGGGCATCAATCGTTAAAGACCACCCAAATTTATGCTAAAGTGATAGACAAAAAATTGAAGGAGGATATGAAAATGTTGAGATTAAAATATTAGTATACAAAATGAACGGTTTTGTCGCATCTACAGGGTTAAATGATAAAATTTAATGATTTAAATCAAAAAAACATTATCTTCTTTCCGTTTTAACCTTGAATCCAAGATGACAAAAATTAAAAAATATATAGACGTTTCTTCTTTAT
>CAZRIE010000282.1:0-2162 GCA_964600075.1 uncultured Flavobacteriaceae bacterium
TCAGGTATTTTATCTGAAGAAGCTATTGCGACAGTTCAACGGCTAATAGATACTAATGATTTACCCGAAGCCTTTATGTGCGTAAATGACCTTGTTGCTCTGAGCACAATTTCCGTTTTAAAACAAAATCGAATAGAAGTGCCAAACGACATTGGAGTAATGGGATTTACCGAGACCAAAATAGCAGATTTAGTGTCACCAAAATTAAGCAGTGTTAAGCAACCCACATTTGAAATGGGAAAAGCTGCGGCTGAAATGTTAATGGAATTGATTAATAATGAAGAGATAATATCAGATACTATTATTTTGAATGGTAATTTAAACATAAGAGAATCCTCCATAAAAAGGTAATTCAAGATGTGTCTTTCTAGCCACAAAGATATCTTGTTTTACTCCTGGCGGTAGCAAAAGGAAAATACCTTTTGGCTAAAACTATCTTTCATCGATTTGCAAAATCGAGTGAAACGAAGTTTCGTACTGCAAGTCCTAAATACTTACCAAAAGAATACTAATCAGCGAGGCAAGAATCAATAGGATTGTTCCCATTCTCGTTCCATGATTTCAAATTCATTCGTATTACCATCAACACGATAATGCAGGATTCCAAAACCCGGCTTGCCTATTTGACTTTTACCAATTATGGCTGTCTTTGTTCTTTTTCGGATTTTTCGACCAATGGATCAAACTTATAGTTCGAAGCAGTTTTTGTGATTTTGAGAATTGGACATATCTGATTACTTCAAATTCTTGTTTCCCATTCTCCATTTGTTACTTGACTTCAGCTTGTTTAAAGGATATCATATGAATGCCATAAAAATGAAAACCTTGCACATCAAATTATTAGCAGGGCATAATATTACCAGAATAATAGTTCGTCGGGCTGACAGGGTTTAAACCTAAGCTGTACTCCTCTCTAAACCAATATTTTATCAAAAATTTTCAGAATAGAACACCGATTAAGACACCTAGAACAGCATTTTGACGCTTTAATACACTAAATATTATAAAGGCATATCAAATAGCCCCAAACGAGTCAAATTAAAATATATATTTATTTGGACTATAGACGGTTATAGTTGATTACTATGATAAATATATAAAGGCTGTATTTTTTACTTATCCATTTATATACTTCTCCGGTTCATTCTCAAAACTCACCTTACACCCATCACAACAGAAATAGACTTTCTTTCCTGCATACTCAACAATATGCTTCGGGTTCTTTTTCGAGACTGGCACATTACAAACGGGATTGATATAATAGTCCTCGGCAAATTGGTCTTCGGCCGGCGAAGTGGTGGTTTCAATGGCTACTTCTTTTTCATGTACGGGCATATTATCGGCAGCATTCCCTTTTCTAAAATGATCAATGACCTCGGCCAAAATACTAATCGCCACCTCACTAGCCAGCTTGGCATTGATATCTAAACCTACAGGGCTACGTAATTGACCAATTCGGGCTTCTGAAATACCTTCATTCGCTAAATACGTTTTGATATCCACAGATTTTTTGCCACTGGCGACTAAGCCCACATAGCTTACCGAAGTTTTCAAAGCTTTCTTTACCGAGAGTTCATCGTCTTCCCCTTGGGTAGTGACAATAATGTAGGTATTGGTCAAACTTTTAAATGTGCTAAAGTCAACATCATCAGAAACGCTATTCGCTGCCGGAAACATCTGTACATCGGCATCGGTCGCCATCACAGAAACTCTAAAGTCAGCCGCTGAAGCCATTTGCACTAACTTTCGGGCAATATTAGATTTGCCGATTACGATCAATTCCGGTTGTGGTAATACAGGTTCTATCATAACTTCTAAGGTTCCTTTACTTTGACATGACATTACATATTCTTTGTAGTTCGCTGTTGAACGCGAGCCGCCTTCTGGTGAAATGCGTACGCGTCGGTAGCGCTTGCTCTTAATCACATCCAATGCTTCTTTGATGACAATACCACGCACACAGCCACCGCCGATCCACCCGATCAGTTCGCCGGTTTCTAAAATCAGGGCCTTATCCCCTACCTTTCCTGAACTTGGGGCAATACGATCTACCACTTGGGCGATTGCAAAATTGGAGCCCTGGGCCAGGTGTTTTTCTATTTGTAAAGCGAGTTCGTTAAACATCCATCAACAATTTTTCTAATTTTAATAAACTATCCAGA
>CAZRIE010000283.1:0-2159 GCA_964600075.1 uncultured Flavobacteriaceae bacterium
TAGTTTTCATTTCCGCTTATGATATAAACCGAATCGTCATAAAATAACTCGGTGATTCGCCGTTACTAGCTTTTACCGCATTCACTATTGGAACTATAAAGGCCGTGATTCCAATAAAAATGAGGCTTAAAATGCCCAAGCCAAGTAACAGTATAGCAGGTATGCTTAGAATCGCAAAGAGCAACATGCTCAATTGAAAATTAACGATTGATTTTCCGTGTTCGTCCATTCCGGCTATCGAATCTTTTGACGTTAGCCAAATGACTAAAGGAACGATTAAGCCTCCGAATCCGGTGACATAGGTCAATAATTGTGAAAGATGGGTCAAGACCAATAATTGATTGTTAGACTCCAGTGCTCTGTTTTGATTGATGATTTCCATTTTAACTGTTTTTAGGGGTTCTATTTATAAGACGCGCAATTACTTGAAATGTTACAAGTACGGATTTTAAGTATTCCGAATAAAAAAAAACCCTGCGACCAAAGGATCAACGGGATTATAATATATTTTTTTAACTGTTAATGGTTTATCGAAGCTATACATTTTTAGTGTTCGCCTAAATTTATCTAAACGACTTTCTGGAGTAGCTATTATCAAAAACAATCTACATGTTTTTGTCTATTTTTGCTTGAAAATCTTAGGATGGTTCCAAATGACACTATAATCGCATTGGCTACGCCTTCAGGTGCGGGGGCCATTGCCGTAATCCGAATTTCGGGTAAAGGAGCTATTACTAAAGTTGCCCCTTTTTTCAAATCGGTACACAGAAAGAATTTGGCAGCGCAAGATACCCACACTATTCGATTGGGTCATATTGTAGAAGAAGGGAAAACTTTAGATGAAGTCTTAGTGTCGATTTTTAAGGGGCCTCATTCCTATACGGGCGAAGACGTAATCGAAATATCATGCCACGGTTCTCCCTATATTCAACAGCAAATCATTCAGTTATTTCTTCGCAACGGATGCCGAACTGCAGATGCAGGAGAGTTCACGCTCAGGGCATTTCTAAACGGGAAAATGGATTTGAGCCAAGCCGAAGCAGTGGCAGATTTGATTGCATCCGACAACGAGGCAAGTCACCAAATCGCCATACAACAGATGCGCGGAGGCTTTAGCAATGAGATTAAGGAATTACGTAGTGAACTACTGAATTTCGCATCCCTTATCGAACTCGAACTTGATTTCGCAGAAGAAGATGTCGAGTTTGCAGATCGTGTACAGTTCAAGGATTTGTTGGCGCGAATTCAACAGGTCTTAAGACGACTTATAGATTCTTTCGCCGTAGGTAACGTCATCAAAAATGGTATTCCAGTTGCTATCGTCGGAGAACCCAACGTGGGCAAATCAACACTATTGAATGTGCTGTTGAACGAAGAGCGCGCTTTGGTATCTGAAATTGCCGGTACAACCCGAGATAGCATAGAAGACGAGATTTCAATAGGGGGTATCGGATTTCGTTTTATCGATACCGCCGGTATACGTAAAACCGAAGATGTTATAGAAGGCATGGGCATTCAACGTACTTTTGAGAAAATTGGAAAGGCACAAGTTGTTTTGTATTTAATTGATTCAACTACCTTCTTTCCAGAACAAACCCCCACTGTTCCTGAAGTGGCAGAAATATGGCAACCTTTATTAGAGATCGAAAGGATACGAAACAAATATCCGGAAAAACCATTGGTGGTCGTAGCAAACAAAATCGACCAAATTGACAAAGAGGTGAAAACCAATCTAAATGTCATGCTTAGTGCAGTTAAAGGCATCGAGGTACAAATGCTATCAGCAAAGACCAAAACCGGTGTAGAAGAACTGCAATCAAAATTATTGGGTTTTATAAACACAGGCGCATTGCGTAACAATGAAACTATAGTAACCAATACGCGACATTATAACGCACTATTAAAAGCCTTGGAGGAAATCGAAAAGGTACAATTTGGTATGCAGGAAAATCTACCGAGTGACCTTATGGCTATTGATGTTCGCGAAGCTTTATACCATCTTGGAGAAATTACCGGTCAAGTTACAAATGATGAGCTTTTAGGGAATATTTTTGCTAATTTCTGTATCGGTAAATAACTGCCAATTTCATATGGTCTCATTTGGTTTCATTTGACTGTAAATCAAATTGTTACGAAAATTTTAACACTCCTATATTTTC
>CAZRIE010000284.1:0-2118 GCA_964600075.1 uncultured Flavobacteriaceae bacterium
ACACTACGGAGTTTTATGGGAAATACAAAAATCGTGAAAACCTTGAAGATTTTCCAGTAGTTGACAAGGCCATAATGCGAATTAATTTTGAAGATTTTCAGTCTCGCACGTACATAGATAGTCAAAAAATAAAGATTTCAAGCAGTGGATCTACTGGAACGCCTTTTGAAACATATCAAAATATCGATAAAGTAATAAGGAATCGCGCTGACACTATTTATTTTCAACAAATTGCCGGCTATAAGGTTGGATACCGCTTATACTATATTAGAAAGTGGTTAGGGAAATATAAAATAGATAAGCTAACGGCATTAACGCGAAATATCAAGATCGTCAATGTTACCGACTTTTCTGATACTTATCTTGAAAAATTAGTAAAAAACCTACGCGAAGACACTTCAACAATGACGCTTCTATCTTATTCGTCGGCGCTGCGCGATATTTGTCAGTATCTTGAAAGTACAAATGCGAAACCCATTGAAAGAAATGTATCTTCCATTATTGCTATGGCTGAGGGTTTGGGAGATGATACTAGAGAAAAACTCAAAAGATATTTCAATGCCCCTGTTTATTTGCGTTATTCGAACCAAGAAAACGGAATTCTGTCCCTTCAACTTTCTCAAGGGAGTACGAATCTACAGATTAACTGGGCAAGTTATTTTGTCGAAATCCTGCACCCTGAAAAAGATATTGCGGTTCAGAATGGCGAATTGGGTAGGGTGGTGATAACAGATCTGTTTAATTATTGTACACCATTTATTAGATATGATACAGGGGACTTTGCCGTAATTACCGAAAAAGACGTTTACTTTGCGGGATCATCAAGTTTTTTGAAGATAGAGGGTAGAAAAATGGACTTGATTTATGATACGGCCGGTAATATAAAGTCTAGCTTTAATGTTTACCAGTTAGATGTCTATACTAACATCAAGCAGTTTCAATTTGTTCAAGAAAGCCAAAAAGAATATTGTATAAAACTAGCTGTGCGTACTGCTTTCAATAAGAGCAATGAAAAATCAATTATTGTATATTTTAAGAGTTTACTTGGTGCCGATGCAATAATCAATATTAGGTATGTTGAAGAAATACCTCATCTCGAATCAGGTAAAAGAAGAATGGTAGTGAACAATTTTCGAAAGGAAACGGTAAATGAACCGATATAGCAAAATGCTTATGCCTTTTTGAATAAATCGTAAAATTCCCCTCGGTATACGTAAAAATCATAAAATCATTTTTTTTCTTTATCTTTAATAAGCGTGGTCTTATTGCTGCGAGCCTATATATTCTCAAAATGCGAGAGGATTATTAAAGTCCAACAACAAAGACAGCTTGATACAAATGCTTGAACGTAAAAGAAAAAGCGATTATTTCTGCATCGTATGATAAACGCTCTGTAAATCATCGTCTTCCTCGATTTTTTCAAGAAGTTTTTCAACGTCGACGAACTCATTCTCCGGTAGTGATTTGGTCACTTATGTAATACGCTATTGCTTAATTAGTTTTTGACTTTGGAAAAAAAAGGAAATCAAGGTTTCTTAACCTAATTTTCCGACCGAAGACAAGGGGGTAGATTTTAAATTGTGCGAGGCCTTTTTTAATGGGGTGGTAAGCAAAGTGCCTGATTCGATGGCATCTCTGACTTGATACTCGGATAGCTCTCTTAACGGATGGATAAAAACCGACCAGATAATCTCATCGCTCAAGGCATATTTGACATCAAGGGCAGAATGAAAATTGGCGACCATTGCATTTAGAAGTTCTTCTTCACCAATGTCTGCCATTTCAACAACTGGAGAGATAATACGCATGCGATTGGCATTTTCGTCATAAACTCATATCAGGGGTCTGTCGTTATACACAAATCGGTACGAATTTCCGTTTGCCGCCAAGGTATCCGAAACTTGGCTAATAATATCCTGTAATTTTTCACGGTTCATGTCCTAAGCTTTTCCATGCAATGAAATGAGAATACTGAATAGCAGACAGGAAATAAAGATATTGCTCATGACCAAAGTTTTAAATTAAGTCGTTCGGAAGCACTTTTGTTTACATTACTAGCGTTTTAGAGTCTTTCGAAGTGTGCGTTTTCAGTTTTTGTTAATTTGTAAAATGTTTAAC
>CAZRIE010000285.1:0-2111 GCA_964600075.1 uncultured Flavobacteriaceae bacterium
GGGTAGTTAAGGAATTGATGGAATGGGCAGACAAAGGCAGAAAAGATTTAGGAGATTTGAATAGGAAAGGAAATGGTCAAAGAAATCCGGGTAAAGTAGAAAATCCTGTTCCGGTTACCATGAAGTAGCTTTTCGTTTTGAAAAAGTCATCTCAAAAACATCAAAATACAGTCTTTTGGTACCTTTATCAACCATTTGGTTTTAGACGACAATGATATTTAGCTACAAACTTCACTAAACCGGGGCCCTAAAATGGAAGTCATATCACTGGGTATCTCTAACAGCTGCCCTCAAAGGAAAATACTTGGCAATTCAGGATATGGATAAGCGCATTTGGAAAGTGTTTTATAGAAACGTATTTTTAGGTTTCTTTGACGAAAACAACATTAGAAATAAACAAGATCAATCAGGTTTAAGTCAAAACATGGTGTAAACTATGTCCCTTTAACTTTGTAAACTATCTGCCTTAACGAACAGAGAACCAACCCAAAATGAAAAACAAAATTTCAAGAAGAAAGGTCCTAAAAACTGGTATTACCGGTTCCCTTGCAGCTATGGGCGGTTATGCATTTACCTCCAATACCGAAGGTGGCGGAAACACTCTCAGCCGGGAGACAACGAATAAACTACCGGTAAGAATTAGTTTAAATACCTCTACGCTCTTGCATTACAAACTAGCTGCCGATGTTCAAATAGATATGGTCGCCGACGCCGGTTTTGATGGTATAGAGCTGTGGATGAAAGATATCAAAACCTATCTGGAGAATGGTGGTACTGCAGCGCAGTTAAAAGAGAAACTACAAGCCCGTGAGCTCGTTTTAGAAAACATTATTGGGTTTTCAAAATGGTGCAGCGACGACCCCGAAGAAAGAAAAAAAGCCATAGAGCAGCTACGGGAGGAAATGCAGATTACTGCAGCTTTGGGCGGTACTTACATCGCTGCTCCGGTACAGGGCATATCTTCATTAGATAGTACAAAATACGACGCCTATGCCGAACGTTATAATGCTATTCTTGAATTGGGCGATGAAACCGGGGTTACTCCTATTATAGAACTTTGGGGCATGGGGGCGTTGAACAAGATTGCCGATTGTGCACAAATCGCTATCGCCACAGGTCACCCCAAAGCAACAATTTTATTAGATTTTTATCATGTGTATCGCGGAGGTAACGATTGGGACACTATTGATATTCTTAATGGTAAAAGGCTACCGGTAATGCATATGAACGATTACCCTTCCACGCCCTCTTATGATAAATTAAAAGACTCGGATAGGGTATTGCCAGGGGAAGGAGTCTGTCCGTTCGATGTAGTCATCCCTAAATTATACAACGCAGGTTTTAGTGGCGGGTTTTCCGTTGAGCTATTCAACCAAGGCTATTGGGATACTATGGATGCAAAGACCCTATTAAAAAACAGCTATGAAAAAACAATTGATGTCGTACAAAAATCACTGACGAATGCTATGTAACAATACAAAGTGATTTTCATATCTTTTAGTGCATTACTTTGAAACTTTATTCACTTGAAAGGGGCCTATAGCCAATTGAATCAAAAAAATTGGCAATTAATGCATTCATCGATAATGGCAAAATCTCAACGGGTAAAGGCCATTTATTAGTAGTATGTCAACAAAACTACCCCACCCCGATTGCTTTTTGTTTTATTTCATAATAAAGCCCACATCTTAAGCCGATAATACACTGCGCGGATTCATCTTTTTCAAGATGATAAAATGCAAAGCAAAGTTTTGAATTGGTACCAAATTACGCCCTTGAACATTGTAATTTTCGGAATAACCTTATGGGCATCTAAGATAAATTTCTTACTTTTAGTAGGTTACGTAATTTGGCGCGACACAATTCTCCCCTAAAATATTTCAATTTACATTCCCTCCTCTGTAAAATTTTGGCATATAGTTGTTAACCTTTCGGGGTTTTGTGTGGACTAACTGATTGACCGACAAAAACAAGGTCAATTCGTGACCTACGTCGAAACTGGCTCTTATTTTTTTACGATTTTATGTTAACCTTATTGATAAGTACAAACACAAAAGATAGAATTAAGAACACTAAAACTCTATATCATGTCAAAAAAATCAAGTAGCACA
>CAZRIE010000286.1:0-2107 GCA_964600075.1 uncultured Flavobacteriaceae bacterium
CTTTCGATGATATTCAAAAAGGTCTTTGAGTGTTCTCAATGGGCTGTCCTCCCCCAAATACCTCAATTTTATAGCTTGAGTAGTAATAAATCTACCTTCCTCTTTTAATTCTTGATAGGCAGTTTTGATATTTGAGTAGATATCATCCAACGAATCGTTTACAAAATTGGCATTTTTGACTTTTAGATTGACTCGCCCTGCTTCACAGCACCAATACTCTTCCAAGGCTGATTGTTTCGTAGTGACATCGGCAGGGGTGCCATCAAGTCTGATTCGAGCGTAAATAGGAACTGTTCCATCTTTTTTGATTGATTTCTTTTTCAGCCAAAAATGGACAATAAAAGTGTGTGTAGTTTTCATCACTTTCGTTTTTAAAGATTATTGAATCCGTTAAACGAAAGTCAAATCGCTGTGAAAAGTCTATTGCGATAAGTTGAACATGTTTAAAGATACTAAATACGCTTCAAAAAATAGGACACGTAATAGGACACGTTCGATTATGATTTCAAAACTATTCAAATGAAACCAAGGAAAATTTAATTCCTTGGTTTTCATATGATTAGTACAAATTTGGTATCGTTTGATACCGTTTTTGTCGGGGTGGTTAGACTAGGAACACGACTGTCTTTGTCATTCTAGATACGTACACCAAAATCCCTCCGCCCTGCGGGCACCTCCCTTTGCCAGGGGAGGACCTAGAAAAATAAACAGTTTACCAAAGTTAATAACGTACCTTATTCTTAGGATTTAGGGAAAAGAGGAGGGGCCCGATGATTATTTTAAAGATAGTTATCTTTAAAGCTGTTTCCATACACTATTTAGGGATGAATAAAGATGCTATCACCCAAGCTACGTATAACAAGTTCGCCCAAGACTATTGGGAGAAAGTCGCTAGTTTGGAGCAATACAACGCGAGCTATGATACTTTTTGTGAGCTGCTGCCCCAAAAGGCCAAAGTGTTTGAAATGGGTTGCGGCCCTGGTAATTTGACCCAATATGTGTTGCACAAACGTCCTGATTTACAGTATACGGCATCTGATATGGCGCCCAATATGTTGGCCTTGGCCAAAAAGCATAATCACAATGCCCATTTTTTGCTGTTGGACTGCCGGGAAATTGCTACCCTCCACCAGAAATTCGATGCCATCATTGGTGCCTTTGTGATCCCCTATTTGAACAAAGCAGCATGTGCGACACTTATTTCAGATTGCGCAAAAATAGTAACCCCGAATGCGGTGCTCTATCTCAGTACCATTGAGGGAGATGAGACCCAATCGGGTTTTGAGCAGACTAGTTTTAGTGGGAAAGACCAAGTGTATGTCCACTACTATCAAGAGGCCTTTTTAAGGGAGTGCCTTTCTAAAAACGGCTTTGAGGTGTTGCATTTGATTAAGCAAGCCTGTCATGAACCCAATGGAAGGGTCTATAATGATATGATCTTTATGGCGATAAGGGTTCAGTAAGCTTATAAAACGAGAATTATAAAGCAAGCAACCCGTTTAAAACCTCTCTTACCTTTTCACTATTCCAATCCGCCGCGCCAGTTTCTTTGATGACGATTTTACCTGTTTTATCTAGCACATAATTGGTGGGAATGCTACGACCAAAAAGCGCTTCTGGGGTTTCCATTTGTGGTAAATACACCGGCAAATCAAAAGATTTCTTCTTTAAAAATTCACGTACCGTTTCAGGATCCTCATTGGTGAGGAGTATAAAATCGATTTGGTCTCCGTAGTCCGTATAGAGTTTTTTGATGCTTGGTAGTTCCGCAATACAGGGCGGGCACCAGGTTGCCCAATAGCTGATAAAGGTGACTTTGCCTTTACCGATTTCAATGTTCGTTGGCGTACCGTCTAAAGTTGCTAATCGATAGGTAAAGGGTTGCAGTTGAGTTTGGTCTTCCTGGTCCAGCTCAGATGGAGACCACACGAATACACGCACTTTATTCAACGCCACTTGAATGGGTTTTCTGGTTTGGGGAATGATTAACAGCACTAAGAACAGGGCGAAGAGGAGGCTGCTTAATTTTGGTTTTTTTCGTTTCATTTTTTTTGGCTACTGGCTACTGGCTACTGGCTACTGGCTACTGGCTACTGGCTACTGGCTA
>CAZRIE010000287.1:0-2071 GCA_964600075.1 uncultured Flavobacteriaceae bacterium
GAAATGGCTATTTGTTTGTATTTGTCATTTCCTGTAAATTCGCTAACCTTAAACAATAATTCCAAATTCATCATGTTATCAATGATCACAGGAAATTTCCAACCTCTTTCAGACTGCCAACCTTTATCTACGTCCCAGCTTTTGATACATCCGACATTAGGGTTGAATCTTGTAGAAAGTGAATCGGCAGCCGTTATCATAACTTCTTTAAAGTGGTTGTCGCCTGTAAAAGCATAGCCATTGCCATATGCCGCATTGAAGATAAACCCCAAGTCGTGGTAGGAGGTTTTGTATTTATGGTCTTCAAACAGTTTTTGAAGTTTTTCTGCGGCTTCCCGCCATTCGTCGCTTTTGGTATAATCATATAAGAACCATAGGCTACCTGGAAAAAAGCCCTCTGTCCAATCAAAACCGGGTTTGATCCAATGCATATCACCTTCGGCAGTCAAGGTTCTAGGTATTTTATTGTATTTCAAGGCCTGCTCTTTCTGTAAGCTCAATTGTTTTTGAGCATTTTTTAAGGGAATGGCCACATCGATGATTTCGGGTGATTGCTTATTTGCAATCCCCTTTTTTTTGTCTTGACATGATATAGATAGTAGGGTAAATGCCGTTAACGCAACGATTGTAATGTGCTTAATTGATTGTTTTAACATCCGATTTTCTTAATTATTTGTTTTGGACTTGTTAATGATAATGAAATTTTAGATTATTTTCAGATACAGTATTTTCTTTTCCCCATAAACGTCGTGGTTTCCTGTTCGAGGCGGAGAATATGTGAAATATTTTGTTTTCGGTTGGTAAGATAATGCTTTCCATTCTCTTTCTAATGGAGGATTTTATCACTCTCAATATTCAATTTTTAGTGCAGGGCTTTGGTAACATTTAAAGTGATATCCCTTATTCCGTTCAAATAATCGCTAATTCTTGATGCACTTGTATTTCATAGCGTCGTTAAATCATTTTTTTAAGGCCCCTTTCAAATATACGTAGTTCTATCATTTTCTATAAGGTAGCTAAACCGATGGGGAAATTGTTTTCTAAGGATTGTTCGATGATATCGCTTACTTTCAAAAATTCTATCATTTGAGGGGAATCTTCGTGAGTATCATTCCCAACTTCTTTAAGAAGTTCTTCTAAGCGAAGATTCACTTTAATTTATGCTGCGTATGTTATTGATTCCCCAATAATTTTATTACCTATCAATTTTTTTATTCTATGCTAATCTTTATAGTTGCCTACCCACTGTATATAAACCAGCTCACTATAGCTTTTAGGGAAGGCTTTTTTCGGGATGAGGAAAAGCATCTCTTTTTGAGGTGCTTTCTTTATGTAACATAGGTTGCTGTACACGTTTTTATTTTGATAGAACTTAGTATTCTAATTTAAAAAGTTTGCCATGAAATATTTCACTAAAACAAGAATTTTAATACCCGTCATCGCACTTTTTACAGCAAGTTTTTTTACAGCCTGTGAGAATAATGAAACGGACATATCGTTGGATAAGCAAAAAAATACAGCCATTTCCCTTGAAGATAAGGAAGCATTGCTTTTTATGTTGGAAGAGGAAAAATTGGCACGAGATACATATGACTATTTAGATAATTTATCTGCAATCAATCAATTCGCCAATATAAAACGCAGCGAAGAATCGCATATGGATGCGGTTATCAATTTGTTGAAACAATTTGATTTGCCCTATACTATCTTACCCAATGGGGAATTTGCAAATAATGAAATTCAAGATCTCTATGATCAGTTTGTAACAAAAGGTGCGATTGATAACATAAACGCATTGGAAGTCGGTGCCACAATTGAAGATTTGGATATTGTTGATCTTGAGAATTACATGGATGCCACTTCAAATGCAGCTATAATTTCGGTTTTTGAAAGTCTGCAATGCGGCTCGCGGAACCACTTGAGAAGTTTTGTTTCGGCATTGGAAAATAAGGGAGGCACATATACTCCGCAATTTTTGACAGAGGTCGACTATTCGCAAATAATAGATGATAGCTCAGAACGATGTGGTCAATAATCCGTCAAGATATTTAAGGTTTTGAATGAGAAGGAA
>CAZRIE010000288.1:0-2060 GCA_964600075.1 uncultured Flavobacteriaceae bacterium
AGAGCGGTGTAGAAATACGTTTTTAGCACTAAGAAAGTCAAAGCTACTCCAGCAAGAACTAAAGAAATAAATGTGCGTTTATCTTTTCGATTCATGAGAATCATAGCGATAATCAGAAGTCCCATTACAGGTTTGGTATGCAATAGCATAGGTGCCAAAGTAGTATACTCAATATCAAAAAAGAGTACCATTGCGCTCATATATGCTGTCAGGCATAAGGGACACTTAGGGATAAGAATCAATAAAACAGTAGAAAAGAATGACATAGAGCCATTCGCTGCTTCTATTTTTTTGGGTGCAGCAAGTTTGGTTTTACAACAAGTAGTTTTGATGATTTCCACAGCAAGGAATTACCATTTTGACCGATAAGATACGAAAGGATAGACTTCATTCGCAAAAAATTGGCTTTTATTTTGCGGTAATATTAAGAACCCGTCAGTTTTTACAAGATTTGCGAAATCGCCTGAACCGTTTCCTTTGATTGCTGTCGCAACTAACTTTCCTTCTGGTGTGCTTTCTAAGGTGGCTTCCAAGAAATACACGAGTTCGGGATTGAATGTTACATCATTTTTTAGTTGTACATAAAGAATCTCACTTTCAACTCCAAGGGATTTTTGCAGCCAAAACTTCAAATACATATACACACAAACAAAAGATGAGACAGGGTTTCCTGGAAGCGCGAAAATCTTTTTTCCATTGGCATTGCTGCCAAACCAAAAAGGCTTCCCCGGTCGCTGCTGAATTTTATGAAAATGTTTTTTGACTTCAAGTTCTTCCAGCACATCGGGCAAATAATCGAACTTTCCTTTAGAGACGCCACCGGTGAAAATAAAGAGGTCATACTCCTTCAATAGCTTAGTAATGGTCGCTAACATTTCTTCTTTATCGTCTGCTAAATGTTGTAGGTCTGCTGATACGCCCCATTCTTTTAGGGTAGCTTGAATTCCGTAGATGTTCGACCTGCGGATCTGATGCAATTTGGGAGTTTGATGTACAGGCACCAACTCATCCCCCGTAGAGAAAATAACCACATTGGGCATTTTTCGAACCTGCAAAAAGGCTTTTCCAACAGCTGCGGCAATATTGATTTCGGCGCTCGACAATCGTTTGCCTTGCGGAACGATTATGGTACCTTTGGAAATATCAATCCCCTTGAAATGGACGTTCTGTTTGTAGTTCAAGGCTTCTAGATTGATAGTGGCCGTGGTACCTACAATTTCCAAATCCTCATACCGAATGACCGTATCAACGGCATTGGGCATGATGGCTCCCGTCATGACTTCGATACAATTTTGAGAATCCAGTAAGATCTTTTGCGGTGTACCGGCAGCGGCGGTCGATTCAATGTTAAATGTTCGTCTTCCCTTTTTAAAGGTTTCATAATCGATGGCGATACCATCCATGGTAACACGGTCAAAAGGGGGGAAGTCTCGGTCAGCTACTAAATCTTCCGCAAGATATGTCCCAATACAATCTTCTAACTTCCGAGATTCAATGGGCAAATCGCTTTTGTGTTCTTCTAAAATTGAGAGGGCTTTTTCGTAGGGGATAAAAGTATTTTCCATCGGTCACATTGAGTGGAGTCGAAATCCTTTTAAGTAAACCTATCCATTTCTCGACTCCACTCGAAATGACAGCTGGCGAGATATAGTTACCCACCAATACTACTCATACTTTGCATAGCTTCTTTAGGAGACTTGCGCATTTTTTCGGCTTCAAATCCGTCTTTAGGCTTCAAGCGCACGATTTCACGGAATTTATCGGCCAAGGCTTCATCGGTAACCCCAGAGCGCATGTAATCACGAATATTAAAAACGCCGTCATCATACAGACAACTTTTGATTTCACCTTTGGAGGAAATGCGAAGTCGATTACAGGTGTTACAAAACGTTCTTGAGAAAGCTGCAATAACACCGATATTTCCCTTATATCCGGGAACAGAAAGCAAGCTTGCCGTATCGCCATGCTTGCCAGGTGTTTTTTCTAATTTTGAATAGTGCGCAAGTAAATCCGCATTGATATCGCGAGCGGAATACATTTCAACGTTTTCTTTGTATCCT
>CAZRIE010000289.1:0-2007 GCA_964600075.1 uncultured Flavobacteriaceae bacterium
CGAATCGCGTCATGCACTCTCAATATCGTAAATTCATTACCCCCATAATTGAATAAGTAAGCATTATCGACGATTTTACGCTTATTACTATAATTGTACATGTCATCGGCCAAAGTATCACGGTCAAAATCTGTGTTCGGCCTATAATCATAAATTGAGGTTTTGGTATTGGTCAGGTCCGGTTTTAAGAATCCGGCATCGAAAACATCAAGTATTGCTTCGTTAAGGTTGATGTATTTACTATTCTTTAACTGATAGTCGCGGTAGTAACCAATGGTAGAAAAAGGATGGATAGGATAATTGTTACGAATATTCGCTATCGCCCTACTTACAATCTTACGAGCCGAAATTCTCTTTTTACGCTTTCTCACAGCCTCGACTATCGCTTCGGGAAGTTCTACAATACTTGGCCGAAGGTATATAGTATGCACTTTATCTTGTGATAATGTGGAAATGAAAATTTCTCGATTCTCGTAACCCATTGAAGATATTTCTAAAGTATCGCCATAGGTTTTAAACCTTTCGGGAATGCTAAAAGTTCCGTCCATATTAGAAATTACACCTATTGCCCTATTTTTGATTCGAATGGTTGCAAAAACAACAGGTTCTTCGGTGATAGAATCCAACACCTTTCCTTTTACGAATTCAGCCTGCTGTGAAAAACAACTAGCGCTGAATAGCATAAAAACTAAAATAGTCTTCAGAAATAATCTGGGCATTTGACATGTATATTTATCCAAGAGTAAAATACACAAATAATACATAGATCGCAACAAGAACAATACCATCTCGCCAGCCTAAACGCAGACCTTTTGGAAAGAAAACCAAGGGAAGTATTAAGAAAGATATACCGAGCATCCAAAAAATATCATTGCTCAAAAGTGTTTCGTCAGTGACCTCAATTGGTGTAATAATTGATGTAATGCCCAACACGGCCAAAAGATTGAAAATATTTGAGCCGAGAAGATTCCCTAAAGAAATTGCTTTTTCCTTTTTAATGACGGCTATTACCGATGCCGCCAGTTCAGGAATACTAGTGCCTACCGACACTACCGTTACCCCTATAACTCGCTCACTGACCCCATAGAGGGTAGCCAAGCCTACCGCACCATTCACGAGCAGTTCCGAACCGCCCCAAAGTGCTACACCGCCGAGGCCCAAAAACAAAACCAATTTATACAACGGTAATGGAATCTCGTCAACATTTGGCTCTTCAACTACGGCCTTTTTTTGAAATCGCAATAAATAAACTAAAAATAGAAATAAGGTAATTACCATAATAATACCTTCATACAGTTCTAATTTACCGTCAAAATAGATAAATGCGAAAAATAAGAGCGATGCTGCCATCATTACTGGCCAATCGGTCGTGTAAAAACTTTTTCTAACCTCGATACTACCCAATATTATGGTAATCGCCAGAACCAATCCTAGATTTGCTATATTCGACCCTACTACATTACCCAGTGCCAAATCGGGAAAACCACCTAAAGCTGCTTTTATACTTACGATAAGCTCAGGTGCTGAAGTGGCGAAAGAGACCACCGTCATACCGATTACAATTTTTGGTATGTTCAACCGCAAGGAAAGTGCCACGGCGGACTGTAACAACCAATTTCCGCCAGCTATCAAAAGCGCCAGACCAAGAACGATAAAAAGAAGATTTTGCATTGGTTAGTTAAAGGGAACTATGGCAAATATATGTGAAGATTTTAAATTTCTATCGCTATGGCCCGGTTTAGGCATCAAGCAACTCGAAAAATAACGAAATCATCAAAAACTAGTGTTTTCTCTTCAAAAACTCCCTTGCAAATCAAAAAATGGCCCAAAAGACCCCTACAACTATTATAGACCGAAATAGCAAGCCAACAATTTATTTATAGTTTATTACACAATTCTAGTAAAGTACTAATAAATCATAACTATACTTATTTTTTAACTTATACTTCTGTATTCAATTACATTATTTTCATTTCAGCTGTTAGAAAGGTGCCACTTCTTTTGTAT
>CAZRIE010000290.1:0-1996 GCA_964600075.1 uncultured Flavobacteriaceae bacterium
GAAAATCCAACCAAACTATGAAAAACTAATATCAACGCAGTGCTAAACTAGAGCCGTAGACTACTATAGCGCGTTGAAAAAAAGAGCATACTACCTAACACATTTTTATTATCAATTTATATGCTCCTAGACATATTTTTTTCGAAACTCACGGGGATTTTCTTTGGTAATCCTATTAAAAACACGATTGAAATACGACAGGCTTTCAAAGCCTGAACTATAACAGGCATCACTCACACTTTTGCCCGACATTAGATCTCGTTTCGACTGACTAATACGGTATCGATTCAAAAATTCGGTAAAGGTGTACATGGTTCTTTTTTTAAAGTAACGGCAGAATGCCTCTTTGGTCATATGACTGAGGTCGGCCACTTCTTGAAGTTCTATTTTGCGCTGATAATTGTTATCGATATGGGCGAAAATCGCACTGATTCTTTTCTGGTCCTTATCGCTGATCTGATTGTCGTAAGGCCGATCGTGTAGAAACTCAGTTTCCTCCGAATTAGATAGCTTACTTAATATCTCAAGCAGTTGCAGGTACTGCTCGATGGGCGCCAAGCCTTCCAATGCGAACAATTTATCCCCCAATTCTTTTTTTAGTTTTCCATGAAAGGCTAGGCCCTGCTTTGATTTTTGGAACATGGTATTGATCAATACCAATTCTGGAGTTCTATAAAAGTTGGTCTCTACCAACTCTTTCTTTAAATGAACCACAACTTTTTTATAATCCGTTTTAACCCCGTAGTCAAAATTTAAATGAGGAATGTTCGACCCGATTAATACCAGGTCACTCCCTTTGTAGTTTGAAATATGATTGCCTACATGTCGGGTACCATCGGCGCCTTCAATATAGACCAGTTCATACTCTGGATGAAAATGCCAAAAGAACAGATCACTCAACCTTGGATCGAACATGATGCTGAACGATCTGTTCACTTTGTTGGTGATGGTTTCTAGCTGAACTTTCATGATACTAAGGTATAAGAATATAAGCTATATCCACTTACAATAACAAAAAAAATCAATTTTGTACAAGTTTTGACTAAAAGCGGTAAACTTTCCCAAAGGTTTCCTGCTGACCTTTGTGTCGAAGATTTACTAGAGTCATGGATTTAGCCTCAAGATATCACCTTAATGTAAGAAGCAAAAGATGTAAATTCCATAATATAGAAGATAATGTGCTTAAAATCAAGTAGTTTAAAATTACAAAATAGTGATTGTACCTGTGCCAATGCCTGTCTCAAAAATCGCTTCGAGGCAAAGGGTTTGATACAAGCCCAAAGCGATAAAATTAAATTAGAAGCGCAAACAGAGCGGTTTCGCCTAGTTTTTGAAACCGTACTATTAAAGGAAATTCCTAGCGAGAACCATCAAATGTCATTCGCGAATTGATATAAATATCAATAGGGTTAAAATATTACTAATTGAAGAACAACACACAACAGCGAACTAAATTAAAATTTATACAAGATGAAAAATACAGCACAAACAATGATTCCTGGCAACGAACACAAAGAAATTCCGGGTAACCCTTCTACCGCAAAAAGTAGCAAAGCTCAACTGCGAAAAGAGGCAACTGCTAATTCACTTAAGGTCTTGACCTTGGAGCAATGGAAGTTTTGGAAAGAGAATGGCTATGTGATCGTTAAAAATGCGATACCCCGAGAACAAGCTGAAAAAACCGCTGCATTTCTTTGGGAATTCGAAGAAAAAGACCCCAACGATACCAAAACATGGTACACCCAGGCCCGAGCCGAAATAAAAATGAAGGAACTGGCGGGTACGGGTATGGTAGAGGTCTATAACAACCAATATTTATGGAACAACCGTCAAACGCAACGAGTCTATGATGCCTTTGCCGACATTTGGGGAACGGAAAAATTATGGGTAACCATAGACCGAGCGAATTTGAATTTCCCCATGCGCCCCGGCCATGAATACAAAGGGTTTATTCATTGGGACTACGATCCTGAAACAAAACCACAGAACGTACAAG
>CAZRIE010000291.1:0-1984 GCA_964600075.1 uncultured Flavobacteriaceae bacterium
AAAATCGACATGAACAATGCGCCTTCAACACCTATAGCCAATTATCTTTTTAAAAATAAAGGGAATTACGAATTTGAGAATGTCTCACAAAAATGGAATGCCGATTTTGAAGGTTTCTCCAACGGGGTGGCCTACGGAGATCTTGACAATGACGGCGATTTGGATATGGTCATCAACAACATCGATCAAAAGGCCAGTTTGCTCAGAAATAATAATCACGACGCAAACCATTTGAGAATTAAACTGAAAGGAGCCAATAAAAACCCCATGGGAATTGGGGCAAAAGTAAAAGTAACCATTGGTGAAACAGTACAATGGCTAGAACAAAACCTGACTAGGGGGTTTCAATCAAGTGTAGAACCCATATTGCATTTTGGATTGGGAGAGGCCGATAAAATCGATGAGCTGGAAATCAAATGGCCAGATGGAAATATTGAAACACAAAAAAATATTACGAGCAACCAAACACTTAAATTGGATTATTTAAATGCCAAAAAAATCGAAGGAGAAGGGCAAAAAGAGACTCCAAATTTTAGGGATGTTTCTGCAAGTACGGAAATAGAATTTACACATTCTGAAGATGCGTATGATGATTTTTTTGTCGAGCCATTACTTCCACATAGAAATTCTCAACTAGGGCCCGCACTGGCTGTTGCCGATGTCAATAAAGATGGTCTTGATGATATTTTTATCGGTAATGCAAAAAATGGGAAGGGAAGTCTCTTTATACAAAATGCCTTGGGCGCTTTTCAAAAAATGGACGGACCCTGGTCAAGTGATCAGGCCCAAGAAGACAATGGCGCAGTTTTTTTTGACGCCGATATGGATGGGGACCAAGACCTATATGTAGTGAGTGGAGGTAATAACCTAGGTGTCAAAAGCAGCTATTATCAGGATCGTCTGTATGTAAATACGCCCGAAGGTTTTGTTAAGGCAGAAAGTGCATTACCCGAAATGAATTCAAGCGGACTAAAAGTGGTTCCTGCAGACTATGATGGTGATGGTGATTTGGATTTATTCATCGGCGGAAGAATAGTGCCAGGCCATTATGTACAAGCTCCAAAAAGTTATCTTCTTCAGAACGAAGGTGGCAAAGACACCAGTCTAACCTTTAAAGATGTAACACTAGAGAAAGCCCCTGAACTTAACAATATTGGGATGGTTACAGATGCGTTATGGCACGATTATAATACCGACGGAAAAATAGATCTTGTACTTGCCGGGGAATGGATGCCTTTAACGTTTTTTGAAAATGACGGCCAGAATCTTATAAATGTTACGGCAAAACTAGAACTTGAAAACACAGTAGGGTGGTGGAATAGTTTGGCTATTGAGGACTTGGACAATGACGGAGATATGGATATCGTGGCAGGTAACCTTGGGCTCAACAGCAAATATAAGAGTACGGAGAAATCTCCCTTTGAAATTTATGTCAATGATTTTGACGGAAACAAAAGGCAAGATATTGTATTGAGTGTAACGAAAAAGGGAACTAAACTTCCGTTGCGAGGCAGAGAATGCTCATCACAACAGGTTCCAATTATAAAAAGAAGATTTGAAACCTTTGACGCATTTGCCTCCGCCAGTTTGAATGAGATTTATGGCGAACAACTTTTAGAAAACGCACTGCACTATACCATCAATACCTTTGCCCATCATTGGTTTGAAAACAAGGGAAATGGCAGTTACGAAATGCACCAGCTACCTATTGAATCACAATTTTCATCTATTAATGATATTGTTTTTTTTGACTATAACCAAGATGATTTTCCAGACATATTGGTAGCGGGCAATTTATATGATACAGAGGTAGAGACGCCAAGATCGGACGCGGGCATTGGTCTGGTACTGCAAAACAATGGCAAAAAGGGTTTTGATGCCATATCGCTTAATAAAAGCGGACTTCTAATAGACAATGAAGTGAAGGCAATAGCTAAAATAAAACTTGGAAAGATTGGCAAAGAGGGGTTTGTTTTTGCTATAA
>CAZRIE010000292.1:0-1977 GCA_964600075.1 uncultured Flavobacteriaceae bacterium
CTATAAATCCTAAAACAGACAAAACAATTCCTATCAAAAATACATGAAAGGATTTTCGAAGTAGTTTGAATTTTTTGTCTATGGTTTTACCCAAGTAAAAAGTATCTTTTGCAATGGTTCTATACAGCTCATCCCCTTTATACATTAAACTGGTTAGCTGTTCGGTATAATCGGCTTCGTTCATTTCGTTGAAATTACCATAGAACAATAAATTCTTGACACTACGGTCTCCGTGTGTAAGTTCAGGCCTGGTTGCAAAGACGGCATATGCGATAGAAATTAGATTGGTAATCAACATCATGATTGTGGGATAAATCAAGTGGGGGTCCTTATCTAACTGACTCATTACCGTACCTAGTATTATAGATAGAATTAAGGCATTGATGGAAATCAGGATATTTGATTTTCTATCGATCATCGCATTCAAAGTGTATTGGTTTTTTGAAACCAAACGAAATAGTGTTTCCGCCCCTCGCTCAGAACGAGGTTCTACTTTAGATAATTTCTTTTTGAGTTCTTTGAGTTTATTATGATCTATTCCTAAGGCTTCGACAAGGTGATCGTCAATGGCCTTTTCTTGTTTTTTAATAACTTTCTCTGATTCTTCCATATTCAGATTATGTCTTCTTGCGGTATATTTTTTTTGCGAATTGCCCTATGGTCAAGCCTTGTGCCAATATTGAAAAAAGCACTACAACAAAGGTTATGTAAATAACTATTTCTGAGGAAAGGTCATCTGTTAAACTTAATGCTAGGGCAATTGAAATTCCACCTCTTAGACCTCCCCAAGTCAAGACCGCAACGGTCTTTAATGGTGTGCTTTCATCATGTGCTAGTAAAGAATAAGGCATTAGTACGGATATAAATCTGGCGAACAGGACAATCACAATTGCAATTACTCCTAGCGTTAAATAGTGTATATCGAACTTTAGAAGATGTATCGAAAGTCCTATTAAAACAAATAAAATTCCATTGAATACATCATCTATAATCTCCCAAATATCATTGAGCAGTTTTCGGGTCATGCCTTTATTCGAAGCTATGTTTATTTTATTTCCTAAAAATATTCCAGCAACTACCATGGCCAAAGGACCGGAAACATGAAGAAGTGACGCAATGGCATACCCACCCATAACGATTGCCAAACTTATAATTACTGATAACTGTGGGTTTTCTCTAATCGATTTTATGCAAGAATATCCTATATAACCCAATAAAAGACCATAAATAATACCGCCAACGGCCTCAACCAAGAACAACTCACCAATTTCTGCCACCAAGTCAGTATCAGAATGTTCACTCACTTTTGCAGTTATCAGTAAGCCAGAAAATACCACCACTCCAATGCCATCGTTAAAAAGTGATTCTCCTTCTATCTTTACACCCAGGCTTTTTCCAATATTGGCCTTTTTTAAAATAGCCATAACTGCGATAGGATCCGTTGGTGAAATCAGCGCTCCAAAAAGTAACGCATGTATAAGGGGAAGCTCAATATTCAAAAGACCTGCTGTAAAATACGTGATGCTACCCACAATCGCCGTTGAAATCAAGACACCCAATGTAGCAAACAAAATAACAGATTTCCGTTCTTTGGCTAAATCATCAATATTTACATGGAGGGCTCCTGCAAATAACAGAAAGCTGAGCATAACGTCCATTAGCAAGGTCTTAAAATCAGAATCGACGACCAAATCACAGAAGTACGTATAGAACTCAGGCAAAAAATCCCTGGTTACGGTAATCAATATCACTAGGGCTAACGCCATTACCATTAATCCTATCGTTGAAGGCAGTTTAAGCCACTTGTAATTGATAAAACCAAAAAGTGCGGCGATTAAAAATATGATACTAAAAGATTGAAACATAATTCAATATTTTGGTTATAATTTACACCTAAAGAAGCAGTAGTGTACTAACTAGATTAAATTGACATCGGTCATTATTTCAAGGATAGCCGGACCATCTTGCTCAAAAAGG
>CAZRIE010000293.1:0-1966 GCA_964600075.1 uncultured Flavobacteriaceae bacterium
GGGTACACGTTCACGATTTTCAAGCGACGTTGATGCATCTTTTGGGCATAGATCACGAACGACTTACCTTTAAACACCAAGGTCGAAGGTATCGATTAAGCGATGTTCACGGGCATGTGGTGAAGGATATTCTTGCTTAGCTTTTAGTTATTGAGTTCGTAAACTTTAACCGCAAAGAAAGCACAAGGGGCACAGATAATTTTTGGACACATCATACCTTTCGTACTTTGCGTAAAACTTTGCGACCTTTCCGGTTAAACGTTATCAATAAGTAATGAGCTCATTTTGAATTATTCTTTTACCTGCGAATTTCATATCAGTCAAAATTGAATCAACTTTTAATCCAATGAAAAAATCAGAAATAACCAGAGGCAAATTCCTTGAAGAAACTACACTATCCGGTGGTTCGGTATTAGCCGCATCCGTAGTGCCCTTTTATAGTATACCCTCAAAACCAAAATTGCAAGTATTGGGGTTACTCAACGACCCTCAGTTTATCGAGGCATCTTACCTACTTGCCAAAACTATTATCGAAAAGACGGGCGGTATTTCGGAAGAACAATTAAAAAAAGCATTTCAACCGAGTACTGGGAGGTTTCCTAAGGACAAGGAATTAGTTGTGCTCAAAAATTTCTTGATGATGAATTGGCACGTTTTACAGAAAAGAAAGAAAATGCCATTGCCTATCTCGATATGGGCCAGACGAAAATTAGGCGTACCTCAGACCCCATTAAGGTAGCCTCTTTGGAAACGGTCATCAACGGAATCATGAATACCTCTGAAGGGTACACCATTCGATAAAAGACAAACCATGAACGAATTTCAAGAACAGAAAAAATTCGAAGATACCCGCCGGGGCTTCCTTAAGAAAGCATCTTTAGGTTTTGGTTCGATAGCGCTTTCGAGTCTGCTGGGGCCAACGCAGTCTTTGGCCAACGATTTGATACTTCCGACAGGTCAGCCATTGCGCAGTGGGGGTATGGGAGGTTCTTTGAACGGCACGCATTTTCCAGCAAAAGCTAAGCGGGTCATCTATTTATTTCAGAGCGGAGGCCCTTCCCAAATAGAAACCTTTGATTATAAACCCACGTTGGAAAAATGGCATGGGCATGAAATTCCCGATTCCGTTAGGGGCACCCAACGGAATTCGGGTATGGTAACATCGCAATCCACGTTTCCCTTGGTACAATCGATTTACGACTTTAAACAACATGGCCAGTCAGGGACCTATGTCAGTGAACTGTTTCCTCATACCGCCAAAGTTGTCGACGAACTTTGCATCATCAAGTCGATGTATACCGAGGCTATTAACCATGAGCCTGCGGTGATGTTTGTTCAGACGGGATCGCAATTAAGCGGTAGGCCTTCCATTGGGTCTTGGCTGAGTTATGGGCTGGGCAGTGATAACAAAGACCTGCCGAATTTTGTGGTGATGCTGTCTAAAGGTGGGGGTGCGCAGCCTTTGAGTTCTGCAGCATGGGGCAACGGTTTTCTTCCCTCGCACCACCAAGGGGTACAATTTCGTTCAGGTAAAGACCCGGTTTTGTACCTGAATAATCCGCACGGTGTCGAAGACCATGATAGAAGAAGAGCTTTGGACTATATCGCAGACCTCAACAATCAGCAATATGATATTTGGAAGGATCCAGAAATTAAGTCCAAGATCAACCAATACGAAATGGCGTATCGCATGCAGAGTTCGGTACCAGATGCAGTTGATACTTCGAACGAGCCGGATTACATCTATGATCTGTATGGGGAAGATGCCAAAACTCCCGGTACCTATGCCGCAAATTGCCTTCAGGCTAGACGTTTGGCGGAGAAGGATGTCAAATTCATACAATTGTACCATATGGGATGGGACCAACATGGTGGTCTTCCCCGTGGCATTAAAAGACAGGCTTTAAGTACCGATCAGGCTACGGCAGGGCTGATTACCGATCTGAAACAACGCGGACTTCTGGAG
>CAZRIE010000294.1:0-1944 GCA_964600075.1 uncultured Flavobacteriaceae bacterium
AAGCCAGTCTAAAGCAAATCAGGTTTACACCTATCGGAAGTTTAAATTGAACTTTCTCAAAAAAAGAACCCGAACAATGAATCGAACAAAATGGATTATCTCTTCCCTATTGTTAATCTGTATGAGTGCTTGTGGCCTTCCTAAAGAGAAGGAAAAGGTACTTCAAAAACAGCGCCCTAACATCCTGTTTATCTTTGCTGATGATTGGGGCTATGGTGATTTAGGCTGCTATGGAAGCACCGAAGTGTCAACTCCTAATATTGACAAATTGGCTACCCAAGGAACCAAGTACACCCAATTTCATACCACGAGTGGCGTATGTTCTCCAAGCAGGACTTCGGTAATTACGGGACACTTTCCCGCAAGGCACAGCGTACATGGTCATTTTGCAGGTAATGAAGTCAATGAAAGGCGTGATATGCCAAACTGGCTCAATGATTCGCTACCTGTCTATCTGCCACGATTGATGCAGGAGGCAGGGTATACCACGGCTCATTTTGGTAAATGGCATTTGGGGGGAGGGGGCTTACCGCATGGCGATTTGTCCGCGCCGGAACCTAAAGTCTATGGATATGATGAAACCCGTGTTTGGAACGGTAACGGGCCGACTTGGAAAGGAGACCAGCTTTGGCCTACAACGCGTTATATGGATAGTGACACACTTTGGGTACAGAGCTCTAGCCGGATAGTTGTAGATGAAACAATAGATTTCTTAAAAAGAAATAAAGGAAATAACCCTATGTTCATTAATCTATGGTTGAAAGACCCGCATACACCCTTATGGCCCAATGAAGAACAAAGATTGCCTTATAAAGGACTAGAGCCTGACAAGGAAACTTATTTTGCGGTATTGACAGATGCCGATCGGCATATTGGCCGTTTGATGGGCGCCTTAAATGAAATGGGTCTCGACAAGAATACCCTTGTTATTTTTAGTAGTGATAATGGCCCGGCACATGTTCCTCCGGCATTGAATGTGGGTTCTACCGGCGGATTAAAAGGGCGTAAAGTGGATGTTTTTCAAGGAGGTGTAAATGTACCGTTCATTGTGCGCTGGCCAGGGCGGGTCGATGCTAATAAAATTGATACTACAAGCGTACTATCGGCCGTTGATTTGTTGCCCACCTTTGCTGAATTGGCACAAAAACCACTACCGACGGGATACCGACCGGACGGAGAAAGCTTTGCCGCTATTTTTAATAATATTCTGTTTAAACGCAACAAACCTCTGTATTGGGATTGGCGTTTTGAAACACAAAACCCGAATCGACCTAACGGCTGGGTCTCAGGCGCGGTGCGCGATGGTAATTGGAAACTACTTGCAGACGCTAAAAGAGAACGTGTTGAGCTTTATAACATTGACGCTGATCGATTTGAAAGTAGAGATCTTTCACGTGAGAATAGAACGAAGACTAAAGAGCTTTTAACGATGCTAAAAGATTGGCAAGGCCATTTGCCTGACCGAGGTCAAAAATAGAAAAATGAAGGTCGTAAACTCAATACTTTCCATGCTCCTTTTATTGGTTTGTTTTTCATGCCAAAAACAAACCATTGAAATTTATGTTGCCGAAAATGGTGACGATACCGCCTCTGGGACTAAAAATTCACCGGTGAAATCAATGCAAAAGGCCAGAGATCTTTCAGTTGCCTTGAAGAAAAAGGGTTCGGTCGACATTATTTTTGAAGATGGCACCTATTACCTATCAGGGCCGGTAATCTTTAAGGAAAAACATTCGGGCTCTAAAGAAAATCACGTTAAATATCGGGCTGCGAATGAGGGAAAGGCAGTAATCAGTGGTGGAACACTTTTAGATTTGAACTGGGAACTTCACAAAGATGGAATTTACAAAACCAAAACCCCAGAAGGTTTATCGAACATAGATCAGCTATATGTAAACGGTCTTAATCAACGAATGGCCAGATTCCCAAATGCTATAGAAGGAA
>CAZRIE010000295.1:0-1933 GCA_964600075.1 uncultured Flavobacteriaceae bacterium
GTTCGCAATATGCGGTTGCCTATTCCGATAAGGATGGAAACACCTTTGATGGCAACAAAACTTACAAGGTAAATGTCCCGGCAAATGCACCAATGAAAGATTTTTGGTCGTTTACAATTTATGACAACCAAACCAGATCAATGCTTCAAACGGATGAACAGTTCCCAGGTATTGATAGTAATAAAAAAGGATTGGTTAAAAACGAAGACGGATCTTACGATGTTTACATAGGGCCTAAAGCCCCAAAGGGTATGGAAAACAATTTAATTAAAACAGTACCTGGAAAAGGTTGGAATACCATCTTTAGACTATATGGCCCAGAGCAAGCTTGGTTTGATAAAACTTGGAGGCCAAGTGATTTTGTTCTAGTAAATTAATTAGCGTTTTAAATATAGATAATGAAGACGATCAAAAACATATTCTTTGCATTACTTGCCCTCACCATAGTCGCATGTAATTCGAAAACAGAGAGCAATGACGTTCAGGAATACAAACCGAAGGAATTAAAGAAAACACAGATGGTTCTTATGACATCTATTTCTCACCTGCATCACCTGAAGGCATGGAGAATAATTGGTTACAGACCATACCAGGTAAAAGTTGGTTTGTCGCATTAAGGTTATATGGCCCCTTGGAAGCATGGATTAATAAAAGCTGGATACCAAGTGAAATCGAACTTGTGAAAAAATAAAGAAATCATGGGGAGTTTTAAATTTACAACTCCCCATTTTTATAAGCATACCGATATGGTATAAAATCAAGAATTTTTACTTCAGTAGTGGTGCCGCACGTTTCAGTGCCTTGACCATAACTACGCAAACGCGTAAAACTCGTTTAGAGAAAAAAAAGATTCACCAAATGCGTTAGTACATTATTTTCATATTCCGTCTGAGAGAAAAATCACCTGACGTATTTTAGTTCGAGTTAACCTCAACGATCTGCTAGAAAGTGATTCAAACATGAAACTGAAAAATGTATACAAGAGCATTTAGAGAATGGGTATATGCTAAAGTCATTTACTATCCTATGCGTTGAAATGAAACCTTTTTGTGATTCAATTCAAGATTGGTAAATACCTGTTTCCAAATAAAATCTTTAAAATCTATAATTTGAAGGAATCGCTTTTTACTCTTGTCAAAATATTATATTTTCGAAAATTCTAAAAAAACGATAGGATGAGGTTTGTACTAGCACTTTTTTTTCTTTTACCCCTTGCCATTTTCGGACAAAACGATTCCATCTGGATGAAGAATAATGATCTTTTGGTCGGAGAGCTTAAAACCTTGTCCAAAAGCGTGATTACTTTTGAAACCGATTACAGTGATAAGGATTTTCAAATTGATTTTGATAAAATATCCCGTTTTTCTACCCAGAATCTTTTTGTAGTTAATTTAACAGATAATTCGCGGTATACGGGTAAGATAAAATCGGATGTTCCAGGAAAATTACAAATATGGTATGCCGATGCTGTTATTAGGGAGATTGATATGCAAGAGATTGTTTTTTTGTCGGAAATAGATCAAAAGTTTTGGAAAAGATTCACTGGAGCAGTAGATATTGGATTTAACCTTGCAAAGACGAATAATAACGTGCAACTAACTTCTTCAGGAAATCTTAAATATTCTAGTGACGACTTTAATTCCTCATTTACATTTAACACCTTGATTTCCGATCAGGATAACGTTGAGAGAATAGAGCGAACAGAATTTGGATTAATGGGCCGGAAGTTTCTTAAAAATTGGTATGTGGAAGCAGATGTCAATTATCTATCAAGTACCGAATTGGGCATTAAGAACAGGATTAACCCCGGGCTTGGAGCAGGTAGAAATATCATCGTTACCAACAAACTTTATTGGGCTGCAGGCCTTGGTCTTAATTATAACATAGAAGAATATTTTGACGCAACTCAGGATAAGGAGTCTGTAGAAGCAAA
>CAZRIE010000296.1:0-1927 GCA_964600075.1 uncultured Flavobacteriaceae bacterium
AATTCTACGGATTTCCCTTTGGTTCGATGTATTTTAGTGCATTCAAAGACACGAGTGATACCTACTTTGACGGTAAAAATAATTACGAAATGACCATTCCAGGTCCTGTGCCAATGCAGATGTTTTGGTCTGTAACAGTTTATGATGCATACACGCGTTGTTTAATTGAAACCGATTTAAATCGCGCTGCTGTGCGTTCTCACTTAGATAGCCCTATTCAGAACGGCGATGGGTCCTAATACCATATATTTTGGCCCCAGTGCCCCCAAGGGAAAGCGTCTAATTGGGTACAAACGATTCCAAATAGTGAATGGTTCGCAACAGTTCGCTTGTATGGCCCTAAAAAAGAAGTATTCGATGGGTCATGGAAATTATCTGATATTAAAAAAGTGGAATAAAACAGCGCACAATTATGTATAAAAATAATGACGGTTTAATGGCTAAAACCAAAGTAAGTTAGTATAAAAAGGGGGTGTGCTTAACAGAAAATTTCGGATTCGAAAATCTGCTGCGATTTCTAATTCTGGCAGATATTTCCTTAACTTATAGCTCCCTTAAAAGAGCAATATGATTCCAATACCCAAAATAACCGCCATGATATTTACCAATTTCAGTCAGTTTTTAAACGGAGAAATAAAACAGGCTCTTCTTTTCTTGTCGTGCTTTTTTCTATGGAGCACTATGCTGGGCCAGTCATCACATCTTTTTGATACCGATGACGTAATGGAGTTGAATTTAAAAGGCGACTTGAAGACCGTATTCAAAGATCGTGGAGATGATCCCCAATACCACAAGGCAACTTTACAATACAAAGTGGATTCAAATACGATCAACATTCCGCTTAAAATTAAAACCCGAGGGCACTTTCGCAAGATGTCATCCAACTGCAAGTACCCTCCAATATTATTGAATTTTAAAAAATCGGCTACCCCAAAAGGTTCTGTTTTTAAAGGTCAGGACAAAATGAAATTGGTAACAGCTTGCCAAAGTGAAGAGTACGTTGTTCATGAATATTTGGTTTACAAATTGTATAATCTTATCAGCCCGAGGAGTTTTAAAGCTAAGCTAGTGAAGGTCACCTTTCAAGACACTGTAAAAAACAAAAGCTTGACACCATATTACGGAATTCTGTTGGAAGAAGAAAAGCAGATGGTCAAGCGAAATCAGGGCAGCTCTTTCAAAAAAATTGGGCTGAGCCCTGAGGGCACTCAAAAAGAAGATTTTTTGAAAATGGCTGTTTTCGAATATATGATCGGTAATACGGACTGGTCAGTACAATACCAACAAAATATTAAGCTGATTAAAACTGATTCCAAAAGCTTACCTTTTCCAGTACCTTACGATTTTGATCATGCTGGTATTGTGAGAGCACCATATGCCAAACCAGCAGCAGAACTTCAACTGAGTTCAACATTACAGCGAAGATACAGGGGGTATTGTATGCCAGAAATGAATCAATTCACTGCGGTATTTGAAACTTTTAACGAACTTAAAGATGATTTTTATGCGCTCTACGAAGGCAACCCATTATTAAGCAGTCGTTACCAAAGTCGAACACTTAAGTTTCTTGACCAGTTCTATGAAACTATTAATGATCCGAAAAAAGCTCGAAAGGCATTTAGCTATCCCTGTAATCGCTCAGGGACCGGTAATATTGTAATCAAAGGATTGAAAAAAATTGAATAGGTAATATTTACCTTTTGTTTTTAAATTCATTTAAGGTTTGGACTCAAAAAAATTGTCGCTCAGATTGAAGGCTTCCCTACTTTTCTTCAATGTTTAGTATCAAATTCCTTTGTGCTTTCATAGAGAATTTCACAAAAATACATTGCAAGTTATCTTGGTGTCACATTTGAATTTTTTATCAAAAACCAATCCTGTCCTAAACGTTTTTCGGATGGAATAAATTTACCGTTTTGATTGACCT
>CAZRIE010000297.1:0-1891 GCA_964600075.1 uncultured Flavobacteriaceae bacterium
AGGGGGTCCTGTTCTGAAAAAGCTTAAAAGGATAGCTTTAGGTCAATCAAAACGGCAAATTTATTCCATCCTGAAAACGTTTAGGACAGGATTGGTTTCATGTTTCTATTGTTTCAGGTTCTTGCTTTTTTTAAGGATTATGCCCTATCATACTGTAAGCCGAACAAGATAGCTGCAACATCGAGAAGGACACCCCTAAAGGGAACAATCGCGACCAAAAGGCGGTTGGGAAACTGAATAACTTTTCGCAACTGGCAAAATACCATGATATCAATATTAAACATGCAACTTGACCCGGGTACTAGAAATACAGTTACTATTATGTCGAAAAATACTGTTCACTCGATGAAAAGCCGGTTTCCCTCATTGATCATTTTTTAAGGGGATTCTTAATCCTAGATTTAAGTAATTTTTAATCTAAACTTATAAAAGATGGAACCAAAAAAGAATCCTATAAAAGACCTGAATCGAAATCAGGGACTCTATTTCGTGACAGGGCTGCTACTCGTATTACTAATGACTTTTGTTGCGCTTGAATGGAAATCGTACGACTACTTGCACGACTATGATGTTTCTATGAATATCGAGGATGAGTTGGTAGAGGATATTCCCATAACGGTGCAATTCAAGACACCTCCGCCGCCGCCTGTTCAGGCACCACCTGTTATTGAAATAATCGATGATAAGGATGAAAAAATAGAAGATGAGATTATTTCATCTGAAACCGATCAAGAAGAAGAAGTTTTAGAAGTAAAAGATGTAGAAGTGTTGGAAATCTATGAACCGGAGGAAATATCGTTTATAGTAATCGAAGATGTACCTGTTTTTCCAGGTTGCGAAAACGCAAAGGATAAGCGGGCCTGCTTTCAAGAAATGATGAAAAAACATATTGCCAAAAATTTTCGCTACCCAGAAATCGCCCAAGAAATGGGCATACAGGGAAGAGTCAATACAATCTTCGTTATTCAGAAAGACGGCACGATAGGAAATATTCAATTGCGTGGACCAGATAAAAGTCTGGAAACAGAGGCCAAGCGCATCATTGACAAATTACCCAAAATGGAGCCCGGTAAGCAGCGCGGTACTCCCGTTAGGGTGCCTTTCAGTCTACCAATCATTTTCAAACTACAGTAACGCTTGTGGTAGCTATAAGATAGAATCACATCTTCATTGTGCCTTCTATAATTTTCATACATCATTAGTAATATCGCAACGAATGGAGCCGAAAAAACATCCAATAAAGCATCTGAACGGCATGCGCGGGGTATATTCATCATTGTACTAGTAGTGCTGTTGGCCCTGCTGTATTTGGCTTTGGAATGGAAAACTCCATTTGATGATGGCGGATATGATATGGATGAGCCCATAGAAGACGTTCAACAACAACCCGATAGTTCGGTACCATTAAGAACGAAAGCGACAAAGCGCGATACCATACCGGACTAAAGGTAAATGCAAAAAGGAGGCTATCTTTTAGAACGCCTCCTTTTTTATATAAGATAAAGATTTCTTTACTTCCGAATATCTACACTTTCAATGGTAATCTCGGTTTCAGTACCTTTTGATTCGACAGTAGCATTTTCAAAAGCTTCCAGCTGACTTTCTACTTCAGCATAGTTACCACTATAGGTTCTCTCTTGGGTCACCTTTTCGCCGTTTACAACTGTTGTGTAAGCAACGGTAGCTTGCGCCAAATCACCTTTACTAGCAGTCATTTCGATTTTGATTTCCTTCGTATTTTCGGCATCGGCAGTTCCGCTAACGCTCAAAGCAATACTAGGTGCGATGACCAAAGCAACAACGGACATCAACTTCAACAAGATATTCAAAGAAGGGCCTGAAGTGTCTTTAAACGGATCACCAACAGTATCTCCAACAACAGCTGCTTTAT
>CAZRIE010000298.1:0-1876 GCA_964600075.1 uncultured Flavobacteriaceae bacterium
TATAACAGGGCCTTCGCCTTACTTAAAAAGAAGAAGTCAGTATTCGCCTCCAAATACAAATTAAAAAAGGCCATTTATGAGCTGGGGCCAACTGGTTTCCCTTTTGAACGCTTTGTGAGTGCTTTATTAAAATATTCTGGCTTTTCCACGAAAGTGGATGTGATTATGGATGGTATTTGTGTAACACACGAAATTGATGTGGTCGCCGAAAAAAACGGACAGTTCACCATAATCGAATGTAAGTTCCATGGTGAAGAAGGCCGTAACTGTAATGTGAAAGTGCCGCTTTACATCCATTCCCGTTATAATGATGTAAAAGCTCATTGGGACACCAAAAAAAATGAAACCAAAAAATTGAATAAAGGTTGGGTAGTTACAAATACCAGATTTACAGAACATGCGATCAACTATGGAAAATGTGCCGGAATGTACCTACTAAGTTGGGACTACCCCAAGAACGATGGACTCAAAGACCGTATCGACAGGCTAGGACTTTATCCCATAACCGTTTCAACCTTGTTGAGCAACCGTGAAAAACAGTTTTTATTAAGTAGAGATGTGGTGCTTTGCCGGCAACTTTGGAAGGACAAATTCTTTTTGGATCATTTAGGAATCTCTAAAACAAGAAAAGATAAAATTCTTAAAGAAATCAAACAACTCTGTAATCAATAGCCAATGAACACTGTTAAAGTCCATTTTCTAGGCGCTTCGGGAACGGTAACAGGTTCCAAGTTCTATCTGGAAACCCCCGAACAGAATATCATGGTCGACTGCGGCATGTTCCAAGGGTTGAAAGAGCTTCGGCAATTGAACTGGACACCATTACCCATCGACGCCTCTAAAATCGATGTAGTATTGCTGACCCATGGCCATTTAGACCACACGGGATACCTACCCAGACTAGTAAAGCAAGGTTTTAAAGGAAAAATTATCGGCACGGCCCCAACTTTGGCCATAACCCGAATCATTCTTTTGGATAGTGCCAAAATACACGAAGAAGAGGCCGAGCAAGCCAACAAGGAAGGTTATAGTAAACATCATCCGGCATTACCCTTTTATTCGGTAGAGGAAGCGAAGAAGGCTATTGACCTATTTCGTTACGAAGAAAAAGATAGCTGGATTTCGTTAACAGAACACATTAGATTTCAATTCAAGTATAACGGTCATATCATCGGGGCAACCTTCATTGAACTTGAAGTTTTTGAAAAGACCTTCGTTTTCTCGGGGGATATAGGAAGGCAGCAAGATTCCCTTTTGTCAGCACCCGAAGGTCCCCAATGGGCCGATTATCTTTTTATTGAAAGCACCTATGGTAACAAATTACATCCAGAAGAAGACATAGAAGAAATATTAGTTTCTTTAGTCAATAAAACAATACATGAAAGGGGGAACCTTATTATTCCCTCCTTTGCCGTAGAACGTTTACAGTCGCTGATGTATCTGCTTTGGCAATTGTACAAAAAGAATAGAATTCCAAATATTCCTATCTTCATCGATAGTCCGATGGGCAACAACGTACTTTCTGTTTTTGAACGATTCCCTGACTGGCACAAACTTTCGATCAAGGAGTACCATGCCATGTGCAATCATTTTAATATCATCAGTTCGTACGCTGACACTTGGAAAACCATTGATGACCCCAGACCAAAAATCGTAATCGCCGGTAGCGGTATGGTCACTGGCGGTAGGGTTCTGACCTATCTAAAACAGCTTATCGATGTGACATCAACTACAGTTTTATTGGTGGGTTACCAAGCTGAAGGAACGCGAGGAAGACAGCTTATAGAAGGCACTCACGAGCTAAAACTCTTCGGTAAATATTACCCCGTTAAAGCGAAAATTAGGCATCTGGAAAGTTTGTCCGCACACGCAGACC
>CAZRIE010000299.1:0-1860 GCA_964600075.1 uncultured Flavobacteriaceae bacterium
GATGTGCCTCAATGTGGCTATTGCCAAGCAGGACAAATCATGACAGCATCGGCATTATTAGAAACGAATCCGAACCCTTCTGATGAGGAAATTGACGCTGCTATGAACGGCAATATTTGCAGATGTGGTACCTATACAAGAATCAAACAAGCGATTAAAACAGCTGCAAAACTTTAAACTCAGAAATTATGACAAAGGTAAAAACACAGTTCAATCGTCGTTCATTTTTGAAGGTGTCAGCAGCAGCTGGAGGCGGAATGCTCATAGGATTTAATTGGTTGGCTGGATGTTCTCCAGCAACAAAACCAGAAGAATTGGTGGAAGTTCCAAATGAATGGTTTGAGATAAATGGCTATATTAAAATAGGTGATACTGGGATGGTTACAATATATTCACCCAACCCTGAAATTGGCCAAAACGTAAAAACTTCGATGCCAATGATTGTAGCCGAAGAGCTAGACGTAGATTGGAAAAATGTTGTCGTTGAACAAGCACCGTTAAATACAGGGCTTTACCAAAATCAGTTTGCTGGTGGTAGTTTGTCTATTCGTTTAAGCTGGAATGCTTTGAGGATGGCAGGTGCAACGGGTAGGAGAATGTTATTAGAAGCTACCGCTAAAGAATGGGGCATAAAGGTTTCGGATGTTACTGCTGATCAAGGAACTATTAATGAGATAAACGGTGAAAGAAGTATTACATACGGCGAGATTGCTTCAAAAGCGGTTGGAATTGAAGTGCCAGAAGAGGTTGAGTTAAAAGAAATTAAAGACTTCAAATTGATTGGTACTAGTCAAAAAAATGTAGAGGGTAAGAATATTGTTACTGGAAAGCCTTTATTTGGTCTAGATTATCAAAGTGATGGTATGCAACTTGCCATGATAGAGCATCCACCAGCATTTGGTATGAAAGTAAAAAGCTTTAATGATGAAGAGATAAAGGCTATGGCCGGAGTTAGCGATGCTTTTATTATTGATACTACAATTAGCGAACCGACTTGGAGTGATGTGAATGCTTTTCCACAATTGATAGCGATTGTTGGCGAATCTACTTGGCAATTAATACAAGCTAAAAAAGCATTGAAGGCCGACTGGGAAGTTGTTGGTGAATTAGAAAACTCTGATTTACATCTTCAGAGATTGGAAAAAGCCCTCGTAAGTGGAGAAGTAGAAGACCAAAGAAAAGATGGAGACTCAGATGCTGCTTTTAAGAAAGCTGCTAAGGTCATTGAACGAACGTATAGTTCGCCATTTATGGCCCATAATACAATGGAGCCCATGAACTTTTTTGCCAATGTTACAGGGGATGCTGCAGAATTGGTGGGTCCAACCCAAACCCCTGAAGCTTTAGAAGGATCAGTAGCGAAACTACTCAATATGCCACTAGAAAATGTAACAGTGAATATGACACGAATAGGAGGCGGGTTCGGAAGAAGGCTTTATGTACATTTTGGTTTAGAAGCAGCAGCTATATCGAAAAAAATTGGAGGCCCAGTGAAACTAATATACACTAGAGAAGATGATATGAGTCAAGGTACATATCGCCCAACGTATCGATCAACATACAAGGCTGGCCTAGATGAAAATAATAACCTGATTGCATTTAGTGTAAAAGGTGCAGGATTGCCAGGAGGCCCAGTATTTCCAAACCGTTTTCCTGCAGGAGCTGTTGAACATTATACTGCTGAAAAAATTAAGGCAGAAACGAATCTTTCAACCGGCGCATGGCGAGCACCGAGGTCGCACTTCACCGCTGGTGCAGAGCAATCATTTCTTGATGAAGTTGCAGAATTAGCAGGTAAAGATCCTATTGATTTCCGTTTAGAATTATTTGATCGAGCAATAAAAGATCCGGTAGGTGAAA
>CAZRIE010000300.1:0-1791 GCA_964600075.1 uncultured Flavobacteriaceae bacterium
AAGCCCGCCCGAACGCCAAAATATAATAATTAGAAAGAATGAAGGAAGGTTTAGCGGGCAAGATTGCCAAAATGTTCATAGGTAGCAAGTTAACGGTGCTTCTGATGATTGTATTCATGGTCGTTGGGGTGTATAGCTCGTTTTTGATTCCGCGCGAAGAGGAACCTCAAATCGATGTACCAATGGCCGATATTTTTGTGGGATACCCTGGAGCGAGCCCCACCGAAGTGGAGTCGCGCATTATTAAGCCTTTAGAGAAATTGATTTCGAATATCAAGGGGGTGGAATATGTGTATTCGACATCGATGAAAGAGCAGGGAATGGTCATTGTACAATTTTATGTGGGTGAAGATATTGAACGTTCATTCGTGAAACTATACAACGAAATCAATAAGCATATGGACCAAATGCCCGAGGGTGTAACGTTTCCGTTGGTAAAAACACGTGCCATTGATGATGTGCCCATGCTGGGGCTAACCTTATGGAGTGAAAACTATGATGGATATCAGTTGAGCCAAATGGCGCAAGAGCTAGAGAGTGAGATTAAGAAGGTGAACGATGTGGCGATTACGCATAAAATCGGAAATCAAAACCGTCAGTTGCGAGTGGTTTTGGACAAAGATAAATTGGCTGCCAGCGGACTTGATTTCTTGTCGGTTTCTGAAATGATCAGGGCGAACAACGCACAGTTGAGCTCTGGTAGTTTTAATAAAAACGATACGGAGTTTTTGGTGAACACGGGTAAGTTTTTGGCATCGGTTACGGATGTTGAAAATCTCGTGGTTGGCACACAACAGAATCAGCCGATTTATTTGAAGCAAATTGCACGTATTGTCGATGGGCCTGAAATTCCAAAGAGTTATGTGTCTTTAGGTTTCGGACAGGCCAGCGATAAGGTGAACGATTACAGATCTGAATACCCCGCGGTTACTATTTCCGTGGCCAAAAGAAAAGGTGCCGATGCCATGAAAATTGCTGATATCGTTATTGATAAGGTTGATCATTTACGCACCACTTTAATTCCTGATGATGTTCATGTAGAAATTACAAGAAACTATGGTGAAACGGCATCGGACAAGGTGTCGGAACTACTGTTACACCTTATAGGCTCTATATTTGCCGTAACACTGGTAGTCATGCTGGCCATGGGCTGGCGGGGCGGTCTAGTGGTGTTTTTATCGGTTCCGATTACCTTTGCCTTAACGCTGTTGAGCTACTATATGTTGGATTATACGCTGAACCGAATTACCCTTTTTGCATTGGTTTTTGTTACAGGTATCGTGGTGGATGACTCCATTATTATTGCCGAGAATATGCACCGCCATTTTAAAATGAAACGCCTGCCTTTTAAGCAGGCTGCGCTGTATGCCATTAACGAAGTAGGTAATCCAACTATCTTAGCCACATTTACGGTAATTGCCTCGGTACTGCCTATGGCATTCGTGTCAGGGTTAATGGGTCCGTATATGGCACCCATGCCCATAGGAGCATCGATAGCTATGATTCTTTCATTGTTCGTGGCATTGACAATAACCCCATATCTGGGTTATATATTCTTAAGGGAGAAGGACAAAAAAGGAAAGGTAGAGAAGAAAGAAAAACCCTTAGAGGATACTCTCATTTACAGGATTTATGACAAATTTGAACGACCATTAATAGAAAATAGTCGTAAACGCTGGTTGTTTTTAGGATTGACTTTTTTACTGCTCATGGGCTCCATGGTGTTGTTTTTTACCAAATCAGTAGCCGTAAAAATGTTGCCTTTCGATAACAAAAATGAGTTTCAGGTGG
>CAZRIE010000301.1:0-1754 GCA_964600075.1 uncultured Flavobacteriaceae bacterium
AGAAGGGAAACACCAAATCAGTAGGTGTATAGCCATCCCATTCTGCATGGCGTAGGGGCGAAAATAATGCTGACCATGTGCCTGGGGTGTTCACCAAGATCATCAAAACAATGGTCGCACCTCTAAAAATATCAACGGATAAGATTCTTTCTTTCATAATCCAAGTTTCATAAAACAGTATCCTTCATTCTACCCCAAGCTTTGATTAACAAGAATCCGGAAATAATGGCAACGCCACTTAAAACCGTCGCCGACATTGTTCTACCGTAAATCCAATAGCCTGTAGCAAACATGACGGAATAAACTAACACAACCCCTAAAAGCATCGCGGTAATTCCAGAAGGCACGCTCCATTTTTCACCAAAATCAATTTCAACATTATCTTCTTTGGCTTCGTTAACCACCTTAGCCCATCCCGGCCCACCTGGTTGTATTTTTTTATAAAATGATTGTAACACTTCTTTGGATTCTGGTTTAGTCACAAAAGTCGTTATTACCCAAATAGCCGTAGTAACAAGCATTACAAAAGGTATTTCTCCCCATTCGGGAAATACCCCAGTCTCTGCTGCGAACAAAAATGGCCCAAGAGAGGTCGCCTGTATTAATATGGACAAAATACCGGAAGCGAACATGGCAGAAATTTCAGTCCATGCATTAATCCTCCACCAAAACCAACGTAGAATAAATATGAGTCCGGTTCCCGCACCAAAAAGCAAAAGCAATTTAAAGATTTGCTCGGCATTTTGCATTGCCAAGGCTAGAAAAGCACTCAAAACCATTAAAATTACAGTCGATATTCTTCCGACTGCCACTAACCTTTTTTCCGAAGCTTCAGGGTTGATTTGCTGTTTATAAAAATCAAATACAATATAAGACGACCCCCAATTCAGTTGTGTTGAAATCGTACTCATATAGGCCGCAATCAATGAAGCAAGTACCAACCCTAAAAGACCACTTGGCAATTTGGTCAACATTGCTGAATAGGCCAAATCATGCCCTAATTTATCTGCGGCCACATTTGGAAATGCTTCCGCGATACTGGCAATATCTGGATAGACCACCAAAGAAGCCAAGGCAACTAAAATCCATGGCCATGGGCGCAGGGCGTAGTGCATGATATTGAAAAAGAAGGTTGCCCCAATGGCATGGTTTTCATTTTTAGCAGCCAACATTCGTTGTGCTATATAACCACCACCTCCCGGCTCTCCCCCTGGATACCAAGAACTCCACCATTGCACCGCTAAGGGAATAACAAGTAAGGTAATGAACATCTCCGTATCACTAAAATCAGGCAGAATATCTAATTTGGAAGCAACCAATTCGTTGGCCATCATTGCCTCAATACCTCCTACCTCAGGAATATTGACCAAATAATACGCCGCTCCGATCGCACCAGCCATTGCCACAAAGAACAACAGGAAATCTGTATAGACTACACCTTTAAAGCCTCCCAATGCACTAAAAATAACTGTGATTAGACCGGCACCAATGACTGTCTCCAAGGGTTCGAGGCCCAACATAATGCCGCCAATTTTTATAGCCGCCAAAGTTACCGCAGACATGGTAATTACGTTAAATATAACGCCCAAATAGATTGCCCGGAACTTTCTCAAAAAGCTTGCTGGCTTACCTCCATATCGCAATTCATAAAACTCTAGGTCGGTTTTTACATTTGATTTCCGCCAAAGTTTGGCATAGATAAAAACCGTAAGCATTCCAGTAAGCAAAAAGCACCACCAGCCCCAGTTACCCGA
>CAZRIE010000302.1:0-1729 GCA_964600075.1 uncultured Flavobacteriaceae bacterium
CCTCGGGCAAAGGCAACCTTATTGTGGAACTACCCAGATGCAAAGATTTATCAAGATGCTTTTGCGGAAAGTATGCTTGGAGATGATTTGAATAGGGTCTGGGTAAGAAAATACCTTAATTTTACAAGAGATAATTCACTTACACCTGGCTCTTGGGCAGGTGCAATTAATAATTGGAAAATATTTCGCTACGCAGATTTATTGTTAATGTATGCCGAAGCGGATAATGAAGTAAACGGAGGGTCACAAGCCGCAATTAACGCATTGAACGAAGTTCGAGATCGTGTAAATATGCCGAATGCTTCAGGTTTGAGTCAAGCACAATTAAGACAGACCATACGAGACGAACGCGTTAAAGAGCTTGCCATCGAGGGCAATCGTTTCTTTGATTTGAACAGATGGGGCATTGCTGCCGATCGGTTCGAGCAAAACCCGGAATTCAGATCCAATAGCCGAGGGGTATTTACTCGAAATAAGGATGAATATCTTCCTATTCCTGCGCAAGATGTACAGTCGAACCCCAATCTGAATCAAAATCCAGGGTATTAGAAAAAAAGTTTTTTTGAGTTAGTTTTTTTTGAGTTAGTTGAGAGTTGATGATAATCCCTGGTTTTTGCTGGGGATTATCCAATTTTTATAGTAGATTGAAATTAGAAAACCTACAGTATAATAATCGATGAATAGGTATTAAGGTGCTACATATATTCATAACCATGGCTAGTTAATAAATGCGAACGGCATATAGAATTTTGATGATATTCCTACTGGCCTTGGGCATAGGCTGCACGGCGGAAGGCGTAAATAAAGAGCTTCGAACGCCAGGGTTTGAGGAATTAAGTGACAAACAATCGGGAATAGCCTTTAGCAACGATATTACTATATCCGAAACGTTTAATTACAATACATTTCCCTATATCTATATGGGTGCAGGGGTGGCCTTGGGCGATATCAACAACGATGGTCTGACCGATGTGTTCCTGACAGGGAATATGACCCCTAACAAACTATACTTGAACAAGGGTGATATGTCTTTTGACGATATTTCTCAAGAGGCCTCAATAGAAGGAGACTCCAGATGGTATACCGGGGTTACCATGGTCGATATTAACGTCGATGGTTGGTTAGATATTTATGTAAGTGTATCCGGTCTTGGAGAAAATACCAACAACCAACTTTTCGTGAACAATGGTGACCTAACCTTTACCGAAATGGCATTGGAATACGGTATAGCCGATTCTGGCAATTCGATACAATCAGCTTTTTTTGACTATGATAACGATGGTGATTTGGATTTATATGTGGGGAACTACCCCATAATACCTTTGACCATGCCCAATTATTTCTATCACGATAAAATGCAGGCCAAAAACCTTGAAGAGTCAGGCCATCTTTTTAGAAACCAGGGCAACGGTAAGTTTCAAGATGTTACCACCGAATCAGGGGTATTGAATTTTGGTCTTTCGTTGGGTATTGCCGTAAGCGATTTCAATAATGATGGATGGCAAGATTTTTATGTATCCAATGATTTCAATGTTCCTGATTACTTTTATTTGAACAATGGCAACGGTACCTTCAGTGAAAAGCTTCAAGAAAGTACAAGACAGATTTCGATGTTCGGAATGGGTGTTGATGCTGCAGATTTCAATAACGATGGATTAATGGATCTTTTTCAGGTCGATATGACCCCTGCCGACCATTACCGCTCTAAAACTAATATGGCCACCATGGA
>CAZRIE010000303.1:0-1726 GCA_964600075.1 uncultured Flavobacteriaceae bacterium
CACATGACCTCGCCGAAGTACTCAAGGAATATCAGGGCATCGATATAAAACTGGACAAAAAAGAAGATACTATCAAGGGATATACCATCTATGACAAATCGGGATATGTGTTCACGGAAAGGGAGCTAAGCCATAACATCAGAATGGAGAAACGTCTCGATATTTTCGGGAATGGAGATGAACGGACGGAAATTGATACAAACAGCAAACAGTTCAAACTTGAAATCCAAAAGCTGATAAAAGAGGCATTCCGAACATCCTATCTAAAATCCCCGAAACAAGACCGACTGTTATCGGAAAGTATCAGGGCCAAAAACTTGGACAATATCCTTCCATATATAAGACAATCAAAAAACCATATTTTTCTTGAACGCTACCTTCCAAAAAACCAAAAAGAATTGCTACGGAAAGCACTTGAAAAAGAGTTTCCAACGGTCAAGGAAATATTGTGCCAACTGGAAACAAAAAAAGAACAGGAAACCTTGGAAAGTAAATTCCAGCTTATCGGAAGGGTATTGGAAAATGGCATGTTCGATGTGGGGAAGGAAAATGGTAGCATTCGTATTTTGTTCCGGTCATTGGGAGTTAAGTATAATGATAACAGATTGTCCTTTACCAATTCGAACAGGCATACGGTTCCCGTTCGCTTAGGGCGAGTGCCTTTCCACAAGACTATGGAAAAATTTGTATCCACCGGTTTCGTCCGTCAGAACCATTTGATGCTTGAAATGCTGACGGCACAGAGTTCCGAGAATAGTTCTAAGCTCACGGCATTGACTATTTTTCTTCCAATGGTCTTTCCGCAACTTTATCAAAAAATGGCACCGAGTTACAAGCAACAATATGAAAGCGTCGCTTTGGGTTCATACCTCAAGCATGCCGAACGGATGCACGCTCCTTTCGAGAAATCCGCAAAGGACTATATAGCCTTTTTCAATGCAAAGGGATTCTATTTCGAAAAAGGGACAGACGGATTACAGGTCAAATCCATTTACACGGAGAAAAAAGCAAGTTTCACGTTATCGAAAAGAACAAGCCTTTATTTAAACTCCATCCCCAATTTGAGCCAAACATTAAAGGAACAACAGACCGTTATCAACGGCCTTGTTAAATACGGCAGGAACAACCTCAAGAACCTATGGGCGGGCCATCTTATGGAAAGGGGAATATACGATAAGGTCGCGTTCATGTTAACGGAGGAAAAAGTTTACCCGAACCTTCATAGTGAGATGGCGCAACAGCACATGGACAATGGGCTACGGAAAAGTATAAACGAAGCATTCAAAAGGCAATCCAGTATCCAACAGAACCGCTTGCTCAGAAAAGCAGTCTATGCGGTCAGTTCCTTCTTGGGTAACCGAGGTAAGGCACAAGAGGAGGTCTTTAACGGGTTCAAAGATGAATTTACGGATTATTCTAAATACAAGCGTAGGGGACTTTCATTATAAAATAGGATGAAAGAATCCAGATATTGGATTGGACACCCTATCGGGTGCTTTTTGTAGATAGGGAGAAAAAGAAATATAAAACTTTTGATTCTCATTTTTGTCAAAGAGATGAGATTATCAAACCAAATGGAACGATATTGAACCGTATTACATCAATTTTTGAGTGCAAATTGAGTGCAAATAAAAAAGACTTTAGAAGTTTTAATGTCTAAAGTCTTGATTTTCAAGTGATGGCACTAGGATTCGAACCTAGGACCGCCTGCTTAGAAGGCAGGTGC
>CAZRIE010000304.1:0-1723 GCA_964600075.1 uncultured Flavobacteriaceae bacterium
TGGCAAGAAGTTACCGCCTTGGGAAATCTCATTGTAAGCTCTAGGGAGGGCTTGATAGGTATGAATACGGAAACCGGAGAAATCAGTTGGAGCAGTCGCGCCTTCGGCAATCTCGGTAGGGATGCCTATGAGGAACTACCTAATAGTCCGTTTTTTACCGTAACCGCCAATAATAACTTGCACCTGATCGATCAGATTAGTGGAAAGGAAGTTTTTAATTCTGCCAATGCCGGTATTCAAAAGATTACAAGCTATTATCTCTTATATAACTCAGATGCCATTCTGGTTGCCGGAAAAGACCACAACGGGGAACCCTTGATGGTTTCCGTTAAAATGTCGGACGGTAGTCTCTCTTGGTCTATGAATGAAGAATTTGGAAGCATCATCGCTGCCAATGAACTTGCTAACCAAGAACTGCTCATCGTAACGCTATTCAATAACTATAAGCTCAATGCTAATACAGGGGATATTATTTGGAAGAAAACGATTTCCAAGGAAGCTGCTCAAGTCGATAAAATGGGTGCGTTTGGGGCCTTGTTAAAAGAGGCCGCAAATAACATATCGAAAGACATGGATATACAACTTCGCTTTTATAAACCGGAGGGCGGCGATGTCTTTTATTTGGGTTCGCAACAGGAGCGTCAATCTGGGATGACCAGTTCTTTAGGTACAACAACGGTCAATTATACGAACCATTATAATGCCTATAATATCAATGATGGCAGTTTAGTCTGGAACGAAGATCTAGAAGTAAATGGTGCTTTGGGGCAGGTTAGCTTCTTGGAGAAAGGATTACTGGTATTACCAGATGATGGCAACCGTACTAAAATAAACCTATTCGATTACGATACGCAAGAAGGTCTTTGGGGAAAGAAGGGGCGTGGTATTGCTATAAAGGGTGGGGTATATGACTATATGGATTCCGGTGATGGAATTCTACTTGTAACTCGGACCGCAAACAAAGATTTCTTGAATTTTCTGGACCCCACGGCAGGTGCCATAACATTTCAAAAGCCCGTAAAGGTAGATGGCACCGTCGTCGGTATTGTGCCCCTTGAAAACTCAATCTTATATATTACCACAACATCTATGAACATACTGGATCAGCATTCGGGTATGCTTAAGTGGAAGAAAAGTATTCAAACTAGTCCAGAGCTGACCACTGAGCATGACGGTAAAATCTACGCTTTTGATTATAAGTCCGGCTCAGTAAAAGTGGTGAACCTGGCTACGGAAGAAATAAGTGACCTATCACAGGTGGCGCTGCAGTTTCAGGGTAAGGAAGCACCACAGCAGCTTGAAATCGTGGAAGATGGTATTTTTGTGCATTCGGATCAGAATGTGGCCAAATACAATTTTGATGGATCCCTTAGTTTTCAGGAATATTATGCCGCCCCTCGGGAGCAAGCGTGGAAACGTGCCTTATTGTATGCTTCCTCGGTTAGGGCTGCATATATCGGTGCCTCTTCTTACTATGTGTCAGGCGCCATGGCCGCTGCAGAAAATGACGTACGCCAAGAAGACGCCCTTGCAGGGGATATGGTGGCCCAAGTGGGCGATGCCTATGGTGAATTAGGTAATGCCGCTTCAAGTTATGCCGTGTCCGCCTTCAAACAAGCCAATGCGAGGCTCAAAGCGACAAAAGCAGGTAGAGATTTTATGTTCATAATGTCCAAAAACGAAAAGGATATTGTCTTGTTAAAAGTGAGTAAATTAACAGGAG
>CAZRIE010000305.1:0-1701 GCA_964600075.1 uncultured Flavobacteriaceae bacterium
TCAATCAAAACGGTAAATTTATTCCATCCTGAAAACGTTTAGGACAGGATTGGTTGTTTTATATTAAAAATGAACTATTTTATTATATTAACTCAAAAAACGATGGTCGGGCGCCTCTACCAACACTACTATTGTGCACTCATATTAGAACTTATAAAAAAATTGTTATGAAAATGAATTTTTTTGCAATACTACTCCTGATAGTATCCTTTTCTTGCAGTGATGACGATAATGAAGGTAAAACGACCTTAATTGAACTAGAGAATCAACCAGAAGCCCTTGGTATGGATTTTACCCCAAGCAATTCTTCTTTTGAAGACACTTACACTTCCTTAAAGTTCGACATCGGAAACAATTTGAACATTAATATTGTTGCCGAGGTAAATCATACCGCCAATGCGGCATCAGTAAGTGTCGATTTAGAACCTACAAAGATTATTTTCTTCGGAAACCCTAGTTTAGGTACACCTCTAATGCAAGAGAATCAGTTGGCCGGCTTAGACCTTCCACAAAAGATATTGGTCTTTGAAGACGACGACGGTTTCGTTTATATGGGTTTCAACAATATCACTTATTTGGCAAATCGTCATGGAGTGGGTGATTTGGAGACACTTCCCAGAATACAACTTGCTCTAGATAGATTTTTGGAAGATGTAGGGCAAACTGCCGTAAAAGCAGCCAAAAATAGCGAAGTCTTACTCGGAGAGGGCATTATTACCAAAACGATTAACGGTGATGGTACAGCCGCTTATGATCGTCTTCGCACTGCAATCGAGAGCAATGAGAACTTAAATATTTTTCTTGAACTAGACCACCAAGAGAATGCGGCCAGCGTAGATTTAGAACTCAACCCGACACGTCTTATTATTTTCGGCAACGCCAACCTAGGAACGACGCTTATGGAAGATACGCAAACGACAGCCTTAGACCTACCTCAGAAAATACTGATCTGGACCGATGACGACGGTGTAGCACATGTTTCTTACAATGATCCTGAATTTTTGGTAAAACGCCACGCATTAAGTGGAAGTGTGGGCGTTTTGCAAACGATTGCCGGGGCGTTGGAAAATTTATCGAATGTGGCCGCCGGTGATACGTCAAAATGAGACTTCGTTATCATAAAAAAGCATCCTGATGAAGAATGTTTTTCTATGATATTTCAAATATAAATTACAAATTCTATTTCGCTAGCTATCAAATCTCTACGGTTGTGTTCTTGCCCGATTTTTTAAAAACATAGGTATAGAACCACATTAAAGTAAAAGAAGGAATGACATCTAACCCCGGAATGATTTCTTCTAAAAAAGTAATCACCCCTGCAACCTGACCAATTTTACCCTTGTACATACGTGTCATAAGCCAGCCAGCTAAAGGCGCCCAGATAATGTCGGCGAAATCACCGATAAGAGGTATCGCAAAAGAAAGCATACCGATGGCATCGAAGAGTAACCCTAGGAAAAGCTTTTTGTATTTTCTTTCCGGTATTTTTGACATGATGAAAGATTATTGAATTCCCTAATGGAAAGCAATAAAAGTGCCAAAAAATTTACTTAATAGTTTGTGAGGATAGGAGTTTGATTTAAAGACGCTCGAAAAAATAGTTTTCTAAAATAATTAGCAACTTATTCAAAAGCAATTATTTGAAATCTCACATTCAAGTAATAAATGCAACAGCTTCAGCTGTTGAGAAAAAGCCCTCCC
>CAZRIE010000306.1:0-1634 GCA_964600075.1 uncultured Flavobacteriaceae bacterium
ATTTTTCTTTAAAAGGACTGATCCTGGGAGTTGATATTGAAGGAGAAGCGAGCCCAACGAGTTTGCTTGGATTATTTTCTTCGATACCAAAGGGGATGAACCAAGCCGCTGCACTTATCTTTTTTGTTTTTATCATTGGAGCGGTATTTAATGTGATACAGCATACTGGAACAGTCAATGTTTTTGTATTCAAACTATTAAAAAAATTCAAAAACACACCAGTTCTTTTAACATTTATCCTCTTTACAGCTTTTGCCCTGGCAGCTACCTTTTTAGGCATGGGTTCTGAATTTATTCCCTTGATTCCAATACTCCTTATCCTGTCAAAAGAAATGGGTTACGATCGGTTGTTTGGTGTATCCATTTTACTGATTCCCGAAGCAATTGGTTGGTCAACTGCGATTACAAATCCTTTTACAGTGCAAATAGCACAGCAAATTGCAGAGCTGCCTATTGGTAGTGGAATGGTCTTAAGGATTATCATGTTTCTCATTTGTTTTGTCGTTGGTTTTACTTTTTTAATGCTTTACGGAAAAAAAGTAAAAAAAGATCGCTCAAACTCGATTATGCCCAATGATGAATTCATTCTTGATAAAGAGGTAGAACTGGTTGATATGCCATTAACAAAACGACATATCTGGATCGCTTTTTCCTCCTTACTACTTTTTGGCCTAATTCTATTTGCAGTACAAACAATGGGTTGGGGACTCATCGAGATGACCGGCGGGTTTTTTACAGTTGGCTTTCTAACGATTTTAATCAGTGGTATGTCTGGAGAGGAATCAATGGATGCATTTATAAAAGGTTTGCAAATAATGATTGTTCCGGCATTGATTGTTGGATTTGCCAGAGGTATACAAGTTGTCTTGCAAGAAGGCCAAGTAATTGACACTATATTGTTCCATGCGGCTTCTGTACTCCAAGAGATGCCAAGGCCAATTGCTGCCGAAGGAATGTATCTATTCCAGACATTATTAAATTTCTTTATCCCTTCAGCCTCGGGCCAGGCAATGGTTTCCATGCCTTTGATGGTTCCTTTGGCCGACTTATTAGGAATTACAAGACAAACAGCTGTTCTGGCGTTTATTTCAGGAGATGGGTTTTCAAATATGATTATTCCAACAAACGGTGTCCTTATGGCGATTCTAGGTATGGCGATGGTGCCATTTGAAAAATGGTTCAAATTTATTTACCCGCTTTTTATCATTCTTTCGGTGATAGCTGCCGTTTTTCTGATGGTAGCTGTTGTAATAAGCTATTGATGCAATTAAAAGATGCAATACATGAGATGAAAAAATCCCGAGAGGCTTCTTAATTATTGATCTAAGGGTCTGTTTCTAGGAAGGATTTTATGAATGTTGGAGGCTATCTAATAGAATAAGGTTCTTTACCCTAAATTGTAGTTGTCTTTTGCAGGTCATAATAAACCCGAATGAATTAACACTCGGGTTTGCTCAAAGTCTTCTAAATTTATTTTGTTATAGTCGTTGTAGTAGGGGCATAAATGCCAAAAGTCAAGACATTTACTAGTCCATTAACAAAGGTTTGTTCAGTTTTTACTTTGTAGTCTTTTGAATCGCCGGCTAAAACAGCAGGGTCAGAAATTTCTCCATCTGCCAATCCCCAAAGAAAAT
>CAZRIE010000307.1:0-1574 GCA_964600075.1 uncultured Flavobacteriaceae bacterium
ATGGGAAAGAGGGAAAGAAATATTAGATGATGTTATAAACAACAATTTTAGTTATGCTTTGTACCTTCATGGAGCTACCGCATTATATTATTACCGAAAAAAGGAATATAAGCAAGCATTGTCTGAAGCAAATAAGTATACAATCCAGGAGCTTTTCTGGGGGCCTCTGCTCAGAGTCGCGGTGTTGGGACAATTAAACAGAATTGATGAAGCTGCTAATGATATTGTCCATTTAAAGCAATTAAAACCCAATTTTGAGGGTGAAGCTTCTTTCTTAATTAGTCGCTTTGTAAAAGAGGAAGACTTGGTTGCGCAGGTGATGGATGGCTTGCGGAAAGCGGGTATGGAAGTATAATGCGTTAAATATGCGCTGGTTTAAACATTCTGTAGTTTTCCAATTTGGAATTGCATTTATCATAAAATGGCTAAACCAGAGCAATTGTGTTATCTGCTACTAGAAATGAATGCCCAATCCCATACCTTCATAGGCCGTACTGCCACCTCCGAATTCAAAAATAATAGCCAACATATCATTGAAATTATACTAAAATGTAAACATATCACCTTTTTTGTCACTATTTAAAATGGAATCCTGTCCAAACAAAATAGCGCGAATTATTGTTAATTTCGACCCTATTAGCCCTATAGGAAATGGCGTAAATTAGTGTTAATTTTAAAGGAGTTTTGCACCGTATGACCAAAGTAAGAAAAATGAAAACAAAGGTTATCAGTCAAACTGGTAGTACGTTGTTCATTTTTCTGATACTCCTGACCGGCATGGGCTCCTGTAAGGATAATCAGACTTCTAAGCCTTCAGTGACTTCTTCTAAGACAGAATCTATAAAGTCTTTGGCCGAACCCGAATTTAATGCTGCGGATGAGGTACTTGGTCTCAGTGATAAATGGACAGGCGATTTGGATAGTATGATTAAACGTGGTCGCATCCGGGCCCTGTTGCCCTATAACCGTACCAGCTATTTCATAGACGGCATAAAACGAAGTGGGATTACATATGATGCGCTCAATCTGTTTGAACAGAAGTTAAACCAACAGTTGGGGAAAAAATCAGGGAACCCTGGATATGTTCAGGTGATTTTCATCCCGATGACCCGTGACCGGATATTACCATCCTTACAGGAAGGATATGGGGATATTGCAGCAGCAAACCTTGTTATTACCGATAAACGCAAAGATACTATTGATTTCTCCGCACCTTTTGTAAGTGACTGGAGAGAACTTGTTGTTTCGGGCCCTGGAGTACCGCCCCTATCAAGCCTGGAAGATATTTTGGGAGATACAATACATGTTCGTCGCTCAAGCAGTTATTTCGAACATTTGGTAACGCTAAATGATTCGCTTCGTAGCGTAGGAAAACCGATAGTCCACATTGAGCCCGTAGACGAGTTCCTTGAAGACGATGATATTTTAGAGATGGTCAATGACGGGTTGATTCCGTTGACTATCACGAATGAGTTCACCGTGAAATTGTGGGAACCCGTTCTGAAGGATATTCGGGTATACCCAAATCTTTTGGTTAAAACCGAAGGAAAAGTGGCCTGGGCCATGCGCAAAAA
>CAZRIE010000308.1:0-1547 GCA_964600075.1 uncultured Flavobacteriaceae bacterium
AGACAATACTAAAGCGTTCAACGCACTGCTATTAAAAGCGATGCCCGAAGTAAAGTGGTATATTCAAAAAAGCTTGAATGCGGCGCAAACCAATAAGAAAATCGATATTGGAAGATATAAAGCCGATGATTTTGTAGATCAATTGTTTATTGAAGCCTATGATCATTTTGACAAGATTGCCAACAAAGAAGATTTACATCTTTGGCTATTCAAAAAGGCAGATGAATTATTGGAAGATGCTTTAGTAGAAGAGCAATTCGATAGCTTATTTTTTGATAATATCGACAAATATTCCAAACCGGAATGGGATGCCATGGAAGAAAAATTCAGTACCGACGGGGATGGGGATTTAGTCATGTTGGAAGAGTTTGATGATATTTCATACCCGAAGAACGATTATGTACTCAACCATGTTTTTGTAGAAGATGACACCAAGGAATTTATAGCCCAATTGGATCGTGAGCTAGGCGCAGAAAATATAAGAAAGCATACCAATATGGTACTACATAACCTACCTAAACCAATGCGCAGCGTCTTTGAGCTTTTTAGTGAACACCATTTTGACGCAAAGGAAATCGCCAAAATGCAGAACCGGACTATTAAGGAAGTGGAAACCCTTTTAGAAACTGCCCGAAAAAGCCTGCAACTCAGTTTTTTTAATCGATATAAGGCTTAAATAAAAAAATAGTTTGCCATTAAAATAACAACTTTAAATCCTAAAACAGCATTATTCTTAGGGGCAGGCCTAGCTTTACTGCACCAAGAGAGTAGGGAGTGGTAAGAGACTATTGCCTTCTGGAAAGATGAAACAAAATTCTTCACCGATTTACTTCGGAGAAAAGAAACCAAAGAATCGGAGTATGGAAAAACGCTCCAAAACCTAGACAAAATACATGAGAACCTATTTGATTATTTAGCGGATGATATAATTGAACATGAACGATTATTATCAGGTTTGATGAAAGGAGAAAAGGGACTATCCGATGGAGAATACCGTGAAAAGCACCGTAAAACTGGTGAACAAATGGAATTGTTCACTACCGATTTTAGGGAATTCAAAAAAATGTTCATTGGGTATGCAAAGAAGCTTTAAGATTCCCTAGATTTTCCAGTGATTTCATCAATTTTTATGCGAAATACAACTGGTGTTTTTTTTGCTTCGATTTTGGCGGAAAACTCACTGATGAAGTGAGCTTCTTTTCCCTTTGTACGGCTTAAGATCTCTTTTAGTCCTTTGGAAAACTGGTGTAACATTTTTTTTGCATCGATACCCTCTAGTTCTTCGAACCTACCATGCACTTGTACCGATTGCCAATTCGCCACCGAAGTAATTTCACTAACACCTAAAGCCACAGAAGGATTTTTTCGCATGGAACTCAATTTATGACCTTCCGAAGAGTAACTGGTGATGCTGTGCGTAGTATTGTCGTAGTAATAGGTAATGGGTACGACGTACGGACTTGCGCCCGAAAAGTAGGCTAATTGACCTATGTAATTATTTTCGAGTAGTTTGATGCTTTCTTTTTCTTCTAAATTTATTCTCATGA
>CAZRIE010000309.1:0-1536 GCA_964600075.1 uncultured Flavobacteriaceae bacterium
AACATCTACCTTAATTCGTATATTGTTGAAAATTAGACAATCAACCATTGATAATTATACATTTTAAACTAACATCGCACTCCTATACAGTTCGTTTTTTTGGAACTTTAGTATGCTTTTTACTTTTAAATTATAGTTGTTCAGGATCATTAACTCCAGAGGTGGAGCTAGCCTATGAGTCCTTACCAGAATATGTAGACTATAATTTTCATATCAAACCTATTCTTTCAGACCGTTGTTATACCTGCCATGGTCCCGATGCCCAAACACGAAAAGCGGGTCTACGACTCGATATAGAATCGGAGGCTTTTAAGACCTTAGAATCTGGGAATCATGCATTCTATGCGGGAAGTATTAGTAAAAGCGAAAGTATGAATCGCCTTCTCAGTAAAGATCCTGAACTGATAATGCCTCCTCCAAATTCTGAACTTACGGTTTCAGCCCGAGAAATAGCCATGATTGCTAAATGGATTGATCAAGGATCAGATTGGAAAGAACATTGGTCTTATCTGGCATTAAACAAGCCAAAAGTTCCTGTTCTTAATAATGAATGGCAGCGTAACAATACGATAGACCATTATATACAAAATGAGCTACAACAACTTGGCATGGCTCCAACAACTGCGGCTGATAAGGAACATCTTATAAAACGCGTAACCATGGATCTTACTGGCTTGCCACCTGCTATAGAAGAGATCGATGATTTTTTAAATGACGCTTCCGAAAATGCTTATGAAAAGGTGGTGGATCGTCTCCTTCAAACTGATGCTTATGCGGAGCGAATGGCTCAAGAATGGATGGATGTAGCCCGATATTCTGATTCTCATGGTGTATCCTTTGATGGCTATCGGACGTCATGGCCTTATCGCGACTGGTTGATTCAGGCTTTTCAAGATAATATGCCCTACGATGATTTTATTACACAACAAATCGCTGGTGATTTAATTCCAGATGCCAATGATAAATCTATAATAGCAACCTCATTTTTAAGAATGAATCCTTTAGAGGCTTCTGCTGGTTCTATACCAGAAGAATTTCGCTTAGAATATGTTAACGAGCGCGCAGGCCTTGCAGGAACAGCCTTGCTTGGCTTAACAGTAGAATGTGCGAAGTGCCATGACCATAAGTTTGATGCTATATCTCAAAAGGAATTTTTTCAAGTCTCTGCCTTTTTTAACAATACAGAAGAATTTGGTCTTGCCCCTGTAGATTCCGATAGACCTCCAACATTAATGCTATTGAGTGATGCTGATAAATCGAAGATAGAAAGCTACATTCAAACTTTAGATACGGAAGAAAGGGCACTTAGTAGTATTAAAAAAGAAACCGCATTTAATTACGATAAGCCACTTCCAAATAATTTAGAAGTTAAGCCGGTAGGGCATTATCCATTAGATGTCATAAAACCTTACAGAAAGGAAATCAAACCGAGAAAACCTAAGAAACCAAAAAAAGACAATAAAAAGAAAACTTCAAAAAAAGAGAAAGCAGAAGCTAAAAAGAAAAAGAAACCAAAAAAGAAAGTTTTTGTAGAGA
>CAZRIE010000310.1:0-1515 GCA_964600075.1 uncultured Flavobacteriaceae bacterium
ACACTTCGCAAGAAGTAGACAATTCTAAGTAACTTAGAATACAACTTGCTATCCGCTTCACGGATAAATATAAGTAATCATATTTGAATACAAATAGCTTATAATCAATTATTTAAATCATAAATCATATAGATACATATAGGTTCAAACGGGTACGGATAAGGGATTTATCCGGTCTAATATGGTGTTGAAAAAATGAAAGAAATATGGAATTGTTCAAGTTTTTTGTGGGTAGGGAGAGAAAAGGGCAAGCGGTTTTTTCACCGCTTGGGCTTTTGCGCGGCTCCGAGGGGGTCGGGCAAAATTGGAACGGAAAGACTTCGCATTCGGAACGGCGCAGCGTGTCCGAAGGGGGAGGATTGTAGTGGAAGGTTTGTGCGACTTCCGCTGGGGCTTGGGAAATTAAAAAGTCGAAGAAGAATAATTCGACTTAACATCAGAAAAGTCATAGTACATTCTGACCTAAACTCTTAACAAAAGGTGCAATTTGTAAAGAGTTGACTTTCATAAATATCGTTGTCTGAAGGTCTAACAATTGTAAATATATCATATCGAAATGGCGTAATGAATAGAACGATTAATTGAAAGTACTGTTCGACGTTTAACAATTTTTCAACCTATCCCACTTTTTTAAAAGTTCCGAAATACCTCTAATTTTTATGATTCTATTATACATAAGAAAAATTATAGTACAGATTGACATATAAGTAGTTTTGATTCAACACCTTAGCTGTAAGCTATAATTCTATTATGTAAAATATCCCTCACATTATTAGCTTTTAAGCGAATTACTAACAGGGTCAGCAACCTGTTTAATTTACGTAGCTTCAAATTTTCCACTCAGAAGAAACTTTTTAGAAAATTTCGAATTTTCAGAACCCTACGACAAACCTTGTAGCTGTATCTATAATTTGTCATTATGTCAAATTGCCGCTCGGCCAACAGCTTATTGCTTTCATAAAATCAAAATGCTCTGGCATTTTATTTTATACGCAATTCCCGGCCGCTTGGCCAACGCCAAAAAAAGCAAAACTTTTAGATTCTTTTTAAATATGCGATTTACGTGAAACTGTCTGCCAATAAATTTTTCAGAGAATTCTCGGTAGCTTGCCGCAACAGCTCAAAATTTTAGAAATAAAAATTTCTGTGCACTTGCTACTCTCGGGGTTCCAAAACAACCTTTTTTAAGTTTCTATTTGACATAATTTTAGGATATGGTGATTGGTTAGTAGCTAGAATTTAAGAGGTTGAAAACTCCTCCAAATGTTTTGAGTCTTCAACTCTTTTTGTACTTGTGGCAATAAGTATAATTTATTAGCCTCATTTAAATCTCTCAATATTTTACGAAGGGGAAGTCCTTTTCTATGGTCTTTATCGAAAAAACCAAGTTCTACCAACGGTTCCATTAATTCGGCAGGTTTAGCTGATTTAATATCTGATTTTTCTAAATAATTCTGAATAGCGTAACCCATTTTAACAACAGTAGTATCATCCATTTTGGCTAGTTATTTTATT